>JASJDI010000008.1 GCA_030065155.1 Xenococcaceae cyanobacterium MO_188.B29
AAAAGAATCGATAGAAAAGCATTTTGGCAAGATACCAGACCAGAGAGTTGTGACTAGAAGCTCACACAGACTAGTAGATATAATAGCGATCGCCATTTTAGCAATATTATGTGGAGCTGACGGATATATATCCTGATATTTAGACATTTAGAATAATACCAAACTCCGAACTTACGTTAGCTTAGGATATATAGCAGTTCTCATACTGGTGAGGTACAGAGTTTTTGGTTTTGAGGCAGAAGGCAGAGGGCAGAAGGCAGGTGTTGGGTGTACCTCATGAGTCCGAGAAACGCTATATATAAATAATGTAAGGGCGAACCAACCTTCGACCTTACAATTATAAGTGTTTTGTCCTAACGTACATGCGTAATGCGATAGTAGCGATCGCCTTATTAATCAAACAGAATTTGACTTTCAAGGTAATCGCTAAAAAACTAAAATTTACCTACCTTTAAGGCAAGTCAGTACTCCCCATCAAATAGCGATCGCATTCACGAGCCACACCCCGACCTTCGTTGAAAGCCCAAACTACTAGGCTTTGTCCACGACGGCAATCTCCTGCTGCAAAAACACCGGGAATATTAGTAGTGTACTTTTCATGTTCTGCTTTGATGTTATTACGGGCATCTTTTTCTAGTCCAAAAGCATCTAGAAGAGGTTGTTCTGGACTTAAGAAACCCATTGCTAAGAGAACTAATTGGGCGGGTACAACTTTTTCTGTACCAGCTATAGGTTGAGGAATAAAGCGACCGTTGTCATCTCTTTTCCATTCTATCTGTACAGTATGAACTGCTTTTACTTGTCCTTGTTCGTCTCCTTCAAATTTGGTTGCAGTAGTAAGATAGCCACGAGGATCGTCACCAAATTGAGCAGCAGCTTCTTCCTGTCCATAATCAAGGCGATAAACTTTGGGCCACTCTGGCCAAGGATTATTCGGTGCTCGTTCTAGAGGGGGCTGGGGCATGATTTCCAGTTGTACCAGACTGCGACAACCGTGACGCACTGATGTACCTACACAGTCAGTACCAGTATCACCACCACCAATAATCACTACATCTTTATCTTGTGCAGAAATATTAGTATCTTTATCGTCTAGAAGAGCTTGAGTATTAGCAGTAAGAAATTCCATGGCAAAGTGGATGCTCTTGAGAGAACGACCTTCGATGGGTAAATCCCTGGGTTTGGTCGCGCCAGTACAAAGAATCACCGAATCATATTCGGCTTTTAATTGTTCGGCAGATATATCTTTCCCAATTTCAGTGTTACAGGTAAATGTTACCCCTTCCGCTTCTAAAAGTTGAATCCGACGCATCACAATTTCTTGCTTGTCTAATTTCATGTTGGGAATGCCATACATCAATAATCCACCAGGACGATCTGCCCGTTCAAACACAGTTACCCAATGACCAGCTTTATTGAGTTGGGCAGCAGCAGAAAGCCCCGCAGGACCTGAACCAACTACCGCAACTTTTTTCCCTGTCCGTTTTTGTGGTGGTTCTGGATTAACCCAACCTTCCTGCCAACCTTTTTCGATAATTGAGTATTCAATGTTTTTAATTGTTACTGGAGGATTGTGAATTCCTAAAACACAAGAACCTTCGCAGGGTGCAGGACAAACACGACCAGTAAACTCTGGAAAATTATTGGTTTTATGCAAGCGATCGAGGGCTTCACGCCAAAGTCCACGATAAATCAGGTCATTCCATTCTGGAATCAGATTGTTGATCGGACAACCACTCGCCATTCTATTAATTGTGATGCCAGTATGACAGAAGGGCGTACCACAGTCCATGCATCTAGCAGCCTGGGTGCGGAGTTTATCCTCTGGCATGGGTAGATGAAATTCGTCCCAGTTACGAATGCGATCGACGGGAGCTAGTTCAGAAGGTTCTTCTCGTAGATATTCAATAAAGCCTGTTGGTTTTCCCATGTTTGTATTGTCTATTATGTCTGTTCAGAAAAAGAATTAATTATCAATTATTGGTAGGGGCGTTTCACGAAACGCCCCTACAGAAATGCCCCTACTAGCTTCCACTAATGCGAGCAGCATCACGGGCATTGGCTTCAAAGGCTGCCTTTAAGGCATCGTCACCGCTCAAACCTGAGCCGATCGCTTCTTTAATCGCTTGTAATACACGCTTGTAGTCTCTGGGCATTACTTTGACAAACTTTGCTGCCATCTCTTGCCAATTTGCTAGAACTTTAGCTGCTTTTTGACTTTGGGTATAATCCGCATGTTTCTGGATCATCTGGTAAATAGTTTCGCGGTCTTCTTCATCAAGGGTTTCAACATCTGCCATTTGAGTGTTGCAACGGGTTGCAAAGTCTCCTTTCTCATCGAGAATATATGCTACTCCTCCACTCATTCCCGCAGCAAAATTACGCCCCGTCGATCCTAGAATGACAACTTTACCACCAGTCATATATTCACAACCATGATCCCCAACTGCTTCAACTACTGCATGCACACCGGAGTTACGAACGCAGAATCTTTCTCCCGCTATACCATTGATATAAGCTTCACCACTAGTTGCGCCATAAAATGCCACATTGCCGATAATAATGTTTTCTTCTGGAACAAAAGTAGAACCACCAGGAGGATAGACAATGATTTTACCTCCACTCAAACCTTTGCCTAAATAATCGTTGGCATCTCCTTCTAATTCTAAAGTTACTCCCTTAGGTACAAATGCACCAAAACTTTGTCCTGCACTGCCTTGAAAATGGAGATGAATAGTATCTTCTGACAAGCCATTCCAATGACGCTTGGTAATTTCATTGCCCAGAATTGTCCCAACTACCCGATTAGTATTTTTAATTGGTAGAGTAGCTTTGACTTTTTCACCCTTCTCGATCGCTGGTTGACAGAGATCGAGTAAAACAGTAATGTCTAAAGATTTATCTAGCCCATGATCCTGAGGAATTTGGCAATAGCGACCTATTTCTGGGGCAACTTCGGGCTGGTAAAGGATTTTGCCAAGATCTATTCCCTTAGCTTTCCAATGCTCTACGGCTTTTTTCGCTTCTAAAACATCGGTACGTCCCACCATTTCATTAAGGGTACGAAAGCCCAAACTTGCCATAATTTCCCTTACTTCTTGAGCAATAAACTTCATAAAGTTGACCGTATATTCGGGATCGCCAATGAAGTTCTTACGCAGTCTAGGATCTTGAGTAGCGACTCCCGCGGGACAGGTGTTCATGTGACAGACCCGCATCATGATACAGCCGAGGGTAACTAGGGGGGCAGTAGAAAACCCGAATTCCTCAGCACCCAGTAAAGTTGCGATCGCTACATCGCGACCAGTTTTCATTTGACCATCGGTTTCTACGGCAATGCGACTACGGAGGTTATTTAAGACTAAGGTTTGGTGGGTTTCAGCTAAACCGAGTTCCCAAGGTAGTCCTGCGTGTTTAATTGAAGTTTGGGGAGATGCCCCAGTGCCACCGTCAAAACCAGAGACTAGTACTACATCTGCATGGGCTTTGGCGACTCCAGCTGCGATCGTACCTACCCCTACTTCTGATACCAATTTAACGCTGATTCTTGCTTCCCGATTGGCATTTTTTAAATCGTGGATTAACTCGGCTAAATCTTCAATGGAGTAAATATCGTGGTGAGGTGGGGGAGAAATCAAGCCTACTCCTGGGGTAGAATGGCGGACTTTAGCAATCCAAGGATAAACTTTTTTCCCTGGCAATTGTCCTCCTTCCCCTGGTTTTGCTCCCTGTGCCATCTTGATCTGGATTTCTTTGGCTTGGGATAAATACAGACTAGTAACGCCAAAACGTCCCGATGCTACTTGTTTAATTGCACTGTTTTTAGAATCACCCTGTTCATTTGTCCAGGTGTAGCGTTCTGGATCTTCCCCTCCTTCTCCTGTATTCGATTTTCCACCAATGCGATTCATGGCGATCGCCAGAGACTCATGGGCTTCTTTAGAAATTGAGCCGTAACTCATTGCCCCAGTTTTAAACCGCTTCATAATCGCTTCGATCGGTTCTACTTCTTCTAGGGGGATTGGTTCGCGATCTTTATATTCCAGCAATCCTCTTAGGGTAAAGCGTTGCTGATTCTGCTCGTTTACCAGTTTGGCATATTGCTTATAAAGTTCGTAATCTCCCGTTCTTACTGCTTGTTGCAAGGTGTGAATGGTTTGAGGACTAAACAAATGAGCCTCGCCATCTTTGCGCCATTGATATTCCCCTCCTACATCAAGGGTATGTCCATTAACGTCTCGATCGGGGAAAGCATGGCTATGACGTAAGATAGTTTCTTTGGCAATTACTTCTAGATCCACCCCTTCAATTCTGGAAGTTGTCCAGGTAAAATAACGGTCAATTACTGAGTGGTTGAGTCCAATTGCCTCGAAAATTTGCGCGCCTCGATAACTTTGTAAAGTAGAAATGCCAATCTTAGAGGCGATCTTAATTGTTCCCTTGGTCACTGCTTTAATATAATTCTTGCAAGCAGTCTGATAATCCACATCAGTCAGTATGCCTTGAGCGATCATGTCTTCAAGAGTGGCAAAAGCCAGATAAGGATTAATCGCACCACAACCATAACCCAGCAAGACTGCATAATGATGTACTTCCCTAGGTTCACCCGATTCTAGAACAATTCCCACTCTGGTACGAGTTCCCTGCCGAATTAAGTGGTGATGTAACCCAGCTACTGCAAGTAAAGCAGGAATCGGAGCGTTATCTTGGTTGACATACCGATCGCTTAAGATAATAATACTTTTTCCTTCAGCGATCGCTCGATCGGCCTTGCTATAAATCTCCTCGATCGCTGCTTCTAAACCCCGCACCCCCTCTTTAGGGTTAAATACAATCGGTAGGGTAATGGACTTAAAATCCCCATCCAAGTGTTTGAGCTTGGCTAGTTCTGTATTAGTAATTACAGGGGTTTTTAATTTAATCAGATGGCAACTTTCGGGTTGAGGATCGAGTAGGTTGCGCTCAGCACCAATAGTTGTTGCTGGAGAGGTAACAATTTCTTCCCTAATTGAATCGATAGGAGGATTAGTTACTTGAGCAAATAGTTGCTGGAAATAGTCGTAAAGTAGCTTAGGGCGATCTGAAAGTACTGCTAAGGGTGTATCCGAACCCATCGAACCCAGAGCCTCAACTCCATTCATAGCCATTGGCTTGAGTAAGATTCGCAGTTCTTCAAAAGTATAACCGAAGGTCATCTGTTGCTGGATAGTCGTAGTTAGTTCCTGAGCAGAAACCTGCGACCAATTATTAGCTAGATTTGGTTCAGGCAAAGACGACAAATCTACCAAATAGCGATCCAGCCACTGGCGATAAGGATGCTCTTTGATAATTGCTTGTTTAATTTCCTCGTCGGCAACAATGCGTCCTTCTTCCATATTGACCAAGAACATCTTGCCTGGCTCTAAACGCCCTTTAAACTCTACATTTTCTGGGGCAACGTCTAGCACTCCTGCTTCCGATGCCATAATTACCAGGTCATCTTTGGTAACGTAGTAACGAGATGGACGTAAGCCATTGCGATCAAGAACCGCTCCTACCATTGTCCCATCCGTAAAGGCGATGGAAGCTGGGCCATCCCAAGGTTCCATTAAACAAGAATGGTATTCATAAAAAGCCTTTTTCTCGTCACTCATGGATTCATGAGCAGCCCAGGGTTCGGGGATCATCATCATAACTGCATGGGGTAGCGATCGCCCTGCCAACACCATTAGCTCTAAAGTATTATCAAAAATACTCGAATCACTGCCATCGATATTAATCAGATTCTGCACCTTCTTCATATCATCGCCGAATAGCTCCGACTCAAACAAGGACTGCCGAGCGTGCATCCAGTTTATGTTGCCCCTTAGGGTATTAATCTCTCCATTGTGGGCAATGTAGCGATAAGGATGAGATCTTTCCCAACTAGGAAAGGTATTAGTGCTAAAGCGCGAATGTACCAAGGCTAAAGCACTTTCCAAATCAGGATCGTAGAGTTCGGGATAATAGGCTCCTACCTGCATCGGCATCAGCATCCCTTTATACACAATTGTTCGACAGGAAACACTAGACTCATACCAAAATGAATCGCCCAACTCTTTACGAATCGCTTTATGAGAACGCTTGCGAATCACAAAAAGTTTCCGCTCGAAGGCTGCTTCATCTATATCGGGTGCGCGTTGGATAAATACTTGCTGCATAAAGGGTTCACTCGACTTAGCCGTGTTTCCCAAAGATGAGTTATCGGTAGGTACGTCACGCCAACCCAAAACCGTTTGTCCTTCTTCAGCGACAATTGCTTCAAATGCTCTTCTTCCTTTCTCTCTTATCGCCCACTCTGGAGAAGAGTAGATCATGCCAACACCATAATTTCCTACTTCTGGCAAAGTAATGTCTTCCTGAGCAGCTACCTTCTTGAAGAACTTATGGGGTATTTGCATCAAAATACCAGCCCCATCCCCTGTATTCGTCTCAGCACCACAAGCACCACGATGTTCAAGATTCTTTAGAATCGTCAAAGCCTGTTCTACAAGTTCGTGGGATTTCTGACCATTCATGTGGACGATAAATCCAACACCGCAGGCATCATGCTCGAAGCGAGGATCGTATAGACCCTGTTGAGGTGGTAGTTGATTATTATTCATTTTAATAGACTATTATGTTGGCAAAAATAAATAAACTAATGTTGCAGTTTGAGCGATGGAAGGCTATGGAAGTTGAATTCTCTTGGCTTTAACTACTACTAGTTATTTAATTTTAACGAGAGACGCTGCTGTGTCAGATTTTTTAAGAAAATCATCACAATCAGAGCGTAATTTTCCAGACATAAAGCAGCGTTTCCATCTCTTTTATACAGAAGTTAAAGGTTGCGCTTCTGATTCAACCATAGCTTCAGGATTTGCTTCTGGACTTTCCGCTTCACTAGGTGGTACGACTTGCCAGAATTTAGGTAGATAAGTATGCCAATTATCCAGAATCTTTTGTCCTTTCTGACTACCAGTTTTGTCTACATGGTTAGTAATTAATTCTTTGAGTTGTTTTTCTCCTGCTGTAGAAATTACTCTTTGGAACTTAACAATCTCTGGGTTGACTTTTTCAGGGAAAGAACCATCTTCGTCAAGGAAATAACCTAATCCGCCAGTCATACCAGCACCCACATTACGTCCTACCTTACCCAAGACTACTACTATTCCCCCAGTCATATATTCACAACAGTGATCTCCTGCACCTTCAATCACCGCTTTGCCTAGAGAATTACGGACGGCAAAACGCTCGCCCGCTTTACCATTAGCATATAAAACTCCACCTGTAGCACCATAAAGACAGGTATTACCAATAATCACATTTTCTGCGGGATCGAAAGTAGCTGTTTCAGGAGTAGTAATAATAATTTCTCCACCGTGCATACCTTTACCAACATAGTCATTAGCTTCCCCAGCCAGTATCATTTTCATTCCTGGCAAGTTAAAGGCTGCAAAACTTTGACCAGCAGAACCTTGGAAGTTAAAAGTAAGCTCTCCTTCAAAACCGCTGTTACCATATTGGGAGGCAATAACTCCAGCAATTCTCGCTCCTACACAACGGTCTGTATTGATAATTTTTACGTCTTTAGTCACTGCTCTTTGCTGACTAATTGCGGTAGTAATTTCTTTCTCTGCTAACAATCGATCGTCTAGAACATTGCCATTGCCATGTACTTCTTTGTGGTTTAACCAGCCACGGCCTTTTTTAACATCAGGTAGATTGAGCAAACAGTCTAAGACTAAAGCATTAGTTTTGGTTAACTGAACATCTGTTCTTTGGGTTAGTAAGTCAGTACGACCAATAATTTCTTCTAAACGACGATAACCTAATTTTGCCAATAAGGAACGTACTTCTTCAGCCACAAAATAGAGGAAGTTAACTACATGAGCGGGAACACCAGTAAAACGCTGGCGTAATCTTTCCTGTTGGGTGGCCACCCCTACAGGACAAGTGTTCATATGGCATACTCTTGCCATAATGCAGCCTTCCGCAATCATCGCGATCGAACCAAAGCCGTATTCTTCTGCTCCCATCAAAGCAGCCATAATTACGTCCCAACCAGTTTTTAAACCCCCATCTGCTCTCAATAAAACTCGATCACGTAACTGATTTTCGAGCAAGACTCGGTGGACTTCTGTCAATCCTAATTCCCAAGATACCCCTGCGTGTTTGATCGAACCCAGAGGAGAAGCTCCAGTACCCCCATCATGACCAGAAATTTGAATTACATCGGCATTAGCTTTAGCTACCCCAGCAGCGATCGTCCCAATACCAATTTCCGCTACTAATTTCACTGATACTTTGGCTTTTGGGTTAATTTGATGTAGATCGAAAATTAACTGTGCCAAATCTTCGATCGAGTAAATATCGTGGTGGGGCGGAGGAGAAATCAGCGTAACTCCTGGCTTAGAACGCCGTAGAGAAGCAATATAAGGACTAACTTTCTTCCCTGGTAATTGTCCTCCTTCTCCTGGTTTAGCCCCTTGAGCAATTTTAATTTCTAACTGCTTGGCACTCATTAAATACTCTGGTGTTACGCCAAAACGACCAGAAGCTACCTGTTTAATCGCTGAACTGGCAGTATCACCATTTTGTAAACCGTTGAGATGGGGCAAAGTGGCTGAATTACCATTTTCATCTACATCATCGAGGACTTTATAGCGAACAGGATCTTCTCCTCCTTCGCCAGAATTAGATTTCCCTCCCAGACGATTCATAGCTACAGCTAGAGTTTCATGCGCCTCCCTAGAGAGAGAACCCAAAGACATTCCTCCTGTACAAAAACGCTTAACAATATCTTCTACGGGTTCAACTTCCTCTATAGATATCGAATCGCGATCGCTCTCAAAAATCAACAAATCTCTAAGAGCCGTAACAGGACGACCTTGTAAATACTGCTTATAAACTTCATAGTGGTCGTATTGTTGACTACCTACTGCTTTATGCAAAGCCTTTGCCATTTCGGGGGAGTTCATATGATATTCTCCTCCTTTTTTATATTTGACAAAGCCAAAATTCTCTAACTTCTTACTTTGCAGTTCAGGGAAAGCGCGACAATGAAAAGCAATTATTTCTTGGGCTAATTCGGTTATACTCAAACCACCCAGACGGGAAGTAGTTCCCGCAAAAGCCAAGTCTATTAGCTCTAATCCTAATCCCAATGCTTCAAAAATTTGCGCTCCATGATAAGAAGATAATAGGGAAATCCCCATTTTCGAGAGAATTTTTAATAATCCTGCTTCTATTGCCTGGCGATAGTTTTCCTGGGCTGTTTCTAAAGAAATGCGCTCAATTTTCTCATTAGCGATTAATTTTTGGGTTTTAGGGTCACTCCACCATCCTCTAACACTTTCTAAAGCTAGGTAAGGACATATAGCGGAAGCACCGTAACCAATCAAACAGGCAAAATGATGAGTACTCCAACACTGTGCTGTATCCACTACCAAAGAAGCTTTGAGCCTTAAACCCTTACGAATCAAGTGATGATGTACTGCGCCTACAGCCAAGAGAGGAGGAATATAGCTGTAGTTTTCATTAATTCCTGAGTCAGTTCTATCGCTCAGAATTAAAATTTCTGCCCCTGCTTCTACTGCGGAGGCTGCTTGTTGACATAGTTTATTGACGGCTTGTTCTAAACCTGATGGTCCTGTAACAATAGAATATATGGTTGATAATACTTCTGTATTGAAATCAGTATCTTGGATAGCTGCTAATTCACCATCATTAATAATTGGCGTTTCTAATTTCAACAGACGAGCATCTTCTGGCTTTAAGTCTAATAAATTACCCCTTGCCCCTAGTTGCATTGATAAGGACATAACTAAACTTTCCCTGAGAGGATCGATAGGGGGGTTAGTTACTTGAGCAAATCTCTGTTTAAAGTAATCATAGAGCAAACGAGGTTTATCCGATAATACCGCTAAAGGAATATCATCCCCCATACAAAAAGTAGGTTCTTTCCCATCGATCGCCATGGATTGGACGATCATTTCTACATCTTCGGCAGTATAACCAAAGGCAGTTTGCTGACGTAACAACTCTCTTGTTTCTAATTGAGTTTTCTGTTTAAATGCCTGGGGTTTAAGAGCTTGACGATACTGTTGTACCCATTCTCGATAAGCTTTTTCGTGAGCAACCCGTTGTTTGATTTCCCAGTTGTGTAAGATTTCATGGGACTGAAGATCAACAACAATCATCTGTCCAGGGCCAAGTCTACCTTTTTCTACGATCTCGGCTTCTGGTAAGTCTATTACTCCAGTTTCTGAAGCTACGATTATATAACCATCTTTGGTAATACTGTAACGGGCGGGGCGCAATCCATTCCGGTCTAAGGTAGCTCCTACAGTTTTACCGTCACTAAATACTAGTAAAGCAGGCCCATCCCAAGATTCTTGCAGTCCACGATGATATTCATAAAAATCAACAATTTCGGGATATTGTTTCAGATCGGGCTGGTTTTTATAGGCTTCTGGCACTAAGATCATAGCTGCTTCGGGCAAGCTACGTCCTGTTCTGACTAACAATTCCATCGTACTGTCCAAATTATAAGAATCGCTATTATCTGGATTAACAATCGGTGTCAGTCCTTCTAGTTCTTCTTCTTCCCAACCAGGAACTTCTAGTTTCTTTTCTCTAGCTGCCATCCAGTTAATGTTTCCTAGCAGCGTATTAATTTCTCCATTGTGACCTAACAACCGCATTGGTTGGGCAAAGGGCCACTTGGGCATAGTATTAGTACTAAAGCGTCTATGGTAAACAGCAAAAACGCTTTCATAATCTGCGTTAGTTAAATCTTGATAAAATTGCCCTAATACTTCTGAGCGTACCATTCCTTTATAGACAATAGTCCGACAAGAAAAAGAACAAATATAAAAATTATCTTCTAGCTTCTTCCCTACTCGCGATCGTGCTATATAAAGTTTTCTATCCAATTCGTCTCCCCGCAAATTTTGAGCAGAAGTAACGACGATTTGCTCTATTTGAGGTTGATTTTCTCTAGCTTGTAAACCTAATACTGCTTGATTTACTGGGACTTTACGCCACCCAATTAATTTCAGGTTTTCTTCTCTAACAACCTTTTCTATAAATAAACGGCACTCAATTGCTTTCTGTTCATCTTGGGGCAAAAATACCATACCTACTCCGTAGGCTTCTTGTTCTGGCAAGGAAGTATTATTTTCTTCTGACCAAGTTTGGAACAATTTGCTTGGTAAGGCTGTCATTAATCCTGCGCCATCGCCAGAATCAAGATCGGCACTACACCCACCCCGATGTTCCATACAACTTAGTGCTAATAAAGCTTGTTCTACTAATTTATGACTAGCACAACCATTGCGATCGGCAATAAAACCTACACCACAAGCATCTCTTTCTTGTGTTAACCAATGTTGACCTTGAAAAGTGGTTCTTACTGAAGATTTACTTTGTTGTTGTAGATTGATGGTCATCTTGCTAGTTTTTTTTGCCATAGTGTTTCTTCCACCCATAAAATGCTCTTAGTACAAATATCTTAAAAAATGAGAATTTTTAATCTATAAATCTCTAATTTCGCTAAATTACAACCTAAAAAATCAATAAGAATATAACAATTGGGGATTATAGAATAGTACCCTATTAGCACAATATTTTTGCTCTCTTTGTACACTTTTTACTGCTTGAGAAGTCTGACAAGGAGCAAGTAGTCATACTTTTTAGGGAAAAATTGCAATATCTATGTAATAAATTTTCAAGAAAAACTTTTAGTTAATACTGTCTGTTCATTTCCAACTAAATTTAAATACGGCAGAATTAACATACATTATAAGAAATACTAACCTCAAATTGGATAAGGAAAAGAAAAATTAACCATTCAAGCAAGTAAGTATTTGTACCTAAAAGTTTATCTGTACTAATTTTGTAGCTTTAAGAAGGAAGTATAAATTTAATTACCCTAAAGTCGATGATGTTTATGAAGATTCTGTATGGATCTCGAGATCATACGGATTTGGTATTTTCGCCTAGCTAATTTGTTTGTTATCTTTTGCATAGACTACAGTTGATTTCTTTTTATGTGAATTAAATTAACTGGCGATCCGTAAAATTTCTATACTTTGTTAGACTCGTGCTTTCCTTTAGCGAGTTAGCCTTGTCAGGATTCCTTGTAAATTTTCTAAGAATTAATATTTTATGTCTCAGTCTACAAAAACTACTCAAAATCGTAAACTAGATTTACCAGAATCTTTATCTTCCGTAGGTATTGCTGCTACAGAAATTCGCCCCTGGGGTTCGTTTACCACTCTAGAAGAGGGAACTGGATACAAAATCAAACGTATTGAAGTCAATCCAGGTCATCGCCTAAGTTTACAGATGCACCATCATCGTAGTGAACACTGGATTGTAGTATCTGGCACTGCTAAAGTTACCTGTGGCGATCGAGAAAAGATCCTCAGTAGTAACCAATCTACTTATGTACCTCAGTGTACTAGTCACCGTCTAGAAAATCCAGGAGTGATTAAACTAGTTTTAATTGAAGTTCAGAACGGCGAATACCTAGGCGAAGATGATATTATTCGTTTTCAAGACGATTACGCTAGACAGTAAAACTGCTCAATAGCTGATAATATTGACGAAGAAGCAGACCATCAAATGATTATCACAAAATCTGCATGATTCAAATTAGTCAAGCTGCAGCTAGAGAAATTAAGCGATTAAAACAATTACGTCAACAACCAGACAACCTCTTCCGTTTATCCGTCAAAGCTGGAGGTTGTTCTGGTTTATTTTATAATTTGGAATTAGATACATCAAGTTTTCAAAGTCAGACTCAAGTGACAACTGAGGACAGTAAAACGGTTCCTCACCAACAGCAAATCCGCTCCTATGAAAGCAATGGTGTTACTGTAATTGTAGACGAACAAACCTACCCCTATGTTCAAGATCTAAAATTAGACTATTCAGAAGATTTAATGGGGGGAGGATTTCGTTTTCAAAACCCTAATTCCACTTCTACTTGCAAATGTGGTTTATCCTTTAAAACAACTGAGATATAATCAGGAAGGCAGACTATTTTTGTCCTTGACACTCAAAAAATTAATTGTTAAGATGGTAATTTGTTTGTCTGCTATACCACCTCGCCATGAGGACTATATTGCAGTTATATCTATCTCATGCCCACAATTCAGCAACTCATTCGTAGCGAACGCGCTCAAATAAAGAAGAAAACAAAATCACCAGCTCTAAAAGAATGCCCGCAACGTCGGGGTGTCTGTACAAGAGTTTACACAACCACACCTAAAAAACCCAACTCAGCCTTAAGAAAAGTGGCTAGGGTTCGTCTAACTTCAGAGTTTGAAGTCACTGCTTACATACCTGGTATCGGACACAACTTACAAGAGCATTCAGTGGTCTTGATTCGTGGTGGTAGGGTAAAAGACCTACCAGGGGTAAGATATCACATTATTCGTGGCACTTTGGATGCTACAGGAGTGAAAGATAGACGCCAAGGTCGCTCCAAGTATGGCACTAAACGTCCTAAATAAGCTTGGAATTTTCCCATAATCGCTGTTGTTGATTGGGCGAATTGAGGCATCCTCTTCTAGTGAAATGTAATCAAGTGAAGGATGCCATTTTTAGTGAAAATAGATTGGTAAGTCTTTCAATGTACTTGCTGTTTCTCTGCTAATTAAGTTTGGAGAGCATTACAGTAAGCCAAATTGTATTGTATAGTATCGAAGGCTATTAGATATAGTTACCTAAATTAGCTCATAAAAGTATAAACAATGTCTCGTCGTACAATTAGAAAAAAACGTCCAGTCCCTCCCGATCCTGTCTATAATAGTCGCTTAGTCAACATGACTATCAGGCGAGTTATGCGTAGCGGCAAAAAATCCCTAGCTGCTCGTATTGTTTACGATGCCTTTAAAACCATTAATGAAAGAACAGGCAACGATCCTTTAGAGACTTTTGAACAGGCGATTAAAAATCTTACTCCCTTAGTCGAGGTGAAAGCTCGTAGGGTTGGTGGAGCAACTTATCAAGTTCCTATGGAAGTCAAACCAAGCAGAGGAACTACTTTGGCTTTAAGATGGCTGATTCAATTTTCTCGCTCTAGAGGTGGTCGCACTATGTCAGCGAAGCTAGCTAATGAGATCATGGATGCTGCCAACGAAACTGGAGGAGCAATGAAGAAGAGAGATGAAACCCATCGCATGGCAGAAGCAAATAAAGCTTTTGCTCATTATCGTTATTAAGAAATCAGTTACAGCAGTAGTTGGATGTAGTAACAGAAGAGACGGTAAACTAACTTCTGCTACTATCTCTAAACTTAAACAGTTAAAAGTATAAAATTGTAAATAGTTTAAACACATAGTAGATATCTAGAATAACTTGCCTAGCAAAACTTAAGGAGGTATCTGTGGTACGGAGCATCCCGCTAGAAAGAGTGCGTAATATAGGCATTGCTGCTCATATAGACGCGGGCAAAACAACAACAACAGAACGAATTCTTTTCTACACTGGTATCGCTCATAAAATGGGTGAAGTTCATGATGGCGCAGCTACCATGGACTGGATGCAACAGGAGCAAGAAAGAGGAATAACGATTACTGCTGCAGCAATTAGTACCAGTTGGAAAGATCACAAAATCAACATCATTGATACTCCAGGACACGTAGACTTCACTATTGAAGTAGAGCGCTCGATGAGAGTACTAGATGGTGTAATTGCAGTATTTTGTTCTGTTGGCGGTGTACAACCCCAATCAGAAACCGTTTGGAGACAAGCAGATAGATATCAAGTACCTCGGATTGCTTTTGTTAACAAAATGGATCGTACAGGTGCTAATTTCTTCAAAGTCTACGAACAGATTAGAGAGCGTCTGAGAGCTAATGCAGTCCCTATCCAGGTTCCTATCGGCAGTGAAAATGATTTCCAAGGAATTATTGACTTGGTAAGGATGCGCGCCAAAATTTACCAAGACGATCTCGGTGAGAAAATTGACGATACTGAGATACCTGAAGAACTAAAAGAATTGGCAACGGAATACCGAGCTAAATTGATTGAAGCAATTGCCGAAACTGATGAGGAACTCCTAGAAAAATTTATGATGGAGGAGGAGTTCTCTGAAGCAGAAATTAAATCCGCTTTGCGTAAAGGTACAATTAATGGCTCGATTATACCTATGCTTTGTGGCTCTGCTTTCAAAAATAAGGGAGTTCAGGTCTTACTAGATGCAGTAGTAGATTACTTACCAGCACCAACGGAAGTGCCTGCTATCAGAGGGACTTTACCTGATGGAACAGAAGGGATGAGGAAATCTGATGATGAAGAACCCTTCTCTGCTTTGGCTTTCAAGATAGCCACAGATAAATTTGGTCGTCTAACTTTCATGCGAGTGTACTCTGGGGTTTTGTCAAAAGGAAGTTATGTCTACAATGCAACTAAAGATAAAAAAGAGCGAATTGCTCGTCTAGTAGTCTTAAAATCCAACGAGCGGATCGAAGTAGACGAATTGAGAGCAGGAGATTTGGGTGCAGCAGTCGGTCTTAAACTGGCTGGGACAGGAGACACTCTATGTGATGACAAGAACCCGATTATCCTAGAATCACTGTTTGTTCCTGAACCAGTTATTTCGGTGGCTGTTGAGCCACAAACCAAGGCTGATGTAGAAAAACTATCTAAGGCTTTACAAGCTCTATCAGATGAAGACCCCACATTTCGGGTTAGTACTAACCCAGAAACGAATCAAACAGTAATTGCTGGTATGGGTGAATTGCACCTAGAGATTCTCGTCGATCGCATGCTAAGGGAGTTTAACGTTGAAGCTACTGTTGGTAAACCTCAAGTAGCCTATCGGGAAACTATCCGTAAGAGGAGTAAAGCTGAAGGTAAATACATCAAACAGAGTGGCGGTAAAGGTCAATATGGTCACGCTGTAATTGAAATAGAACCAGGAGAGACAGCTAGCGGTTTTGAATTCGTCTCGAAAATTGTTGGTGGTGTTATTCCCAAAGAATACATACCCGCCATAGAGCAGGGAATTAAACAAACCTGTGAAACTGGTATCTTATCGGGTTATCCTTTGATTGATATCAAAGTAACTTTAGTGGATGGTTCTTATCACGATGTAGACTCTAACGAAATGGCTTTTAAAGTTGCTGGCTCAATGGCAGTAAGAGATGCAGTACTTAAAGCATCTCCTATACTATTAGAACCGTTGATGAAAGTTGAGGTAGAAGTTCCTGAAGATTTCCTTGGGGATGTCATGGGCGACCTTAACTCTCGTCGAGGCAACATAGAAGGTATGAACTCCGAAGATGGTCAAGCCAAAGTTGATGCTAAAGTTCCTTTAGCCGAAATGTTTGGTTACGCCACTGATATCCGCTCCAAAACTCAAGGTCGCGGTATATTTTCTATGGAGTTCAGTAACTACGAAGAAGTGCCTCGCAATGTAGCAGAGGCAATCATCGAAAAAAACAAAGGGAACGCATAAATTTAAGAAAGGAATAAATAATTCATGGCACGCGCAAAGTTTGAACGGAATAAAGATCACGCAAACATTGGTACTATTGGTCACGTTGACCATGGCAAAACTACTTTAACAGCAGCAATTACCATGACTTTGGCAGCTTCTGGTAAAGCTAAAGCCAGAAAATATGATGAAATTGATGCTGCTCCTGAAGAGAGAGAAAGAGGGATTACTATCAATACTGCTCACGTAGAATACGAAACCGATAATCGTCACTATGCTCACGTAGATTGTCCTGGTCACGCTGACTATGTGAAAAATATGATTACTGGTGCAGCACAGATGGATGGCGGAATCTTAGTAGTATCTGCTGCTGATGGCCCTATGCCTCAAACTCGCGAACACATTCTGTTAGCCAAGCAAGTAGGCGTGCCCAGTTTGGTGGTCTTTATGAACAAACAAGACCAAGTAGACGATGAAGAATTATTAGAGTTAGTAGAACTAGAAATCCGTGAACTTTTAAGTGAATATGATTTCCCTGGGGATGATATTCCTATTGTTTCTGGTTCCGCTTTATTGGCACTAGAAGCAGTCACCGAAAACCCCAATATCGCTAAAGGTGATAACGAGTGGGTAGATAAAATCTACGACTTAATGGAAAATGTTGACTCTTATATTCCTACTCCAGAAAGAGAAATTGATAAGCCTTTCTTGATGGCAGTAGAAGACGTATTCTCTATTACTGGTCGTGGTACAGTGGCTACTGGTCGGATCGAACGGGGTAAAGTTAAAGTTGGGGAAACTGTAGAAATCGTCGGTATCAGAGACACTCGCAGTACAACCGTAACTGGAGTAGAAATGTTCCAAAAAACTCTAGATGAAGGTATGGCTGGAGATAACGTTGGTGTACTTCTACGTGGTGTACAAAAAGATGATATTGAGCGTGGTATGGTACTAGCTAAACCAGGTTCTATTACTCCTCACACCCAATTTGAAGGAGAAGTTTACGTTCTCACTAAAGAAGAAGGTGGTCGTCATACTCCTTTCTTTAAAAACTATCGTCCTCAGTTCTATGTACGCACTACTGATGTAACTGGTACAATCAAAGACTATACGGCTGATGATGGTACAGCAGTAGAGATGGTTATGCCCGGCGATCGCATCAAAATGACTGTAGAACTAATTAATGCAATTGCGATCGAACAAGGAATGCGTTTTGCTATCCGGGAAGGCGGTCGTACCATTGGTGCAGGGGTCGTTGCCAAAATTCTTAAGTAGGACAACGAACCTAATTGTAAAGAGCAGATAGCAGTATGAAATGCTAGCTTATCTGCTCTTACTTGTGTCTAAATAGACAATTTTAATTATTTACTTTCTGAACCTTGACAACTAAACAAAATGGCAACAATTCAGCAACAAAAAATACGTATTCGTTTGAAAGCTTTTGACCGTCGTTTACTCGATACATCCTGTGAGAAGATTGTCGATACAGCCAATAGAACGAACGCTACAGCTATTGGTCCGATTCCTTTACCCACTAAGAGAAAAATTTATTGCGTATTGCGTTCTCCCCACGTTGATAAAGATTCTCGTGAACACTTTGAGACTCGTACTCATCGACGCATTATCGATATTTATCAACCTTCATCTAAAACTATTGATGCCTTGATGAAACTGGATTTACCTGCTGGGGTTGATATTGAGGTAAAACTTTAGTTGGTTGATAGTTAATGGTCGGTTGCTCGATCGAGCATTAACTATTAGTAAAGAATCAAATAAAAACTGCTCTATCTGTCTTCTTAGGGCAAAATTCGCTAAAGTAAAGAAGGAAAACTATGAGTAAATTTTATAGAAATGGCATCTTCTTCCTCTGTTGCTGTTAGAGAGCTTCCTTTATTTCCTCTTCCTGAAGTGGTGTTGTTTCCAGGTCGTCCTCTTCCTCTTTACATCTTTGAATTCCGCTATCGTATCATGATGAATACGATTTTAGAGAGCGATCGCCGTTTTGGTGTATTGATGTTTGATCCAGCCACAGGAGAAATAGCTAATTTTGGTTGTTGTGCTGAAATTATTAAGTTTCAGCGTCTACCAGACGATAAAATGAAAATGATCACTTTAGGACAGCAACGCTTTAGATTACTAGAGTATGTAAGAGAAAAACCTTATCGAGTAGGTTTAGTAGAGTGGGTTGAAGATAAACCATCTCAAAACGATCTACAACCTATGGCGACTAAGGTAGAAACTCTCTTACGTAATGTGGTTAGTTTGTCAGCTAAACTCAATAATCAAAAAATTGATTTGCCTGACGACCTTCCTAGCATACCTACTGATTTATCTTATTGGATTGGTAGCAACCTTCTGAGATTACCAGCTTACGAACGGCAAAAGTTGTTAGAAATGCCAGATACTGCGGAGCGTTTAGAAAAAGAAGCAGAAATTTTGACTTCCACTCTCAATCATTTAGCTGCTTGGACTGCTCTGAAAGATGCCCTAGATTAATTCAGTTTTAAAAGCTCGTAGCTCCCAAAAATTTTTAATTGTTCAGTATATTGAGATAATTCGGTTAAGGCTGCGGTAACTGATGAGTGTTGTAGATTACCTTCTAAATCGATAAAGAAAATATATTCTCCTAACAAACGTTTAGTAGGGCGCGACTCGATCTTGCTCATATTTATCCCTCTGCGAGCAAAAACTTGCAAAGGTTTAACTAGTGCTCCAGGTGCATTTTGAGGCAAGCTAAAAGCTAAAGAAAGATAACTACCACTATTGCTAGCAGTGGAACTGAGAATCCAGAAACGGGTACAATTATCGGTATAATCGCCTATGTCATTACAAAGAATAGGTATTTGATAAAGCGGGGATGCTTTAGGCGAAGAAATAGCTGCTGCTTTTAGATCATCTTTTAAATAAGGTAAAGCCTCAGTAGTAGAGTTAATGGCAACAAGTTTAACCGAGGGCAAAAATTTTTCCAACCAATTCTGGCATTGAGCTAAAGCTTGAGGATGAGAATAAACCGTGGTAATTTCTTCTAGAGCAGAATTGCAAGATAGAAGAGCGTGGGAAATCGGTAGGACTAAAGCCTGAATAATTTTAAGTTTTTCTAGTTGCCATAGTCGATCTAAGGTAATGGTTACGGTACCTTCAATGGAATTTTCTACAGGAACTACTGCTAAATCTACCTTGTTTTGAGCTAGAGCATCTAAGGTCATCGCAATACTAGAACAAGGAAAAAAAGTTGCTTCCTGCTGTCGGTTTTGAGCTAACCAATTAGCGTAAGCGATCGCTGCTGTCTCTGAGTTTGTACCAATGGGGCCTAAATGAGCAATAGAAACCTTCATATAAACCTCTAAATTTAATTAAATTGTTAATGAGAGAGTTTTAATCTTATTGTGGTCACAAAGTCTTGGCTAACGGTGTAAAATTTCTGATTACTAGTTTTTTTTTGAAGAAATGTAACTTAAAATGAATAAAAGATACTTATTCTAAGTTATTACACTTATGTATACTGGCTTTACTGCTTCCGAATCAGTAAAAATATTAGTAGAAAACGAAGAAATACCGATAAAGCATTACTTGCGTCAACCTCAACGTTTGGTTAAGGCGATCGCTAATCCTCGGTTAATGAAACAATTATCGGCAGATTTATATGAATTGAAAATGCGTCCTATTAACTTTATGGAGATGTATCATTTTCAACCTATTGTTAATCTCAAAGTCTGGGCTGGTAGAAATAGTACTGTGTGCTTAAAATCGGCAAGCTGTCAGATTAAGGGGATTGACTATATCAATAAGCGGTTTTCCCTACAACTCAAAGGTGTTCTTTATCCTGAGGAAATCAAAGGGCAAACCTATCTTCAAGGACAGGCAGATTTAGGAGTTAAGGTAGAATTACCACCAGCTTTAGTTTTTACTCCTCAACCACTGTTAGAAGTTACAGGAAACAGGCTATTAAAGAGTGTTTTAGCCAGAATTAAACAGCGATTAGTTAGCCAGTTGCTCCAAGATTATCGTGAGTGGACAGTGAGAGAAACTGGACAAGAACAGACCAAATCTGTAGCTAAACTATCCACTGATTTAGGTTTGATTTAATAGTAGGGGCGGTTTGCCCTAAAGGACTAGCTTCTTGCTCAATAACCTCAACGGGGGGAACCCCCCTAAAGGGTTCAGCAGTTTCTTTAAGCGGGGAAACCCCCCTTCGGGTTCAACATCGGAAAGCGTTCCCTTGCTAAGTCGGCTTGCGTCCTTTGAGGAAACCTCAAAGGCGTTCCGACTTCTTTCGGCGACGCGGGGTCTTTCCTCAGTTTGCTCAAGCGGGGAAACCCCGCCACCGCAACTGTTTCACCGCAACGGTTTTTCGCGCTTCGCGTCGCGAATCGCCCCTACTAACGGCAAGGACGAAAAGACTTACGGTGTTGAGGGGATAAGCCATATTGCTCGATCGCAAGACGATGCTTTTTAGTTGGATAGCCTTTATTAGCAACTAAATCGTAATTAGGGTAATCAGCAGCAAGATTAGTAATTAAATCATCTCGCCACACTTTAGCCAAGATACTCGCAGAGGCGATCGCTGCTGATTTATTATCCCCTTTAATAACTGCCTTTTGAGATAGGGGAAGATCTTGGAGAGTAAATTTACCATCAACTAAACATATCTCTGGTGATACTTTTAACCCCAGTACTGCCCGCTTCATTGCTAGTAAAGAAGCTTGTAGAATATTTAGTCGATCGATTTCTTCTACATTAGCCTGAGCTATATGCCAACTGCTTACTATTACTTGAATCGGTTTAACTAACTCCCTCCGTTTTTGGGCAGATAACTTCTTACTGTCGCGAACACCAATTTCTGCCAATTGAGGTAGGTTCGATAACGGCAATGTTACTGCTGCTGCTACCACAGGTCCAAATAAAGCTCCTCGCCCTACCTCATCTACTCCCGCTAGCAAGATATTATCCTCACCTAATTCTGATACCAGATGGCGATCGTCAAATAGAAAGTTATTCAACTTTTATACTTGAGCCTCAACTTCTTTCTGAGCCGAAGAACGACGGCGACGGCGACGACGACCATTGCTAGCCTCATCACTTTCTGCTAGAGACTCATTAGAGTCGGTATTCTCTGCCTCAACTTGAGGCTCAGTATCCTCTGCCTCAGCTTTAACTGGTTCAAGAGAAATAGTAGATTTTGGCTCCGAGGATTCTACTACATCTTCTTCTCCAGGAGTTTTGATTTGAATTAAAACTGATTTGGGGTCTTTAAATTCTCTTTCTAAGCGAACTAGAGGGGATACTCCCATTAGAGCATACATTTCCTGCTCCAATTTACTCATTTCTACAGAAACTTTTTCTAGAGGTACTTCTTCTCGTCGGGAAGAGCGATTTGAGGAAGAAGGACGAGATTTACGCTCTTCATAAGTATTATTTTCTACCTCTATATCTCTAGTACCATTACCATCCCCATTGCCTAGTTCTTCTTTCATTAGAAGTTCATTGAGGCGACGACGACGACGGCGACGATTATTACCGGAAACGCCTCCTTGTTCTTGATAGCTAGGATGATTGATTAATTCTAATTGTTGGGTACTACTATCGTAACCATAATCTAGCGATGATTCTAAGTCATTATCTTGGTTATATTTATCAGGAACGCTAGGAACAATTGGTGGAGGAGTAATTGGGGGACTTTCTAAAGACTCGCCCTCAGGTTTTCCTGGTAGATGAGCTAAATGTCCTAAACCACCGCAACTAGGACATGTTTGACCAAATAGCTCATAAATATTTTTACCTTGGCGTTTACGAGTTAATTCTACTAATCCTAATTCAGAAAGTTGAGCAATTTGAGGTCTAGCTTTATCCGCTTTGAGAGTATTATTAAAATGTTCTAGTAATTTTAATTGGTCTCTACGCGAGTCCATATCAATAAAGTCAACAATAATTACTCCACCAATATTGCGGAGACGTAACTGACGAGCTATTTCTGTAGCTGCTTCACTATTTGTCCATAAAACGGTTTCTCTAGCAGTAGCAGAACGAGTAAAAGAACCAGAGTTAACATCAATAACAGTCAAAGCTTCTGTTGGTTCTATAATAATATAACCACCAGAAGGCAACTCTACTCTAGGTTTGAGAGCTTCACGAATTGCTGCATTAACACGGTAATATTCTAGAATTGGTTGACGTTCTCGATGATAGTCGATAAATACACCTTGGGGAGAACGACCAGCACCCCAGTTCATTAGCTGTTGTTTAACTCGTTTAACCCCAGCCTGAGAATCCAACACAATACTGTTGACTTCAGCAGAATACATATCTCGCAGTACTCGCTGAATAAAATCATCATCACGATTGAGCAAAGCAGGAGGTTTTGTGTAACTGGCTTGATATTGAATAGATTCCCACTGTTTCTGGAGGAACTCCAAGTCTTCCATAATGGCTTCTTCTGCCTTTCCTTCTGCTTCAGTTCTGACTAGTAATCCCATACCAGCGGGTTTAACCAGAATAGCTAAAGCTCTAAGACGACTACGTTCATTATCGTCTTTAATTCTCCGCGATAATTTAACTCCTTTACCATAAGGCATTAACACCAAATATCGACCAGGTAGAGTAATATTACCTGTCAGTCTTGGTCCTTTATTGCCTGTAGGTTCTTTCATTACCTGAACTAGAACTTTTTGTTGCGGAGTTAAGAGTTCGGTAATTGCAGATGCTGTTTTTTTCAAACGTAATGGGCCAAGATCGGTAACATGAATGAAACCGTTTCTTTCTGCATCGCCAATGTTAACGAAAGCTGCATCTATCCCAGGGATAACGTTTTCTACTGAGCCAAGATAGATATCGCTCACTTGCTGATTGCCAGTGGCTACTACAAGCTCTTGTATATGATCTTCCCAAAAAACGGCGGCGATGTGATGCTGTTCCGCAATAATAATTTGTTTTGGCATTAATTTTCCTCAAAATTTCTTCGCAGGTTGAGACACCCAATCGCTGTGTCCTCCAACATTGCTTGATTTCAAAATATGTATAAGACGTATAAAACGGGTAAATAATCTTTAGTTAAATTTAAAGATTATTTAGGCACAACCAAAGATTTAGATAGATAACTACTCTAACTGCTTAACTAGAGTCTTGAGTGATTTTCCTTCTTACGGAAAGCTTTCTTAACTAGAAAGTAGATTAAAGGTTAAGCCGAAGATTAGGTTTGGCTGAAAGTGTAGCTGTGATTGTAACTAAGTTACAACCGCTCAAAAATGGTGAATTTTATATAAGACACCTGGGATTCGATTTTCTCTGCTAGTTCTTCTAGCATAGATAATATTACACCACAGAATTACAGTAGTGATAATTAAATCAAATTTTAACTTGAATATAACCTTGTCTTGCAACTTTTGACAAGAAAATTGTTTTTTCCTCTTGACGAATTACCTTAGAGAAAGTTGCTCTCCTGATAATGCGACTTTAGGAGCAAGTTATTTGGTTATTCTGGCTGTTTGCCTGACGCAAAGCACAAATGGTCGCGATCGCTTCTTTTCCTACTTTCTCTATTTCTGCTGCTGTATTAAACCTGCCGATGCCGAGACGTAAAGACCCATAAGCTAACTCTCTCGAATGCCCTAATGCCGTTAAGACGTGGGAAGGGGCAGTAGAAGTAGTAGAACAAGCTGAGCCAGAAGAGAGGGCAACAATAGGTTGCAAACCTAGTAACAAAGCGGAACCATCCACTCTTTCTACACTAACATTGAGGTTGCCTGGAAGTCTTTTAGTCCGATGACCATTAAGTCTAATATCTTCTATTTTACTTAAAATATTCCAAAGCTGCTCTCGTAACTTAAGCTGACGCACAGATTCTGATTCCATTTCCCCTAAACCTAATTCTACTGCCTTGGCAAAACCAACAATTTGGGGTGTATAGAGAGTACCTGAGCGAAATCCTTTTTCTTGCCCTCCTCCGTGAATTTGAGCAGCCAGACGAACCCTCGGATTACGGCGACGGACATACAGCGCGCCAATGCCTTTTGGTCCATAAACTTTATGGGCTGTTAAAGACATCAAGTCTATATTCATTGTCTTGACATCTAAAGGGATTTTGGCGATCGCTTGAGCAGCATCAGTATGAAACAAAACTTTATGTTTACGGCAGATTGCACCAATTTCTGTTAGAGGTTGCAGTACCCCAATTTCATTATTGGCTGCCATGACTGAAACCAAAATGGTATCAGGACGAATAGCTTGCTCTAGTTGCGCTAAATCGATTAATCCTTCATGGCTAACTGGTAAATAAGTTATTTCAAAACCCAAAGTTTGCAAATATTTACAAGGGTCTAAAACTGCTCGATGTTCAGTTTGAACCGTGATAATGTGTTTTCCTTGGCTAAAATAAGCTTCGGCAACGCCTTTAATTGCTAGGTTATTGGCTTCTGTTGCGCCACTTGTAAAGACGATTTCTTCTGGAGTAGCATTAATAGCATCAGCAATAGTTTGACGGGCAGTTTTAACGGCTGCTTCTGCTTCCCAACCATAAGCGTGAGTGATGCTAGAGGGATTACCAAAACGTTCGGTAAAATAAGGAAGCATAGCTTCTAATACCCTAGGATCCATTGGTGTAGTAGCATGACAATCTAAATAAATAGGACGAGACATAGTTAATCAAGAATTAGGCAAAAATTAAGAATTATGGCGAAATGCGCGATCGCTCTTGGTAGCAATCTGGGTAACTCTCTCAATACAGTAGAAAATGCTCTTAAAGAATTGGCTAACATTCCAGGGATTGATTTGATCGCAACGTCTAGTTGGTATCAAACTTCACCTGTTGGGCCACCCCAACCAGATTATATTAATGGTTGTGTGGTCTTAGAAATTGAACAAAAACCAGAGGAATTACTAACTATTCTACAAGCTATAGAATTACAATTTGGCAGAGTAAGAAAAGAAAAATGGGTAGCAAGAACTCTAGATTTAGATATACTTCTCTATGATGATTTAGTTATTGACACTCCTAAGTTAACTATTCCTCATCCCCATATGATAGAAAGAGCTTTCGTTTTAGTACCTTTAGCTGAAATTGCTCCTAACTGGATTGAACCTGTGAGCAAAAAAGCGATCGCGCAGTTAGCCAAAGAGGTAGACTGTACAGGAGTAAGATTATTAAATCAGCATGACATTAGCTAAAGAACCCTTAGAAATCCTGCAACAACGCCTCTTCTACAAAGGTCGTAAATTTGACTATGAAGTTATTAAACTTCGTTTACCCAATGGAGTAGAGGGAGAGTGGGAATGTATTCGCCATCCAGGTGGTGCTTTAGCTGTTCCCGTTACCCCAGAAGGCAAATTGGTTTTAGTAAGGCAGTATCGTTTTGCCTGTGAAGGACGATTACTAGAGTTTCCTGCTGGTACAGTGGAGGTAAATGAAGACCCCGCTGAAACAATTAAAAGGGAAATTGAGGAAGAAACAGGTTATAAAGCGGGTAAGTGGCGCAATTTGGGCAAATTCCCCCTTGCCCCTGGCTACTCTGATGAATATATCTATGCTTTTTTGGCACAAGACTTAGAAAAGCTGGAGATACCACCACAACAGGACGAGGATGAGGATATTGAAGTAGTGTTAATGAGTCCTCAAGAATTAGAAGAGACAATTTTAGCAGGTGAATCTATTGATGCTAAATCGATCGCTAGTTATTTTTTAGCCCGTCCTTTCCTGTAGGGGCGGTTCGCGACGCGAAGCTAGTCCTTTAGGGCGAACCGCCCCTACAAATGTTTACGATAATTCTTCTGCTAACATATTTTGATATATCTGGGGTAGGTACTTACTCATAGAATTGGTTTCAATACCATAACCCAGACTAGTCCAGGTGCCAGACAATAAACGCAATACTTGCTTGGTTTTGCCTTCTCTTAGTAGCTTAGGTATATCTGTCCCCCAAGCCGTAGAGTCACTTAACCAGTCATGAACTACCTCATCTTGATATTCTGGTTCAAAACTGTAGCTTTTCCACCACAGTAGCCCTGATGGTCTGGGATGATATTTTTGGGCTTTTTCCGACCAAGTATAGTCAAGAAATTGATAGCGTCCCGCAGCTGTAGTACAGTTGCCGATATTGGGCCCTGCTACGATGGGAACACACAATTCAGGATGACGACTAAGATCATCAACATATCGATTGCCATAAATTACGTGATAAGGTCGAGTAACATTAGCCTCACTAGCAGTAATAGTGCGCATTAAAGCCCGAATATAGGGGTCTCCTCCTTTCATAGCTAAAGGTCTTGTTCCTCTGATTGTTAGAGGATAATCAGCAGAAGGTACAGGCGATCGCTTTTTTTGCAATACATATCCTTGTAGATTAGATAAGACAAAAAGTAGACCAGCGATCGAGATTAATTTAATTCCTAAATTAACTTTCCGAAAACTTTTGTTAAGCATTAATATTACGAATATCTAATATTCACAGTAAACTTATCAAGCAACACCAGCAAATAAATCTGACCAGCTTTTGTCTTCTGCTTCTGGACTAGCTACTATTTCCACGATTTTATTTTTGGCTGTGGTTTGGAAAAGAGACTCCAAACAGACTTGAGCAACTTTAGGACGAGGAATACTTCCGTCAAAGAGAGTATCTGCGGATGACATTATAATTCGATCTGCGTTATCTTCGTTTTTAAGACCTCCTGGTCTAACAATGGTATAAGTCATACCACTTTGCTGAAGATATTTTTCTGCCTGTTTTTTCCAGTATAAGATTAACCAAAACAAGTTAAGGGGATGAAAAAACTTGGAAACACATAAAGATGAAACCATGACAAAATGCTCAATTTTCGCTTGTTTAGCTGCATCCACTAAATTTTTTGTCCCTTGAAAATCTACCTGATAAGGACCTGTAGGGTCTAAACTAGGTGAAGCTCCAGTAGCACAAAGCAATACACTACAGTCAGTTAATGCTGTTGTTAAAGTCTCTGGTTTAAGGACATCTCCTACGACCAATTCTGCTTCAGGGGGAAGTATTTCTTTAGCCTGTTCTAAATTGCGAACTAACGCTTTTACAGGAATATCTTTTTCAACTAATTGTTTAACAATATTGCGTCCTGTTTGTCCTGTTGCTCCAGCGACTAATGCTTTCATGATAATCTCGATCGCACCCAACTAAATTAAAGAATGTTTAGCTGGTTATTAACTCTTTCATTGTAAGAAATTTAAAGAGGGTAACGAAAATAAGTTTAGTCATCTGAAAATTGTATGTATTTTAAATTAATGGAGAATGAACAAGCCAACCTATCAGAATTATCAGCTTGTGAACAAAATCTTCTTTCTTCCCATGATGCTTGTGAACCAGAAAGACCCTTTTTATTTCAAGTATCTTATTTAGGTTCAATGGATATGTATAGTGATACAGAAACCGTTGCTGATTATCTAAATGCTCATGAAGGTTGGTTTTGTCGCTGCGCTCAACCGATGAAAGTAGAACCTTTAAGTGAAGATGGCTATATTATTACGGTGGGATGTTTTGGTGCTTTTGACTATGAGGTAGAACCAAAAATAGCTATCGTCTTAAGTACACCAGTCGATCGAGTATATACAATGGAAACTATCCCCGTTCCTAACTATAATCCTCCTGGTTACGAAGTTGATTATCAAGCTTCCATGGAATTAAAAGAGATAGTCAAGGAAGATATTAGCCAGCAAAAATGGGCTATTAATCTTTTTAAACGTAAAAATACCAAGTCTTTTCCTCCTACAACTACTCAAGTTAATTGGAAAATGAATTTAGCAGTTAAAGTTTGGTTTCCTAAATTTATTTATAAGTTATCCCCTACCTTAATTAAATCTACAGGCGATCGTTTGCTAGGGCAGATAATTCGTCAAATTTCTCCTCGTTTGACTTATAAAGTACAACAAGATTTTCATACTCGTTATAATCTGCCTATTCCACCAAAAAGTTCGATAAAATTTGAAAAAATTATTGAATAGTAATAAATCTAAGAATAATTAATTAATTAAATTTCGTCCCAATAAAAACGATAAAAAAAGAAATCATTGATAAAAGGGTGTTCATCGGTAACATGATGAATGAACTTTTCATCAATTAATCTCTGACCTAATCTAATAGCTTGCTCCGTAGAAAGATTGAGATTTTGTATCATCCAATCTGCTGCTTCGCTACCAACAAAACACTGAGGATAAGATACTAAACGATAACGACGATCTTTAATACTAATTCCTTGTTTACTTCTCATTCGAGCAACAACTTCCTTTATATTGAAGGTATTTACAATATCTAAAACAGCCTGTTGTTGCGATAATTTCAAATTAGGATCTTCAACCCAAACAGTTAATCCAGTCGTATCTTCTAACAAAAGATACATGATTTTTCCTTTGCCTTTTAGAAATTTTTGTTTGCCATATTCCAAGGCTTCTCTCTTTTGTTTTGTCAAAAAAAACTTGTCTTTGCAAAATAGTTTATTTTTATAAAAAACGCCTGGTAAATTAATAATTTGATTATTTTTTTGAGAAATCACATTACAGTAGCATACCTGCTCATTTTCTAAAATTTGCACTTTAACTAGATCTCCTCAAATCTACTTAGAAAAATAAGTGGGGTAGGCTTACAGAGTAACTCTACCCATACCCCATATTTAAATTAGATCAGATGATTATTAAAAGTAGCTTACAAATTATCAAGAATTTTCTGAACGATTTGCATTCCCGTTACTGCTTGCCAACCAAAAAGACCCAAAAGAGTAATATTTAAAGTTATATGAGTATAACGAGCAAGATCGTTACCCTTCTGCATATAGGGGACTAAAGCTGCCGAAGTAGCAATTATTCCTGTCATACCTAGTCCAGCCAAAAGATGAGACCCTACAAATAACTTACCGTTATTGATATAGGTTACTGCCATACCACCAATAGTCCCTAAAACAATTAAAGATAATAAGATTGAACCTATTTGATGATGTTTGACATTAAAATTTTTCTTAATTAGTTCTTTTTTTGTGTCCTTATCTGCTGTACGAGTACGGCGAATTTGCCAACCCGAATACAAAGCGTAAACAGTTAACCCAAGTAATACCCACATCAAAAGGGGATGACCAAATTGAGACCAAGTTTTTATTCCTTCGGGAATTTCTAGTGCCATAGTGTTCTCCTCAGTTAACAGAAAATATTTACAAAACTTAACTTAACATAAATTAAATTAATCTTGTCTCATTCAAGAATGAGATTTTGTTGTGATTATTAGACTTTTTATTAATTGCTACTCGATACAGAGCAAAATTTTCTGAATTTGGACAAAAAGTTTATCCTGCTGCTTCTTTCAATAACTTGGCTATGTGCATATACTCGTTAAACTCGGCTAGCATTAAAGCAGTGTAGCCACCACGATTACGAAGAGTAAAATCAACCTTCTTGGTTGCTAAGAGGACTTTAACTGCATCTAGATAACCACGATGAGATGCCCACATTAATGCCGTTGCACCAGCTTTATCTCGTAAATTTACATCTGCGCCAGCTTCAATCAACTCTTGCATAATAGAGCTATCACCTCGATCGCCTGCCTGCATTAAGAGAGTTTTGCCATCAGTAAGTTTAGTATCTGGATTACCTCCTGCGGTGAGTAGCAACTTGACTATTTCTGTATTACTTTGAGCTATAGCGAGAGTTAAAGGGGGTTCACCGTTATTATTGGCGTTAGGATCGGCGTTATATTCTAAGAGTAACTGCACGATCGCTGGATATCCTTGTAAAGAAGCTACCATCAAAGCAGTATCTCCCAAAGAATTCCGTTTATCTACTTCTGCCCCAGCTAAAAGTAAACTTTTAACCAAAGCTGTATATCCTTCTACTGTTGCCAAATGTAATGGTGTATCTCCTTGCTTATCAGCGTAGTTAACATCTGCACCCGCTGCTAATAAGTAATTACCAATGTCTATGTTGCCATTGGCAGTAGCGATCGCTAAAGGCGTTTCTTGTTCTATTGTGGGCAGATTGATATTGGCACCAGCTTCTAACAAAATTTTGACAATAGTTAAATTTTTGTTCTCTATTGCTAGAGTTAGGGGGGTTTCACCATTAGTATCGTGCTTGTTAAGCTCTGCATTCCCCTGAATTAATTCTGCTACAATCTGAGGAAAATTAGCTGTAATCGCTAAACTTAAAGGACTATCTCCATCTTGATCTTGGCAATTGACTTGTGCTTTAGCAGCTAAAAGTAATTTAACAATCTCTAGATTACCCCGATAAACAGCGATCGCCAAAGCAGGAGTACTATCATCATTAACAGCATTAACATCTACTCCTGCTGAAATTAAAGTCTTTACTACCTCAATCTGATTAGCAGCAGCAGCTACCATTAAAGAGGTTATACAGTGGGGTTGATTGCAGTGGTTAATATCAGTACCAGCCTGGATCAACAGGTTGACAATTTCATTATGTCCTCCTTGAGAAGCATAGATTAAGGCTGAATTACCTTGCTTATCCTCAACATTCGGATTAATTCCCTGGGCTAATAACTGTTTGACCTGATTGCGATCGCCTTTTTTTATAACTTGTAGTAAAACCAAGTCCTGCTCAAAAACCATCTTTTAGCACCTAATAAGCTTTCCTGTGTTTAATTAAGAGAGTGTTAAGATTTGTTGCTTATTTACAATCAAAAAATATTAGCGAAAGATTGATTATAGGGGCGCAAGCTTTGCGCCTTACAAAAATTATGTGTCGTATTCTCTCTTCCAATGGTTATCAATTAATAAATATACAAGTTAAATGTCGATTAGCTGACAAAAAAACAGTCATCAGTATTCAATACTGACAACTGAAGGAGTTAACCAGGTAATTATAGGAATTAACTGGTAGATTTTCTTATCTGTTACTGTTATTTATTAACTGTCTCTTTGACCTTTATCAGTTTGAATATACAGAATTAAAAGAAACACTGTAGGAACTAGCACAAATAAAATGCTAGCTATAAATCCAAGATCATTAACTTGCATGGAGTAGCAGCCCCTAAGTAATATTCGATCGACAATTCTTAGGATATCATTACTTAGACGCATCACTGCACTCACAATCAACTGAGTTAAGGTTTAGTTTTTACACTTACTGGTCCATTAACTAAGGTTTGGCAGGCTAGACGGTAATTATCTGGCTTTTTCTTTAATCTTTTTTGCTCAAAAGGCGTTTTCGGAGATAGATTTTCTGTACCTTCAACAATTTCCACAATACAAGTACCGCACTGACCATAACCTCCACAATTGACCAATTTGCCCCTGAGTTTGTAGATATCCACATTATTTTGCAAGGCCTTTTCCCGCAAATTAGCTCCGTTCGCAGCGATTACTTGTTTATTTTCCTTTACAAAAGTGATGGTAGACATAAAGTTTTTCTCATAATTATTCTCTTACTATAATATTAAGAAATTATAAGAAACAATACTGACAATTAATTAATCAACGCTTAACATTTTTTTCTATTGGTAATGTAGAGGTTTGGCAATGCCAAACCCCTACTACTAAACCTAGGGTAAATCGAATAATAGACCATCAGGCAAATTGGTGACTGCCCGTTGTAGTTGGTTTAGAGATTGATTGTAGTCAATAACAGCCCTTAGCAAATTAGCACGAGCCGTAGTTAGGTCGCTTTGAGCTTCGATAACCTCTGTTTGTGTACCTACCCCTGCTTGGAAACGTAACCGCGCTAATCTAAGACTCTCTTCTGCTAGTTCCAATGCTTTTTGGGAAGTCCCAATATTTTCTTGGTTAGCCTCAAGAGAGAAGTAGGCACTTTCTACTTCTAAACGAATTGTGTTGCGTTGATTAGCAAAGTCGTTTTCGTTAATTTCAGTATCTGTTTCGGCTTGATCTGCACGGGCTTTAGCTCTACCACCATCAAATAATCGCCAATTTAACCTGGCTCCAAAACGATATGTGTTATTGTCGCGTTCCTGAAAATCTTCCAACTCTTCAAAAATATCGCTAGCTGAGAAAGTATAGTCAGCAAACAAAGTTACTCTGGGTCTAATTTCAGCTAGAGCAATTTTTCTTTGCTGTTCGTTTGCTTCTCTCAAAACTATCCGTTGTTCTAATTCAGCGCGATTTTTATAAGCAAGAACAATTGTTTCCTCTAAAGAAAGAGACCAAACTCCTGCTTCTTCAATTTCATCAGCAGTTTCTAGCGCAACTTGTTGTCCGATACTGAGAGTTTCTGCTAAGGTACGCTGGGCTGTTTTTTGATTGGCAATAGCCCTAGCCAAAGTTTGCTGGTCATTCGCTAGTTCCACTTCTGCCGTTAAAACGTCGAACTGAGGGCGTAGTCCTGCTTGTTCTAGTAGTTGAGCATCCTTTAAGGTTTGACTAGACTCTTCAATAGCTGCTTGGGCAATTTCTACCTCAGCATTAGCATTTTGCAAGCTGTAGTAGTCTCTGGTAGCCTCAAAACGAGTTTGTTCAGTAATTCGTTCTAAATCCAACTCGTTAGAACGCAGTACTCTTTCAGCTCTTTTAATATTTGCACTTACTTCTCCTCCTGAGTAAATATCATAATTAAGAGCAACATTCCCGCTAAAACTAGTAGCTAGACCTTCAGAAGTAAGACGAGTAACTCCATCAGGATCTTCAGGATCGGTTATTACACGACCTTGTTCATTTCTTTGTTCTCTCCGAGTATCCTGATTCTCTAGCTCTAACTGAGCGTCTAAACGAGGATATAAGCCTGCTCTTGCTTCTCTTAATTGTTCTTCTGCTTGTTGGAGATTAAGTGTTGCTTCTTGTAAATCTCTGTTATTACGCAGTGCCAATTCAATAGCTTCTTCTAGGGTAATTGGCTGATTGAGATTAATTTCAACTTCCTCTGGTTGAGTAGGGAAAATTAAAGGATTGGAATTTGGTTCTAAAGGTTCTATACCCGTTAATTCTGATGGTTGTGATACATCTGTAGACTGGGATATTTGCATGGGTATTTTCTGATATCCCATTATCTCTTTCTGTCCATCTTCAGAAACAGTGATAGAATTAGCTAAAAGAAAATCTTTAGAACGATAATATTCGCCAGATTTAGGTAGATTCTGTGCAACTGCTAGGGTTTCCCAGCCAAGAAAAATAAATGCGCTGGCACTTAATGCCTTCAAAAAGCTTTTACTCTTGTCCACTCCTCACTCCTTTGTTTGTAGGACAATACTTAAATTTTCACCACAACCCTAGTTTAATCGACTGTGGTGATTGAGATTAATACTGATATCTAAAAACTAAAAATTAGTTGATAAACAATAAGAAATATAAAATATCTCAAGGAGGATTTGTATTCTAAATTACATTTTGTCAACTGAAGTCTATAATTCTGCTAGCAGCTTAGACAATTGTTGATTTAAAAATTCATATCCTCGACCATTAAGATGTAGTAAATCCCTATAGTAGTTTGAGTAATTTGCTTCGTGAGATTTTAGTAGATTATAAGCATCTAAGATAACTACGTCTGATTCAAGGGTTTTTATGTAATTATTAACTGAATTAATATCTTGCTTCATCTGATTAATTGACGGCCAAAATAATCTTTGTTTTAAAGGAATATTGCCTTCTCCAAGAGGAAAAATGGTAGTCAAAATGACTTTAGCTCCAATTTCTTGAGCTTTCTGGACAATTTGAGCAATATTCTCCTGGCAATTCTTAACTATATCTTCCCTGGTATTTGGCGATCGAGGAAGCATTCTTAAATCATTGATTCCAACTTGAACAACAATTATGTCTGGGTTTAAAATAGCTACGTGCTGGTCAAACCTCCCTAAGACTTGAGCAGAAGTTTGTCCACCAACTCCTCGATTAATAAATTGAAATTCCGTTAGTTCGGGTTTTGACCAACCCACTGCCCTAGAATCACCAAAGAAAACAACTTTTGGACTATTTTCTGTAGTTATCTTGGGAATTTTGTCTGGGCTATATCTTTGGATACTCAGAGGATTTAGACTGGTAGCATATAAAGACAAGTAAACAAGTTTTAATTCTTTGTATAAAGAGAAATTTGCCAGCAAAGAAACTAGCAACAGAAAACTGACAATAATGAGTAAGCCGTACTGATTAATTAATTTCATTTTCCTGAAAATTAATTAAGTATTTAAGTAAGAGTGAATTTTAGTTACTTTTTGTTTGAGAATCTAGCTTTGTTTTAATATCTTGTACTAGTTTTACTTCTTCAAGATTATTCTTGAGCCAGAAAAGTCGATCGCTCCTTAGTTTAGCGAGATGTTGTTCTATATTTTCTGTTGTTAACAAAATACCAAAGTCTTGAGGTATGCTCTCAATCTGGTAATCAAAAATGCGATCGAGAATTAGATTACCAATCATAGGACTATAGTGAGAGTTGTCAAAGTAATTATTCATCTTTGGTTTAATTGTTTCTGTAGTAATGCTATTAAAACCAGAAAAATCCCAGACAGGAGTAAGTTTAACTATTTCTCTTTTCCATTGTTCAAAAGTATCCCATTGCCCAGTCATTTTAATTGACTCCCATTGAGTAGCATGGGCAGGAGATATAAATACTCTTAAATCTATCTTATTTTCTTGGCATAGTTCTACTATTTTGACAAAATCAGACCAATATTGCTGAGAAAACTGATAGTCGCTATGTAATTCAAAATAGAGTTTAATTGATTGATTGAATCGCCATTTTGTTCCCCCATCATTGGCATTGCGATTAGGCATAAAACCATTTTCGCCATAAAGATTATTTTGCTCTCCTGTTTTTAGGCTCGCAGACATTGTTTCTCTACTGACATTAAAAGTATCAAGAGAAAAAATAGCATTAACAGCATCACTGGCAATTATATGCTTTTTGCCAATTCTCTTTTCTTCAAAGCTAGGCTGATTGTCAAGAGAAGAATTAAACATAAAAAAGTCAATACCGAGAATGACTTGTTGTAAATCTGGTTGATTAGCGATCGCATGTTCGATATAGCGTCTTACTTCATAAGCATTAGGACCATTAATGGCTAAATTATAAGTAAGTTGATTATTTTCTATAGCTGGATGTTCTGGATCTAATCCTTGCTTAGTTCTAGATGAACCCATTAAAATAACTTTGGGTTTGAGACGGATAATATCTATAGATTTAAACAAGCGATCGTTATTATCTTTTTTAATTTTTTCGTGGTTAACACCGAAAAAATTAGGAGTATTGAATAAATCGTAAGGATCGATCGTCCAATTAAACAAGCCTACGGAAAACATAGGTATAAATGCTGTAGCGAAAAAAATAAAATTATAGCCTTTAAATTTTTTTTGTTTACCACCTAAATTTTTCTTTTTATTATGTTGTTGAGATTCGCTACTAGCATTATAAGAATCAGAAAAATTAGAGGTTGCCATTTTAATTAATTAATTAATTTATCAAATAATATTTGGGGACTATTGTCTTAATTATCTAGTTTAGCCTTAATTTTTCTAACTAAATTTAATTCCTCGGGATGCTTTTCTCTCCAGACTTCTCTATCTAAACGAATTTGTTCTAAATGGGATTCAATATTATCTTGATTGACCAGGACACCAAAATCTCTAGGCACTTTTTCCGTTTGGAAAGATAAAATGCGGTTGAGAACTAAATCTCCAACTTTAGGACTATAGTGAGAATTATCAATATAGTACTCCATGCGATCATCAATTAATTCAGTAGTGATACTGTTGTAACCAGAAAAATCCCACACAGGAGTGATTTGTACTACTTCTCGTTTCCATTGTTCAAAAGTTGACCATAATCCAGATGCACTAATAGCTTCATAATGGGTTGCGTGAGTTGGAGAAATGAAAACGATAATTTCAATATTATTTTTTTTACAAGTATCAATAATCGTTTTAAAGTTTACTAATCTCTCCTCAGAAAATTGGTATCCTTTATATAAATCTTCACTATCAAGAAATCCTGTTAGCCAAAACTTAAACCTTGATAATGGTTCTTGAATATGCTCTTTTTGTTGGTTATTTATACTTGCATTAAATGATTTATGACTAGCTAATAAAGCATCAAAAGATAAAGAAAAATCTACAAAATCTTGCCAGGGAAACTGAGTACCTAATCTAGATTCTGAGAAAGTATCTCGGTTAGAAAAATTAGCATTAAAGCTAAAAAAATCAAGGCCAATAATTACTTGTTTTAAGTCTGGTTGATGAGCAAGAGCATGTTGAAAATAACGCATTATTTCATACATGTTACCTGCTTGAAAACCTAAGTTATAAGCTAAGTATGATTGCTTAAAAGCAGGATGTTCTGCACTCAAACTAGTTTCTACTCGTGAAGTACCTAACAAAACTATTTTAGGTTTTATTTTTCTTACTGTGATCGCTTTAGATATTCTTGCTACTTCTTTTTCTTCTGGCTTAATATGATTAATCTTAGTGATAATCGGAGTATCAAAGAAATTATAGGGGTCAATTAAAACATTAAAAACGCCAGTAGAAACCAAAGGAAAAAACATTGATATAAATATAATCAAATTGAATTTACCATATCTGATAAACATGACTCCCTCATAAATTATTAGAGTTATTTTCTAATGATTTTTAACTAAAACTGAAAATAAAGGAATTCTGATACACGATTGAGAGATAATAAACACATACTGGCTGACAGACCAACCCAGGTAGCCCACCACCAAGTCGGCTTCATTTTTGCCAATAATTCTTGAGTATTAGGTAATAATTTAACTGAAAATATTAGGCTAATTAAAACTAAAATACTCATGGTTTTACTGCCGTTAAGTAAAGGCAAATAATTTAATTGTGACCAGCGTTTAAGTTCCAGGCCAAAGTTAGTTAATAAAGCTAGTTTACCTTGAGGTTCACCTGGTAAAACTATACCTTTAATACCTACCATAGCCTGGATAATTTCTAAGCCATCAGCTAAAGTTTGCGCTCTAAATAATACCCAACTAAAAATTACAGCTAAAAAAGTAATACTCCAACCCAAAAATGCTGGTAAGGGTTGTTTTAGTTTGCGCCACCAATGATTAATAACTAAATAAATACCATGTAAACCTCCCCAAATTACAAAAGTCCAGCCTGCACCATGCCATAATCCACCTAATAACATAGTAGTTAGTAAGTTAATATAACGCCGTAATTCTCCCTGCCGACTACCACCAAGAGGAATATATAGATAATCTCTTAAAAAGTTAGAAAGAGTAATATGCCACCGTCGCCAGAAATCACTAATAGATATCGCTTTATAGGGTGAATTAAAATTAATTGGTAGGCGAATATTAAACATTAAACCTAAACCAATTGCCATATCAGAATAGCCAGAAAAATCAAAGTAAAGTTGAAAAGTATAACTTAATGCTCCTACCCAAGCTTCAATAAAGGTCACTTCATTACTATGATTAAATACTGTAGCTACCCAAGGAGAAATATTATCAGCAATTAAAACTTTTTTTGATAATCCTAAACTAAATAGAGTCAACCCATAGGCAAAGTTCTTTTGAGAGAAAACAAAATTTCTGAGTTTGTGTAACTGCGGAATTAATTCATCGTGACGTAAAATTGGACCAGCAACTAACTGGGGAAAAAAGACGACAAACAAGCTATAAGTAATGACATCGTAATTGACTTCTTTGGTTTCTCCTCGATAAGCATCTACCAAATAAGCAATTTGAGTAAAGGTATAAAAGGAGATAGCTAAAGGAAGAAATATTTCATTGAGAGTAATATTCGCTTTAAAGACATCATTTACTGTAGAAAGGAAAAAATTAGCATATTTGTAATAACAAATACTGGCTAAATTAATTCCTATACCAGTCCATAGTAATATTTTTGCTTGTTTACTTCCTAATTTAGCAAAAGCGATCGATCTACCTATTTGATAGTTAAATAAAATTGAAACTACCATTAAAATTAAATAAGGTGGGTTCCAATAGCCATAGAAAAATAAAGAAGTAACTAATAACCAGATTTTCGCAAGTTTAATTAGCTTTAATTTACCTAAAGTGAAGAAGCCAATTAAAGTAATAGGTAAAAACAGAAAAATAAAAATGTAAGAATTAAACAGCATATATTGTTAAGCTTTTAAATAATATAAGCACCCAAACAAAATTAATTACACATCTTTACTATTTTGATGAAAGTCATCTACATAATTACTTGACATATTAGTTGAATTGTCAAGAGTATTTTAGATTATTTTTTCTGATTAACAGAGCAAGATTGTTGCCAATGATTTTGTTTCTCGATATCTTGAGTTTCCCCAGGAGGAACTGTTCTCTCTGACATAAAATAAATATTTAGACTCTCTATTTGTTTGTTACCTGGATGTGTATCATCCCATTGTTGACATAGATAATTGGCATAGTAAGGATAAAGTTTTTGACCAATAGCACGATTAAGATTAATAAAATAGGTGCGCCATTGCATATTTTGGTACAGTTGATTTCTTTGATTTATTGTTGGTTTATCCCAATTAATTTGAGAAGTATTATTAAGTAAATCGACTTGACTACCATCCTTAAGAGTGCCAATAATTACGTGCCAGCCATCATCTCTAGGAGGATTAGGAGCAAAAATACTCCAAGATTGATCTAATCTAGTCAATTGTCCTAGCCAAGTGATTTTTTGGGCTGTGCGACTAGTAACAACTCTATGTAAACTTTGACTAACTTTAGTAGGCGATCGATGAAAAATATAACTACCTGCAAAACTGGTAAGATTCCAAAGAGTGACTAAACCAAGAATTAGAAAAGTAAGTAAATTAAATAACCAACCAGGATTGACTTCTAAAGAATCATATTTGAAAGGTGCAGTAAATTTTCCCGCAGTGCGACGATTACTAGCAATAGTTTCGTAAATTTTTGTCCCTACTGCCATCAAAGGTTTTAATCTGAGGATAGGAGCAAGAAACCACAAAATAGGGGAAAGACTAACTACATAGATAATTCCCGACCATTTAAAATATCTATTTCCCTGCCAATCTTCAACTACCCAAGAGTTGTATTTTTGCATATCCTCGTAAATAGAAGGATTATCTTGAGCTATTCTGACAGTTGTTCTCGGTAAAATCAGAAAAGTACGCAGAAACAGAACTACTTTTTTACAAAAACCGCATTCGCGATCGTAATTTATCTTTAAACCTGCTCTTTCTTGGGTATGAGTTTTTCTATCTAGCCAATCCCACACAGAAGAAGGGATAAAAGTCAGCCAAATAAACATACATAAGGCAGGGAAAATACCAATAGTAAAAGATAGACCAAAACTAATATGTAATGAGATAAAAGCAACTATAGCGACGCAACGGAAAAAATTAGTACGGAAAGGAATAAAAATAAGTAAAGCTCCTAACCACTCAAACCATAGCGCACCAAAAGTCATGGTTTTGAGTAAAGGAGTCAAACCCAAAAGAAACTGTCCAAAGCCTGTGGCATACTGATCGAAACTAAGAGCATAATAAACCGCATGACCTTCTGCTGACCAAATCGGACTTTGGTGCTTAAACCAGGCTGAAAACATGTATATGTAGCACAACTGGAAAATAAACCCAACGGTTGCACCAGATAAAACTCTTTTGGGTAAAGGGTTACTAGAAGTATTTAAAGCACTATCAACCGAGTAATTAGCTCCCAGGGGTAAAAACATCGCCCAGAATAAAATTGCTCTAAGGGTATCATCCCCCGCAAAAATCAAAGCAGGATTGCGATTATGAAGAGAAACAATCATTGCCCAAGAAGCAATCGTCGCGAATCTAGTGCGGTAACCAATTAATAACAACAGGGCAAAAAATATAGCAAACCCAAATAATAACTGTTGAACCAGAGGTTCACCACTAAGGAGATGAATTGACCAATACCAGGGCTGAAGAAACTCTTCAATTAGGGCTGTGCGAGGTAAAATCCCATAGTCACTGTAATGAGCCTGAATATCACCAAAACGAATAAAGAGATCGGCAATTATTACTAATGCTAACCCCATACGAAATAAAGCCAGCGATCGCAAATCGAAAGCAAATATCTCTTCTAATTTAGTTTGTAATTTTCCCTTACTATCCTTCCCAATAACCATAATTCATACTAAATCCTGTTGGTATAGGTTACTTAAGTCAACGAATTAATGAGTAATGAGTAATAAATACTAAATATCTTGCTCCTATTTACAAAAAAGCTCAACATCACTTTTGTCAATTGGATTTAGTATCACTTACTATTTCTCCTTAATCTCCCTTGTCTTCCTTGTCTTCCTTCCCTTTGCTCCCCTGCTTGCTACGCCCCTCTGCTCATCTAGAAATCAGCAAATTTCTTAATACCTGCCAACGATGGCGAAAAGTAGGTAAACGAAAAATATAGATTAATCTTCGTATGAACCCAGCTAGAGAACCTGTTAAGTTAAGCCCAAAGCTAGAAACTATCGCGACACCTTTCCCTAGAGTCAGCATATCTCCTAGATGTAGATAGCGAAAACTTTTAAACGGTTTACCTTGTAGTACTAATTTTAGATTTTTTGCCAGTAAACTCGCTTGTTGATATGCCGATTGGGCAGTATCGGGTATATTCTTAGCTTTACTGCCAATAATTTCGACTATATCTCCTATTGCAAAAACTTCTGGATATTCTACTAATTGAAGAGTCGGATGAACAATTAACTTTCCTTGATTATTTTGCTGACAATTTAGATTAGTTACCCAGTCAATAGTTTCTATCCCTGCCGTCCATAAGACTAAATCTATTGGATAATCGATTAAATTATCATTACAAAAAAAAGTAATTTGCCTTTCAGTAATTTCTTTTAGACTAGTTTCCAAATAAACTTGAATATTACGTTCTCTGATAGCTTTATAAGCTGCTTTTCTAACTCCTTTACCAAAATTACGCAGAATTTCTGTTCCTCGATCGATAATAATTACTTCTGCTCTAGAATTTAATCGATCGCTCACTTTACAAGCCAACTCTACTCCATTAGCCCCAGCACCAACTACGGCTATACGTAACCTTTGCCTTTCTGAAGCTTCTAATAAACGTAGCCTTTCTTGTAGTTTTTCTGCATCAAATATACTCCGAAAAGTCAAAGCATGGGCAGCTAATCCAGGTATATCTAGCCATCTAGTTTTTTGTCCTACTGCTAAAACTAAATAATCGTAGTTTAAGGGACTAGACTGTTCTAATTGCACTATACGATTATCTAAATCAACTCCTTTGGCTTTATCTTGACGAAAATTAATTTTTTTTCCTGCTAATAATTTTTGATAAGAAGGAGCAATTTCCCAACGTTGCAATTCTCCCGTCAAGATTTCGTATAAAAGGGGAGTAAACAGAAAATTGTCTTTTGGTTCGACTAGAGTAATCTGACACCTATCCGATTTAACCCAGCTAAAATCAGAAAGATATAGTGCTGTATATAGACCACCAAATCCTCCTCCTAGAATACAAATTTTAATCGATTCATTATTCATTAGATTACTCAGTATTGTTGGTCTAGTATTTTTTAAAATTTACAATAATAATCTACCTATTACTTATTACCTATTACCCATTACTTATTTCTTATTTCCTATTCCCTACTCTCCAATAATTGGTTTTAGTTGCTCAACCAACTCTTTTGCTCTAATTTCTCTGGCATGAGGTAGTAAATGATAGTGAGTATCAGCAAATAAACTTGAATCTGTCTTAATATTCAAAGATTCTGGTTCATAAATTATAGGGGCAATTTGAGAGAGAACTTGAGCCGTTTTTTGGACATTCCTTTGAGTTTTTGACCCTGCACTGCCATAAAACCAAGGAAGAGATAGTACTAGCTTGCCTCCTTTTGCTTCTACTTCTTGACGAAACTGCCAAATTCTTTCGGCTGCATGACGGGATATGGGTTTATTAATCGGCAATTGCCACCACTCCTGTTGCCTTTCTTTAACTGTAGTAGGATCGCCCCGTAGGGTAAGAGGATCGGCATAGTAACCAGTTATTTTTCCTTTAGTAGCTAGATCTACACCAGATTTAGTTGCTGCTCTTAGAGTAGGTATTCCCAGCAAGAAAACATCTTGGACAAACTGCTTAGTTGGCACATCACCTAATCCTGGTTTACCAATAGCCACACCAAAAGAAACAGATCGATCGCCCAAACCATCAGGGTCTAATAGTATAAGATATTCGGGAATTAATAAAACCGTATCTCCTGGACGCACTTGGTCGATCACACTTGGTAAAATCACATCTAAACCAATAGGACCATCTAAACCAAGATTGACTACAGGAATACCCAAACCTTGCTCGATAATATCAGAATTGACAGTATAATGCGCTCCAGAACCACCAGTAATCAATAATTTTTTATTTTCTTGTATTGACTCCGCCCTAGCTATTTTTTGAAAGTACATTGCTCTTAGCCAACTTAGCTCACCACCATAAATGACGTTATAGATAAAACCTAATGACCAGGCAGTACCAGCAGCAATAAACCAAGGGACAAGTTTAATTGGTTTCCACATTAGAACTCAAAATAAATAAACTCAGAAGGTGTATTAGCAGCCAAGAGAATAGTTAAACCCAGTAAGACTGGAGATAACCAAGGGGAAAGGAGTAATTCATATTCAAACTGTTGTCGCCAAATAGCTAAATGTTCTAGTAGCAATACCGCGATCGCTAAAACTAAAATAACTATTAAAACTGTTCCTTGATTAATACTATAAGAACTAAAAACAGCATTTAAATTTGAGAAAGAGTAAGTCCAAGGAGTAACTATTGTTTTTAATTTCAACATCAAACGGCTGATATCTGTATCCATAAAGAAAAGACAGCCTAAATTTACTGCTGCAAAAGTTAATCCCCAAGAAACAAACTGAGGTTGAGAAAAATACTTACTTGTCCATCGATGAAATGGTCTTCCCAAGTAACGCAAAACTAACAATAAAGCACCGTGATATGCTCCCCAAATAATGAAATTCCAAGCTGCACCATGCCAAAACCCAGACAGGGTAAAAGTGATAAACAAGAAAAACGCTGCCCACTGTTTTTTCGATCCCATTAGGGGTAAAAAGACATAATCTCTAAACCAATTACTCAGAGTAATATGCCATCTCCGCCAAAACTCATTAATACTTTGAGATGTATAGGGAGCAAGAAAATTAACTGTTAGTTTAATTCCTAAAACTCTAGCTAAACCTACAGCAACAAAACTATATCCTGCAAAATCAAAATAGATTCTGAGGGTGAATAAAAAAGCATTAAACCAAATAGACCAAGGATTAAGACTTTGAGTTAGATCGATATAAGGAGAAATGTTATCTGCTAAGACAAATTTCATAAACAGTCCTAGAGATAACCAGCGAAAACCCTCATACAAATTATCAACGGTAAACTTAAATTGAAATGCTTCTATTTGCGGAAAAAGACTCCCACGACGTTCAATAGGTCCTGCTACAATTTGCGGAAAAAATGCCACAAAATTAATGTAGTCAACAAAGCCAATTGGTTTCTTTTTTCTGGCATTTAAAGAGTCCACCACAAAAGCAACCATCTGGAAAGTGTAAAAAGAAACCCCAGGAGGAATGCGCTGAGGTACAAGAGAAAAATTACGATTAAACAGAGGAAAAATAAAAGCTTGTTGCCAGTTTTCTGGCATATTAATAATTAGACCAATAACATCATCAACAAAAAAAACTAGATATTTAAAATAAGCTAAAACCGCAACATCAAAAACTATTAATAAAGTAGCAATTAGTTTAGCTTGTTCTCCTTGATGACGCAGCATAAACTGCACCATTAAGTAGTTAAAAATAATTTCAAAAAAGAAGACAACAAAACTAGAAGCACTAGCATTAAAAAAAAGCAACATCGATAAAGACATTAAACCGATGCTGTCATGAACTCCACGCCAAAGATTAAGATATTTACCAATATATCGAACCGTAAAAAACGGAATACTAAAGAGGATTAGTATCCACCAAAAAGAAAAGTCTGAATAATTCAATTAACTGCTTTCCTCCTTTTTACTAGTAACGACAATTGTTGTAGGGGTTTGGCAATGCCAAACCCCTACAGGATACAGGCACTTTAGCTACGACCAAATAAACCGCCCCAACCTTTACTCTTCCCAGCAGCAACAGGTTCAGGAACTTTTTCTTCTACTACTTCTGGAGTTGCAGCATCGCTATCAAAAGCGATCGCTGAGACATCGTAGTTGTCCGCTAAAAATTGAGATGACTTTTCAATAGTAGGATAGTCCCAGAATAAAGTAGAAGGCAGTTCTACATCGAGAATATCTTCGATATCGCCCACCATAGTAACTGCATCGATGGAATCTAGACCATAACGGGTTAAGGGTTCACTCACACTAATACTAGACTTATCTAAAGAAAGTTTCTCACTTAATTGTTGAATTAACCAGTTAGCAATAGCAGTTTGATTAGATACGGATGAGTTCATTAATTTTATCCTCTTGTTTAATTATTGATTGAGCTAATTGAATAGGAACAATAGAAAAAAGTTTATCTGACTTATGCAATCTGACTAACTCATTGGCTACATTTTCGCTATAAGTTTCAGAGATAGAATAAGGCATGGGTCTAATAGTACGCAGTAGCCGATGGATACTTAATACTAACCACTCTCCTTGAGCAAAGAAATCTCCCAAAAGTTGACGATTATAAATCCACATATGCAGACAAGATGCTGCTGCATGGAGAGCGCAGTATTTCTTAGCTATTTCAAATAACTCAGGAGATTGCTCATGACCAAATTCAAACTTAGATTGAGCGATCGCCTCATCGTGAGCATTCAACTCTTCTAAAACTAGATTGCTAAGAGCAATTAGCTTCTCTAACATCTCTGAATCTACTTCTGGGTTGCCTTTTAGCTCCTCTAGTTGAGTAAGAGCAATTTCTAACCCTTGGAGAGAATCATCTGCACCACGACCAAATAATTCTAATTTGGTTGGTTCAAAATTAGGTGCTGGTTTTTGCAGAGAGAAGGTAGTTTCTAAGCGAGATGCGATCGCTGACATTGTCTTTGGTTTTCTACGCTGACGGGTTTTGGTTAACTGACGAAACTGAAGTATCAGGGCGTGTAAGTTAACTACCGTACTACCATCAAACATACTGATAATCGAGTTATCCCGTAGCACTTTTTGGAAAATGCCATAGTCATGTTCGTCTCGCATATAAAAACGCGAACCCAACACCACATAGACATCATTGACCATTTGTTCTAACTGTCTGGTGACAAAGTATTTCACCACTGCTGCCCAAACACTAAACTGTTCAGGCACGACACTAAAACCTCTGGCTGCACCAATGGTTTCACAGTCACAAATGAGAATATCTAAAAAGGCATCTGTTAAAACTTTGCGGGGTTGGGGAAGTTCCCAAACGGTTTTATTATAAACAATTCTTTTGAGGGCGAAATTGAGGGTTGTTTTTAAAGCTGTATCTGCAGCACCTTGGGAGAAAGCAGCACAGAAAGTACGGGTAATTTGGAAGCCTTTTAGCCCTAATTCCAAGCCATCACCTTCTTTCCATAAGAGCATGGAATCTGGTACAAAGCAATCACTAAAACCGATCCCACTCATATCTGAACCACGGATACCGTGAGTAAGAATTTTGGGCAGATTATAGTAATTAGAAGAATCCAATTCCCGTTTATCTACCATAAATAAAGATAAACCTTTGGCTTCTCCTTCTTCTCCAGTGCGAGCTAAGACAAACGATAATCCCGATCTAGTAGCACGATTAATCGGCCATTTTTCCCCATTAAGAATGTAGCCTCCAGACACTTTAGTAGCGGTTAAGCCTCCATTGACTAAATCGCTACCGTGTTCTCTTTCGGAGTAGCCTAGACACAAAGCCCCTTGTTCTTCAATGATGAATTTTGATAGTTTTTGCTTTTGTGCATCTGTCCCTGCCATCCAACAGAGAAATGACCAGAAAAGAGTGGTAAAAGCAATACCAGTGGTTTGATCCCGCCGAGATAATACCCTGACTATGGCTAAAAATTCTTCAAAGTTAGTAAATTTGCCTCCACAATTAGCAGGAACATAATAATCTTGAAGATGCCAATTATAAAGCCAGGTTAATTCTTGTTCGGGGAAGGCTTCTTGCTCATCCAGTTCCATGACGGTTTTGAAAGACATTACGCTTTCTGGATGACTAGGATCACCTAAATCTTGTTCTAGGTTTTCTGCTATCCGATATTGTTCTAGTTGCTCCATTGGATTCTCCATAGAATTCTGTTTCTAAATAAATACTCTAAGTGCCATATATTGTTTTCCTCATGGCGATTTATTGAGGTAGAAACAATTTTATCGAACCTACTCAAGATGCTACATTTTAGCAGTTTTTACTTGCTCTGCCAGTGATTCTAATTCACCTTGAAGAGAGCGGAACTTAGCTGTGAATTCGGGGTTTTCACACCAGTCAGCTAAAACATTGAGAGTTCCTGCCAAAAATTTATCTCGACAGGCACGTCGTTGAATTTTGCCACTAGCAGTTTTGAGAATATTACCAGGTTTACCGAGAATCACGGCATAAACTTGAATTTCATGTTGTTCGGCAATTTCTTGACGAATATCAGCGATTAACTTTTCGGTATCTAAGTTTTCGGTTCTCCTTTCTATTTCTTGAACAACTACTAATTTTTCTTCTCCACGATCGAAAATTGAAAAAGCAGCACCATAGTCTGGACGTAAAGCAGGATGAAGTTGTTGCACTGACCATTCAATATCTTGAGGATAGTGATTAGTACCACGAACAATAATTAAGTCTTTAATCCTGCCAGTGATGAATAATTCACCTTCATGTAAAAAACCTAAATCGCCAGTTCGTAAGAAAGGTAAGGACGCGACTGTCGAATCTAATTCGGAAGCTTGTGTCGCCAGTCCTTCGTTCGTATTTTGGAGATAAGCACAGAAAGTCTCTTTCGTAACATCAGGACGTTTCCAGTAACCTTGAGCCACACTAGGATCTGATAGCCAAACCTCGCCTACTTCGCCGTCTTGGCAACGAGTCATAGTCAGAGAATCGACAATGGCGATCTTCATATCACAGACTTTTTTACCACAACCAGGCACGATTCTGACTCCATCGGTTTCTGCAGAGTCAGCAACTACAACTTTATTTTGTTCGATCGCGCTAGTTTTAATTGCTAACAAGACTGGGTTTTGACCTCTTGGGGTGGTAGTGGCAAGTAAGGTATTTTCTGCTAGTCCATAGGAAGGAGAAAAAGTCTCCCACTTAAAACCACAAGGACTAAAAGTTTCTACAAACTCGTACATAACTTTGGGGTTAATTGGTTCGGCTGCATTTCCGGCTGCTTGCCAACTACTTAAGTCTAATTCTTCTAGTTGTTTTGGTTTGATACGACGAATACAAAGATCGTAAGCAAAGTTAGGAGCTTGAGAATGAGTTCCTTTGTATTTAGTAATATTCCGTAGCCATTGAAGAGGACGCTTAATAAAAGAAAAAGGAGACATAACATAGCAGGGAGTTCCATTGTAGAGAGGAACTATCATTCCTTCTACTAAACCATAGTCATGGAAATAGGGCATCCAGGTAATACTGACACTATCTTCGTCATAACCACAAGCTTTTTTCAGATATCCACAGTGATGCATCAAATTGAAATGAGTCAGCATCACTCCTTTGGGAGTAGAAGTTGAACCAGAGGTATATTGGAGATAGGCTAACTGGTCTTTATCTACCTTGGGGTCTTGCCATTGTTCTGCCAAAGCTAGATCGATTTCAGCCGTATCAATCCACTGCATCGACTCAAACTCAGGAAATTCATCCCGAACATTCTCTATTAGTTCCAGAATTCCTGCTGTAGTCAAAACAAAAGTAGCTTGAGCATCTTTAACGATCGATCGTAGTCTGGGTAAAGTCCGCTTGAGTCTGCCTGATTCTGGTGGTGGTACGGGAATAGCAATAACTCCAGCATACAAACAACCGCAAAAAGCAGCTATGACTTCTAGTCCTTGAGGGTAGAGTAATAAGGCTCTTTCTCCTTGAGCTTGATTTTTTTGTAGTAAAGCTGCGATCGCTCTTGCTTGAAGATCTAATTCACCATAAGTTAGAGGCTCGCTTTCTGTTTTCCCGTTGATTAAAAAAGTATAGCCATGGCGGTCGGGTTGTTTACTGGCTCTCCATCGCAGCAATGCTACTAATGTGCTTGGTTGCAACTCGTTTCCCTTGTTTCGATCTGGACTTTGGATCATCTGCAAATTTTTTTGAGAATAGGTTTACTTAAATATATTCAGTAATTTTTTTAAATAGAATCTAAATATAATGTTTTTCTAAAGTTGTCTTAGTTGATATTGTGAAAAATTCAATGGTATTACTTGACAAAATACAATTTATTTGTAAAAACCTATTTATATAGAAATTGTGTCATTCTTCCTCTGGAATTGTCAGTACATTGACTGATACTTTATCAAAACATTAAATTTTAACAATCTACTATATCTTGTTTGAGGGAGAAAAACTGATTGATACCAACGAATATAGCTAGATTTAATGGGGTTTTACCTCGGTTATTCCACTGAATCGGAATGTGAAATTTTAGTGTTTTTGGTCGAATATGTAATTTAAAATACATATCCAGGGACTATTTAGTAGTTCACAAGAAAGTCTTTAAGTAATGCAAGACCTGATTTAAAATCAATTTCTGGCTAACTTTTAATCACTTATTGTTAGTTGTTTTAATGTCCCAGCCAAGAAATTAGCACGACAAACATGACGTTGAATCTTGCCACTAGAAGTTTTAGGAATACCACCAGATTTGAGTAATAAGATGCTATATACTTGCAGATCGTGATTTTTTGAGATTTCTCTACGAATAGATTGAATTAATTCTTGAGCTTTACTAGTGTTTGTGGTTGTAGGGTATCCATTAGATTGAGACTTTGTTCTAGGAGAGTCCCAATAACGACGGTCTACTTCAGCTAGAATGACTAATCTTTCTTCTCCTTCAATGTCTACTGAGAAACTAGCTACACCACTAGGTCTAATGTAAAAGTTACTTTCTTCTACGGTTCTTTCTATATCTTGAGGGTAATGATTGCGACCGTTAATAATAATAATATCTTTCAAGCGACCAGTGACAAATAATTCTCCATCTTCTAAAAAGCCTAAATCTCCAGTCCTTAAAAAAGGTTCATTTTCTTGATTCTTAAGATAAGCATTAAAGGTGTGCTTGGTTTCTGCTGATTGTTGCCAATAACCTTGAGCAATACTAGCACCAGATACCCAAATTTCTCCTACTTCTCCAGGTGGACACTGAACAAGGGTTTCTGGATGAACAATCACAATTTTTTGGTTGGGTAAACTGCTACCACAACTTACCAAAGTCCGCGAATTTTCTTCGTTACTGTGGGCAGTTTCGATTCTATTTTGTTCTAAGGCTTTACCTTGAAGAGTTTTGGTAACTAATTGGGATGATTTTTTACCCCCAGAAATAATTAGAGTTGCTTCAGCCATACCATAGCAAGGATAGAAAGCTTCAGGACGAAAACCATAGTCAGAAAAAATATCGGCAAATTTAGCTAAAGTATCATAATTAATTGGTTCAGCACCGTTAAAAGCTAAATCCCAACTACTGAGATCTAAATCTAGTTCTTGTTCTCGATTATATTTACGTACACACAAATCATAAGCAAAATTGGGGCCACCGCTAGTAGTGGCTTTATGAAGAGAAATAGCCTTTAACCAACGCAGAGGATTTTGTAAAAACATCAAGGGAGACATAAGAACAACAGGAAAGCCGCCATAAAGAGGTTGCAGAATACCACCAATTAAACCCATATCATGATATGGAGGTAGCCAAATTACCCCTCGACTTTGGGGGTTATGTTGAAAACAGTTATGAATTGCCTCTAAATTGTGGAGTAAATTGTTATGGGCGATTTTAACTCCTTTAGGTTTGGCTGTAGAACCAGAAGTGTATTGCAGAAATGCTAAAGTATTTTCTGACAGAGTTATTTCCTGATAATCTTCACTTAAATCCACATGAATACTGTCTGTAGATAGCCAGCGTAAATGGGTTAGTTCAGGAGCATGAACCAGCTTACGCTTTAAACTTGTCAAAATAGTCTGATTTGTTAAGGCTAAAGTTGCTTGAGCATCATCAATGATACTTTTTAAGCGAGATAAAGAACGGTTTGGTCGAGGAGGATAGGCGGGAATAGCAATAACTCCAGCATAAAGACAACCGAAAAAAGCCTCTATATAATCTAAGCCAGGAGGGTATAACAATAATACTCTTTCTTGAGGAGAACAGATAGATTGTAGGTATGCTGCGATCGCTTTTGCTCGCTGCTCTAATTCTCCATAGGTCAAACTGACTTTTTGATTCTCTCCATCTACTAAGAAAGTATATAGGTTTTGCTTCGGTTGAGTCAAAACCCGATGGCGCAAAATGTCGACTAAGGTAGCTGTTTCTATATTATTTTCTAAACCGCTCATTCAATTGTGATTTTTTCAACCAATTTACACCATATCTTACTAGTTGAAACTACAGATTAAAAAGTTCTCATTAATCTTTGGTGACTTCAGACTTTTGACTCTTGTTTGCTCCATCAGAATCGGTTAGTTTAATACATAAAACTTAATAATCTTACAATGCTCAGACTTATAACTGATTTTGATGGCCCAATAATGGATGTTTCCGATCGCTATTATTGTGTTTATCTTGATTGTCTCCAACAGACTAAACTTCCTAGCAATCAAATTACGCAATTATCCAAAACTAAATTTTGGCAATTGAAGCGAGGGAGAGTTCCTGAGGTTAAAATTGGTCTAATTTCTGGTTTAGACGAAGAGCAAGCGATTAAATTTGCCCAGAGACGCAGAAAAATTGTCCATAGCCTACCCTATTTAGAACACGATCGAGTAATTCCTGGGGTCGTAGCAACTTTAGAACAAGTCCAAAAGCTAGGTATAGATTTAGTCGTAATGACTATGCGGAGAGAACAAGAATTAGCTATAGCATTTGAACAATACGATTTAGCTCGGTTTTTCAAAAGCGATCGCCGTTATTGTCTACCTAACGATTACAAAAAAAACACTGACATAGAAGATAAGCTCGCTCTGATGGAAAAAGCTTTAATCGAATTACCTCCTGCTGCTGATGTTTGGATGATAGGAGACACAGAGGCTGATATTTTAGCAGCCAGAAACAATGGAGTCAAAATTATTGGAGTTTTATCTGGTATTCGCGATCATACTCAGATAGAACATTACCAACCCAATTTTATTGTCAATAACTTCTCTGAAGCCTTCGAGTTGGTAATGAAGACGGTTTCTTTTCTTGGTATTGGCTAAAATGTCTTCTCCAAAAATTAGTAGAATTACTAACGCAAAAAACAACTGGCTAACCAAAATAGGCAAAAAGTAATAGTACTAGCAAGTTTTTCTGCCCCTAAAACTACACCACCTTGACTCACCATTAATTGTGCTAATCCAGACCCTAAACCTATACCTACAAATAGAGCAACTAGACTCATTAAAAATGCTCGTCCAAAACGCCCTTCCTTACGATTAAGAAAATAAATATTAGCCATAAACCCTAAAGCCATAAGCAAAGGAAGGGGAGACTGGGCTGGTGTTTGAGCAAAAACAGCGATGCTAGCTAAAACTAAAAATATTCCTGTAGGTAAAAGGATATCTGCTTGAGAGGGATTATCGATAAATTGCTGTAACCAGTTAGCAGAATTTTGTGAGCTAACATTCGTTGTTAACTTTGATGGAGCTTCGGGAGCGCGTTCAGGAAAGCGAATTCTTTCTGGAACTTTAATTTTGCCTTCTTGTCGCAATCTTAAGCGGTCCATAATAATAGTATCGTAAGCACTTTCTATGCTTTCTACTTTTTTGCTATCACTACTATGTTGTTGAATTAGTCGCTTCTTCGCATCCTGTATTTCTTCAAAAGAAGCATTTTCACCAACACCAAGTTGCTCATAGGCATTTTGCTCGCTCATGCTATTTTAACTCCTTTAATTTTTTCTCTTTTAATTGATTATTTTCTAAAGTATCGCCATAAATTTTTTTTAGTAAACTTCCCACCAGCCAAATGCTGGTCCAATAAATCTTATGGTAAACCATGCTGCAATCATAATACCGATACCAATCCAAGCCCCTTTGGTTGTCCATTCAACAAACTGTTCTCCTTGAGCTTTGGTAATAGGTAACCAAGGAAAAATTGTTTGATCTTTACCGTATTTATCGCCAAGTGCTTCTTTCCTACGTTTTGCTTCACCCATAATATTATCGACTATAAATTAATTATGTTTCATGGCTCGATCATAGCGTTTTCTGGGACTAGAAGAACTAGTCAACAGTTACCCCATTAATTTGTCAATATTTTAATTACCACAGCATCTGTCAATACCCAAACTATCTAAAATGAGATCGCTAACAGCATTGGCTACAGCAAACTCACTGTAGAAACTACGACTAAAATCAAAGGCTTGCATTTCTGTCACGATAGCAATTACTAATGAACCCAGATCGTTTTCTCCTTCTAAACGCTGCCGTACAAAAATTTGAGCAGCCCTTTCTGCTATAGTTTCATTAACAATCTCTGGGATAAATTCTTGGTCTAGCCATTTGTGTAAAGACTGTTTAAGCCAATCTTTTTCCTTATCGGGGCTTTCTATCGGTGGTAAAACGATCGCCGGTATTGGTTGAGGTTGGTCTGACATTTGAGAATTATTTGTTATGTTTATTTTGATATTAAGAGATTAAATTAATTATTTATTGCTTGTTCGAGCAAATAGATTATCTTCCCTACTGTTGTTTAATATTGATAACTAATAACTAACAATCTTATGGAGATAAGTATTCCCGCAATTGTTAATGGTTATGCTCAAGGTTATTTTCTCATGGCGGATGATGATGGAGAAATCGGCTGGTATTCCAGTCGTCAAAGAACTTTAATTCCTTTAGACGCTCGCTTTCGCTATCCTAAGTCTTTACGTCCTATTATTAACCAAGAACGTTTTTCTGTAGCCATCGATCGTGATTTTGTAGCAGTTTGTCATGGTTGTGCCGATCGCGAAACTACTTGGATTTCACCAAAATTGCAAGATATATACATAGCACTACATAAAGCTGGATTTGCACATAGTTTTGAAACTTGGCAAGGAGAGGAACTAGCAGGGGGGATTTTAGGTATTGCTATTAAGGGAGCTTTTATTGGTGAGTCGATGTTTTATCGTATTCCTAATGGTTCTAAAGTAGCAATGGTTAAATTGGTCGAACATCTACGGCAGCGAAGATATGTCTTATTTGATGCTCAACTACAGAATCCCCATTTAGAGCGTTTTGGTTCTTTTGTCATCAAACCTAAAGAATATAAATTTTTATTGCATCAAGCCTTGTCTCGACAGTGTGATTTTTTTGACCAAAATAAATAACATCTATTTGAATAGTCAACTGACAGTTGATTTTCCAATAGATGTCAAGATTATCCTCTCCCTATAGTTTAGAGACATAGAAATAGCAGGATTAAATAGTTAATGGACTGGCTCTAGACAAACTTTAATATGCCTGACAGGTCTGACATTAGGATCAAAGTGACGCTCAACAGTCACAAGAAAACCATTTTGTACCCAAGCGCGTTCTACTGGATGTCCGCGCTCTATTATTAGCTCGGGTTTGGCATTATCATCAAGACGAAACACTTTTAAAAGAGCGGTTATTTCGTAATCGGCTGAACGAAAACGCATTATTGCTAAAATATTGCCACTTAGAGAAAGTTCCCCATAACTGTCAATCACCGTTGTTGAACCACTATCAATTGCTCTAATCAAGGTTTTTAAAGGTAGCTCGGTGTCAATGTCCCACCCAAAAAGAACATTGCCGACGGCAGCAAATCGTTTGTTCAAAGCAACAGACGATCCTATAGAGGCATCAGGAGCAGTTATTTTTAAAGGTTTGCTTTTTGGTTGGTTAAGATTGAATAGCCAAGCTCCTCCTTTTTTCGGGATAAGATGTAAAACCAACTAGAAGTAAATTATTATCAAACGCGACATTAGAACCAAATCCGAAACTTTCCTTAAATGCGATTTCTTGATTGTCTGGTAAAGTCATTTGTTTAATTTCACCCTCTGACAACAAATTCAACTGAACCAAACCCTGTGTTTTTTCCACAGGCAAATCAAGGGTCTGAACTTCGGTTTCCGAGTCTAGTCTAATTAAATATCTTCCGTAGAAAGTTTTATGACTAGTTGTGCCCGATATTAACTCTTGTGAAAAAGCATTAATAACTAAAACATTTTCATCTAATTGCAGGCCACCACCAAAGCCTTTACCGATTTTGCTAAAAACAGAATCTTTCGGTGGTGAAAGTTCTTTTATTCTAATCCATTTTCCAAAATTGTTACGAGTGTAAATAACTACATAATTTGCACTTGAATCTCCAACTGCCAAATATCTCTTGTTTAAGGCTACGTAAGAGCCAAAGTCAACGCTATCATCATAAAGCGAATTAACACATTGTTTAATAGGGTAAGAAGAACTAGCTCCAACTATCAAACAAGAGATTGCTGCAACAAACAAGTTTAATATTTTCATTAAACTAAAATTATTAATAACCGAGACATTTTCTTATAATGACTAATAATTAAATTTCTAGTTTATATTACAAGTTAAACTGTTGATTTTTTTGCGACAAGATTTAATATTTTTGTTGTTAAATAAAATTAGAATTTACCTATTTTTTCTAAAATACATTTGTAAGTAGTTCTTGCCCAACCCAACCTACTAGAGTGCGCGATCGTACTATGAGCTAGAAAATTAATTTTAAGAGCGGTTATTGAGTCTGGTGCAAGATCTGATTTTAAGTAAACAACTGATAACTGTTAACTAATAACTGTTAACTGATAAATCCAGGCTATAAATATAGCTACAAATGCACCAATTAAAGTATTTAAAATATTGACTAGATCGTGAGTTAACCAAGGAATTTTATCTTCTATGGTTGCGCCGATTAAACTTTCTATAGTAGTGGCGACAAAAGCAGCAATAATACACCAAATTACACCAAGAAAACTAATTATACCTACTGCCCACCCAAGAAAAGCGATCGCTACAGAAGCAGCTATTCCTGCTAAAGTACCTTCTAAGCTTACTGCTCCTTCTGTTCCTCTCGGTACTGGTTGGAGAGTAGTAATCAGAAAAGTTCTTTTGCCATAGGCTTTACCAATTTCTGTAGCAGTAGTATCAGAAAGTTTAGTGGAGAAACTGGCAACATATCCAAGTAAGAGTAAATTACTAATTGGTTCACTAACAAAAAGAGTCCCAAGGGCACAAATGGTTGCTGTCAGTGCTGAACCCCAGACATTTCCTGCTCCTCTTGCCCCAGAACGTTCTTCTGCTATACCCATAGCTTCTTTTTCAGCTAAACCAACACGAGTAACAGCAGAACCAAAAATAAAATAAAAGACAACTATGGTATAACCTTGCCACCCTAGAGTAGCCCAAACAATCACCCCTAGTAGCCAAGCATTTAAGATACCCACGGGAGTAAGTAACTTTTTCGGAGCAATCCAGACAATACTTAGAAGAAGAGCATTTAAACCCATGGCAAATAGCCAAGGATAGTACCAACTAGTACCCCCCTGGAGAATTGATAAGTAGTTAGGGCTTGCTGAAAAATTCATAATTCTCGATGGTGAAAGGTTTTGGATGTCAGGCTTAAGCGGTGATCAATAATTTGCTCTCAATTTAACATTTTGTCTAAACTTTCTCGCAAATAATATCTTTAAGTCTTTTGATCGGACTCAAATAAAGCAATAATTAATCAAGCTAAAAGAGAATGCTTAACCCTTAAGTAAACTCTTCTTGCCCGCGCCCTTCGGACTGAAGTAATAGGTAATACTAAATCCTGTTTAGATAGAATACTAAACGGTTGGGAAAGTCAGAAGTTCGGAGTCGGAGAAACTCTGACTCCGCAGAAGTCAAAAAGATTTTAGCTGAATCAATTCCTATTATAGTATTATAAATGAGCTATTACTTATTACTCAATACTCACGAATCCTCCCACTCTTCTGCTAACAAACTAAAGAGTAGTTGATCGTGCAAAATTCCATCTAATAACAATACCTTCGCCAAATGAGAAGTTAAATTTTGGTGAGAAGTCAAGAGGGCTTTTATAGGAAACTAGATTTACTCCTAAAGTTCCACAAAGCCCATGCCAGAAATTCTAACACTCCTAAGCTGTCTGACCTTTGAACTCAATAACACCAGCCTGAAGCAGCTCGGTGGTATTATCCAAGCAATGTTAGCGATGAGTGGTCGGGTAACAATGCTGGGGATATCCCGTTGGGCGGGAAAAGGAGGGAGTTATCGAACTATTCAACGATTTTTCTACAGCCCCAAGAACTGGCCGACGCTGATGTGGGTTTTCTTTCGCACCCATTGCTTTTGTCCGCAGGAAAAGTATGCTCTGGCTGGGGATGAAGTGGTTACGACCAAATCAGGTCATAAGACCTATGGGGTGGATTGGTTCTTTTCCAGTTTAGCGAATCGCCCCGTGAAAGGATTGGCGTTCTTTGCTCTATCTCTGGTGGGTCTGGAACAAAGACAATCCTATCCCTTACGCATCGAACAGGTAATTCGACCTGTGCCAGAAGCGAAAGCTGCTCCCCCAAATTCTTCATCTCAGCTCAAGGGAAAGCGAGGTCGTCCCAAAGGCTCGAAGAACAAAGATAAAACTCAGGTCAACCTTTCCCGCGAACTATTGCACATCCGAGGCATGTTGTCGGCGTTGCTGAGTACAATGGGGGGAACGATTCCCCTCGAATATTTGTTGCTCGATGGCAAGTTTGGTCACAACGCTGCGGTACAAATGACCCGTCAGATGGGGTTACATCTGGTGAGTAAGTTGCGTTATGACAGTGCCTTATACTTGCCCTATCAGGGTCCCAATTCTCGGCGCAAGTATGGCAACAAACTCAACCCCCGTCAGCTGCGGAAGCAATTTCTCTGCCACACTACCATGGAAGAGGACTGGCGCATAGACTACTATCAGGTACAAGTGCTCCACAAGGAATTTGCCCAACCCCTCAATGTAGTCATTGTGCTCAAAACCCATCTCATTACCCAACAACAGGGTCATGTCGTCTTATTCTCCAGTGACTTAGAGCTCACCTACAATCAGCTCCTAGACTTGTACTCCTTGAGGTTCCAAATTGAATTTGATTTCCGTGATGCCAAACAATTCTGGGGGTTGGAGGATTTTATGAATATCTCCCAAACCGCTGTAACCAATGCGGTGAATCTGGCTTTCTTGATGGTCAATCTCTCCCGTCGGCTCTTACGGGACTTTCGACAAGACCACCACCCACAGTTCAGTATCCTGGACTTGAAGGCTTGCTATCGAGCCTTCAAATATGTTGACGAGGTCATTAAATTACTTCCGCAAAAACCAGAGCCTATTTTAATCTCTCGCATCTTGAAGCAGGTGGCTAACCTCGGAGCGATTCACTCCGTTCCTGTGACAGGTATTTCACCTGAATAAACTCCAAAACTAGTAAAAATTACTCTCTCCTGCTCAAAACCTCTTGACAGGGGGGACTTTCTCTGGTCTTCTTTTGGCGAAGGTGTTGTCTTCAAAACATTTTTTAAAACAAATTATGTAACAAACTATTGAAAGACTTAATTGAGAAAGAATTGAATCAGGGATTGGGATTAGACTAGAAAGACTTTTACTAATTCTCTGTAGCAATGTCCAAAGGAAAAAAGACATCAAAAGGATATCCAGAACTTTACGATGAGGTAAAAAAGAGAGTAAATTTGTCCTTAACTCCCACGGCGATCGCTGGATTAGATAGACTTGCCGAAGAATTAGCTTTATCACGTTCAGAATTAGTAGAACAAATAGGGCGTGGTTTAATTCCCTTAGCCGAACAAAGTAGTTTATCCGAAGAATATATAATTACCCCGATCCAGTCATTATCGATTACAGAATGTGCCCGCTTACCCGAAACTATGGGAGCATTTTTAGTAACCAATTTTGCCCAGTTTGCTTATGTAGGGTCTAGCACCAATTTAAAGAAAAGATTTGCAGATTTAAGTTTTTTAGAACAAACAGAGCAATTTAAGACTGAAGTAGCTTTAGATAGGTCAAAATCAGAGATAGAAGTATTATGGATTGAATGCGATCGCTACCAGGTAATATCTAAAATTGAGCAACAATTATTAATCCAGTTTAACCATCTTACTTTTTCTCAACCAAGTGCAAGCAGTCAAAACATAAGCGATCTCCGCGATCAATATGTGGAATAAACAAAGCATAATCTTAATTTTTGCCAAGAAAATCTAAATATTTTCTGAATTAGAGGATGGGAATACGAAAAGTAATATAAAGTAAAGATGAATAAGCAGATAGGGTACTGTCGAATAAAAAAAGTATTGATAATTCCTGATGATAGACGCTTCTTACGTAGATTTGGGATTTCCCCTCACAGGAAAATTATTGCCTTTAGATAATGGCTATATTATCTATTCTGCTTTATCTTGTATCTGTCCTAATCTACATAAATTAAAGAAGATAAGCATTCATCCCATCGCAGGAATTCCCAACTCATCTAAGCAACTTAGACTGACCAAACGCTCTAAACTCCAAATAAGAATACCAATAGAGCAAATTCCTCAAATTTATGAATTTCTGGTGGAACAAACTTTTAATATCGGTCAAAATCAATTTCATCTAGGAATTCCTGAGTACCAACCATTGATCTCTTCTTCTAGCGTTTATTCGCGCTTAGTAGTGATCCGACGACGCACTAAGCCTCAATTGTTTTTAGAAAAGGCTCACGAACAACTACAAAAATTAGGCATTCAAGGAAATATCCATATTCTTAAGAAAAAGAATGGTCAGCTTCAGTGTAGACAAGTAGTGATCAAGAAAAAAGAAGGAACTTTCTTTGCCAGAGGATATGGAGTAAAGGTTACAGACTTAGATGAAGAAGACTCCCTGATACTTCAACAAAAAGGTATTGGTGGTAAACACAAAATGATGTGTGGCGTATTTGTTCCCTCCTGGAATAGTCCCACTAAAGCAAAATGATTTTCGTTCCACAGCCGAAAATATTCCTGTCTCTAAAAGCTAATGATACGACCATCATTCATCGTGCAGGAATAACAGGATTATGGATGAGTTTAAAAGTATTAGAGCAAAAATACCCAGATCCTCTTCAACGACCTGGTCATCTCACCTGGGATTTAACAGCTACTTCCATTAGTCTTAATTGGCAAGGAGAAGACTTGCCTGTTTTAAATTGGTTGCTTCAGCAGTCTTTTCAAATTGATGAAGACGGATTAATAAAATTTACTGGATTAGAATCTTGTTCGCTGACCTTAATTAATAGAATACATAATCATAAAGCAATCAATGATACTTTTTTGAAACTTCATTGGTTTTATAAAAAAAGAAAAGTAACTTCTCAATCTTTTAAGATAAATAATATTCGAGTTTTTTTTAAATATAAGCAACTCAATTCCTATGCTCATCAAACTTTAGCAGAAAAATTATGTAACAAATCTGGCAATTTAATTGATGGCTATATCCCAATTGTTAGCTGGCTATATCCTGGAGCAACGGTTCGTCATGCAATACTTAGTAAATTCAATAAGATAGAAGAAAAAGTAGAATATGCTCTTGCTCTATTATTTCTCCCTTTAGTTTGTCAGTATTATATTTTGCAAGAGAATGCGGTCAAAACTTATGATGACAGATTGACTAAATACTTAATAGTAATTCCTGAAGTATATAACTTAGAAACAGCTGCTGTTAGATGTTGGAATTTCCAAAGCATCAACTATGTAGATTTATATGTAGCTAGTTTGGCAGAAGCAGCTTTAAAATATTATCATTATACTCAAGGCTTAACTTTGCTAATAAACAACGTAGAATGTTGCCAAGTTTTACTCTATGAAAAGCTGAATAAAAAATCTCGGCAAAGAGCTATATTTGATGTTCAAGATTTTACAATCACACCTCAATCAGTTAAAGATTATCAATTTATTTGTCAACATTTTGCTAAAAATATAATTTTCTTTAAAAAAGAAGGAAAAAGGAAAAGCTTTATCGTTAAAGTCAACTCGATTCGTTCTATTATTGCTAGTAATTTAGCTGATAACTTACCTTGGTGGACAGACTTTTGGGAAAATATATATGAAACAAATTCATTAGGAGATATAGAAGAACAATTAGTCTTTAATCGTAAGGGATTACTTGCCATGATTGAAGAAGATGCAGCATTAGAAATCTATCAAGATTTTATTCATGCCTTTCATGAAGCTTTGAGGAAAATCTATGCTAAAACCTATGACAAAAAAAAGAGTAAAAAAGATAATCAATCCAGGATTGAAAAAAAGTATGAAAGTATTAGAAGTGAACTCGCTAGATGTTATGACCAACAATCTTTAGAAGATTTTTTGTCTGATTTCTTGGCTAGAGCAGGTCTTAATTCGGCATTGTATAACCAGTGGTCAGAATTATTGCCTCTAATATTTAACGAAGTGAATTGGCAAAGAACCAGAAACTTGGCATTAATTAGTTTAGCTAGTTATAAACCAAAAAGATTTTCTTTACGCAAGATTCCCATTAAGTTTTGGACAACATTAATCAGTATTAACTATCAAGCTGCTATTTTCTTCTTGTACGAAAAGCCAATCACAGAAATATTTTTAGAAAAAGAGGAAATCTTACAATAATCAGCACCCTAATTTCACCTCCTATTTAGCATTATGTATTACTTATTTGGTACTTTAATGACTCACTATGGTTCGGCATCTTTGAATCATGGGAAAAGG
>JASJDI010000193.1 GCA_030065155.1 Xenococcaceae cyanobacterium MO_188.B29
ATGTAGAGAATTTGGTCTGCTGTGGTAGCAGTACGTAAATCGTGAGTAATTAAAAAGGTAGTAGATTCTTGAGTAAGTCTTTCTAGTGCTTCGGTAACAGTGCGCTCACTTTCGTTGTCTAAACCAACTGTAGGCTCATCGAGAATTACAATTGGTGCTTTCCTAACCGCAGCACGAGCGATCGCAATTCTTTGTCTTTGCCCTCCAGATAGAGTACCGCCTCTTTCTCCTAAAACTGTATCGTAACCTTCAGGAAGTCTCATAATAAAATCATGAGCATTGGCGAGTTTGGCAGCAGCGATAATCTGTCTCTCTGTTGCTCCTAATAAGCCATAAGCAATGTTATCTCGCACACTCACACCAAAGAGAACGCTATCTTGTAGTACAATAGTAATTTGGCGACGAAGAGATTCTAATTTGTATTCCCTTAAATCATGACCATCGATGAGTATTTGTCCTTCTAAGGGGTCGTAGAGACGAAGCAGCAAACTAACTAAAGTTGACTTACCCCCACCAGAAGGACCAACTAAAGCAATCTTTTGACCTGGTTCGGCATCAAAACTAAGATGGCTTAAAATACCTTTGCCTTCTTCATAACCAAAGCTAACATTCTTAAACCTCACTGCACCTCTAAAATGAGGAGCTTCGATCGCGCCACGAGAATCACGGATATCAGGCATAGTATCAAGTAACTCAATTACTCTTTCTCCTGAAGCTGTGGCTTTAGCAATTTGACTTACTTGTTTTGCTAATTGACGGGTGGGTTTAAATGCTGTTTTCAGATAACTAATAAATACTAGTAAATCTCCTACCGTAATTACTTGCTGCAATGCTAGTTGTACCCCACGCCATAACACTAAAGCTGTAGCTACCGAAACCAATAATTGTGCTGTACGCTGCAATCCTGCTGATAGTTGTTCTGATTTTAAACCTTCTTGTAAACTCTTCTCGTTTTGAGTAGTAAAACTATTCTCTAGCATTCCTTCTAGAGAAAGTGCTTTAACTACTTTGATCGCAGACATGGTTTCTACTGCCAAAGAAGCAATTGCTCCTTCACTTTTACGTTTTTGACGAGCGAGTTTTTGAATTCGCTTGGTTATACTGACTGAAGAAAATAAAAATATGGGCAGAATCACGATCGAGATTAGGGCTAATTCTGTATTGAGCCAGAACATTAGTCCTAACATACCGAACATGGTCATCGTATTGACAAACAAAGGTATGATAGCAATTAAGACGATCTCTTTTAACTTACCCGTATCGCCAGTTATTCGTGTAATCAAGTCTCCGCTTTTCGCTTTGTTGTGAAAAGACAAAGAAAGACGCTGTATGTGACTGTACAATCTAGCTCGAATATCGGTGACAATGCGAGTAGCAGCTAAAGTCATTCCTACTAAACTCAGATAAGCTACACCAGCTTTCAAGGCACTAACTGCGACAACCCCAAAAGCAAGAACAGTCAAGAGCATAAAAGGACTAAGGCTATCTAAAATCGGTAGATTAAGAGGATTATCGCCTTGATTGGGAATCAGAACATGGTCGAAAATTAACTTCATCGGCCATGGTGCTAACAGTTGGGCAAAAATTTCAACAAATAACCCTAGTACAGATACCGTTATGAGCCAACCTTGCTTGCTAATCTCTGGCCAAAATCGCTGTATAATCTGCTTAATGCCAGGTATGGCTTCCTGAATGTTTTTAGGACTACGTCTCACTATAACTCCTGAGAAATTATCAATAATCGTTTTGATTAAATTTATTAGCTTAAGAATAAAAATTAAGCAGCAACTTCTACTTGAGAAAATAATTTGCCGATACAAGTAGCTGTATTAGCTACGCCATTAAAATCAAATGTGGTTAGATTAGGCTGTTCTTGGAGATAATTAATAATTTGGTCGGCAAACTTTTCTGGTTGTAAATCTTCAGGAGAAATAGCTTTAACTCGTCCTAGTTTTTCTAATTTTTGAGCACGGATGGTTTGTTCTTGGTCGTTGTTACCTGTAAACGGTAAAATCATTGCCCTAACACTAGTACTAAGAATATTCATAGTAGTGTTATAGCCAGACATACTAATAGAAAGATCCGCTTGTTGCATATATGCCAAAAATCGATCGGTGTAGCGATCGATAGTTATGTTAGTTCTTCCTGCTACTGTTGCTTGTAACTCTTGGAATACTTCTTCTGGCATAAATGGCCCCGTAAACATTTGAATGTGGTGGGGTAAAGCCCGCTCTAAAATCGGGGTAGCTTTAGCAAGACATCTAAGTAATTCGTGTCCAAATCTACCACCACCCACACTCGCCAGAATCATTGGCTTTTGAGCAGAAGATAACTTATTTTCCTCATTGACTTTTGGTACAGGTTGAGTAACATAACCTGTATAGTGAACCTGACAATTTAAATCGTCAACACGAGAAAAACTTTCTTCTAATTCGACAAATTGGCGATCGCCATGAATCAAAAGCATATCAAAATATTGATTCATTAAGCGACAGACTTTCTCTTCGTGACGCTCTTGGTTTTGCTTGGTAACAACTATATCCCGCAAACTAGATACTATTTTTGTCCCTGATGCTTTAGCTTGCTCTACCAGGGGAATAAGTTCAAAAGAAAAGCTGCGACGACCAAAGGGAAACAATTCAATAATTAAAATATCAGGTTGAAATTCTGCAAACACCTTCATTAATTTATTTAAACGAAGTTCTTTCACTTCATCCAAACTCAGAGAAGTATCTACAGGTTGGAGTCCCTGAAATTCTGTGTTTGTTTTCACGGCAGGGATATTAACCACTTCCACTCCAGTCGGAAATGGAAATTCCTTGATTATTTCCCCACCATTAATAAAACAAACTTGATACTCTGGGAGAAGACCCCGAACAATTTCTCTACTCCTTACTAAATGCCCCATACCCAGAATATGTTGGCAATAAAACATAACTTTTTTCATATACTTAATTCCTATTTCCTTATGTAAGCTTTAATTATTTCTAATTCTTATTTATATAGTTTCAATTATTAACTCCAGCTAAATATTCCTCTTGAACACTTTCTCCTTGAGAACAGATGGAAAAAGATTGAATATCATTGTATAAAAGCTTGAATATCTCTTGCTCAATAAACATCAGTGCATCTAAATTTAAGTGAGAAACAGCAGGGAGATGATTGTTTTCACTATTGAGTTCTAGGACAACAGTACCGATTAAACTTTTCGGTGTTATGTAGTCAGGATGGACTGTTTTAAATAAACCAAATTTAGCCATTTTTTCGGCACGGATTAATTGCTCCTCTACAGGTTTGTTGCGAGGTACAACCACTGCCCGCTTGCTGTAGGAAAGAATTTCACAAACTGTGTTGTATCCTCCCATCGAAACAACTAGATCGGCAGCTTCCATGTAACTAGCCAAATCATCACTAAATTCCATGGTTTGAATCTCAGGATGCTTTTGAGCTGATTGTTCCAACTCTTGGCGTTGAGATAAAGGCATTTCTGGTCCACAAACAATTAAACTTTTGATATTGTGTCGATCGGGTAAATAAGTTAGTCCGGCAAGATAGTTATTGACTAAACTATAACCATCTCCTCCACCACCAGGAGTAACTAAAACTAATTTTTCTCCTGGTCGAATTTGTAATTCTTGACGAACTAGGTGAGGCTGTCTACATCCTGGTTTTCTGCGAATGTAGCCACAATAGCCAACTTTTTGAGCAAGACGAGCAGGAAATTCGTACTCTTGAACCAAATCAAAAATTTCTGGCATCCCTACAATCAAGATTCTGTCGTATAAAGAGTCGAGCGCTTGATAGTAGCCATTGTTCTGCCAATCTTTGATGGTTACTTCTGGACTATCTAAAATATCTCTTAGAAGTAACACTAACTTAGTCTCAGGCAGAAAAACCTTAGCATAGTCTAGAGCCGGTTTTAATTCTCCTAGTAAACCGTAAGGCTTTTTATCAACCAACACTAAATCTGGCTTAAAGTCAGCTATTGCAGTTTTAATTAGGTTAGAACGTAATCTTACTGTCTCATCAACTTCTGTACTCAGGTACTTGGTTGCCATTTTGCCAACTCGATCGCGCCCTAAACAGGGCAATTTAATATAATCTAGCCCTGGGTGCATCCGAAAGCTATGAAGTACAGGGGAACCAGACAAAATCAAGATCGACATGTCAGTAACATTCTCGATTAAGTATTCACATATCGACAACATTCTGCGGATATTCCCTAGACCAAAAGAGTCGTGAGAGTAAACTATCAGCCTCATGGTTTTTTTCCTTTGCTTTGCTTGCTCTTAGTTAATAATCATTACCGAAGGCTTTAAGAGCAGCGTGAAGCTTTTATGAAACAAGATGAAACTAAGATGAGAATTTTCTTAATAAAATCTACAACTTGAGATTGATGTTTATTAAGTTCACAAGTGTATTAGTTTAGAAGTGCCAGGTTTTTCAACAATTTTCTTTGAATTAGAATCATTTTGAAATGCTTTAACTCTCTACCAATCATAGTTTTAACTTGTTCAGCTAGCCCTAGTTAAAAACCGAATCGAGCTCTAATTGTCCCCACCCAAATTGCGTCATTATCTTCATGATTTGGGTCAGTCACTACAAAAAAACCAGGAGTAATTTCGATATTGTCTGTAACTCGAATTCGATATAGAGCTTCCAGATGCCAAGAAGTTTTTTCATCTTCTATGTCAGCATTATCGTGATTGGTTACGATGGGCGGAATTCCAATAATAATACCACCTACATTTCCTTCACTGCCAAGATCGGGAAAAGTAAAATTCAAAGCTCCATTTAAAATTGTTGCTTCTTGGCTACCATTCTGTTTTTGTTGAGCTTGGGTATAACCAAACCACCCCCCAAACTCAAGACCATCATTGACATACCAATTAAATTGGAATCCTAAATGATTGGCAACCATAGCATTTTCATCAAATGGATTATTGGCATTCTCACTGCCCGTATCCCCCATTAAATTATCACTACCTTCCGACTGATACTCACGATTATAAGCAAATGCCAACTCCAGAAAATCCGTGGGTTGAACAACTATCTGAGCGATCGCACTATAAGAACCATTAAACAGTCCTTCGTCAGGAGACTCTGCATCCCCAGTAGAGTAACCAATACCTCCTTGAACGCGATCGCTAAATTCGTGCTGAATAGTAACACCCGCACTACCAGCACCTCTTAAGGTAGCAGGATCTCTCCGTCCAAAGCGAGAAATTGCCCCACGACTACTGCTAGACAAAGGATTTAAGACCTCTGCTGCTTGTTGAACCCCTGCTCCTGATGTGCCAACACCAATCGCCGTACGCTCTCCAGCAAGAAAGCGATAAGTTACCTCCATGCTACCAGCTCCCTCATCATCTCCTTCAGCCCCCAGACGAGTCATCACTGTACCTGTTATCTGATTTAATCTACCAATATTACTAGTGCCAATCCTGGTTCTTAAGACATCACTACCAGTAAAACTAGTCAAAAAATTTAATCGGGGACGACTACCAAATAAGGTCTGAGTTTCATCTTCATCGCTATCAATACTACTTCCAAAACTATCAGCTAACTGAAATAGGACTTCACCTCTGAGTTGAGTAGTGGTAGAAAAGAGATTGTCTTCTAGTGTCTGAGTACGATTTTCCAGATTACCAACTTTACTATTGAAAGCAGCTAATTCCGTAGCAAAATCAGTTTGTAGTCTTTCCCATACTCTAAGATCGTCAACAGATGCTGTTGATTTTATCTGGTCTAATTTAGATAGAAAATGATTAAGGCAAGTATTCAAGCCAACCGCAAATTCAGCACGAGATATAACACTATTATTTAACTTAGCTAGACTCAAATTATTAGTAGGGCAATCATAACGTTGTGCTAAAGACTTCCAAGCCTGAAATGCCCAGTCAGAAGCCTTGACATCTGATAATTGATACACAGAAGTCATTGATATTTGACCTTGGTATTGAGATTCTAATTGAATTAATTGTTTTGCTCTTATTGTATCTGTGTTTAAATCTAAATCTGGTGTAAACAAAATCTACTCCTCAATAGTTATAATTTTGTTCAATTAATCAACGGTATTTCAGAAGAATATGTCAAACTAGAAACGAGATAGTCAGCGTTACTCTACCGTAAAACGAGGCGAAATGCCTTCCCGCCTAGTCGGGAGAGGGGGCTGCACCGACTGCATTCTGTAGTCATATGTACCTCGTCAATAGGTTAAAGTACTCCGACTTGTCTTCTTTTTGGGGCTAAATAATACCCCTATTAAATGTTTTTTTATTACTGCAAGCTAATATCCTAGAGCTTGCTAGATTAAGAAAATCTTGTAACCGACCAGAGGACAAACAAAGTCATGGGATTATTCGATCGTCTTAGTAGAGTTGTCAGAGCAAACATTAATGATTTAGTAAGCAAAGCAGAAGATCCAGAAAAAGTGCTGGAACAGGCTGTAGTCGATATGCAAGAGGACTTGGTGCAACTTCGTCAAGCCGTAGCTCGCGCTATCGCTACTCAAAAGCGTACTGAGCAACAATACAACAAAAATCAACAAGAAGCAAATACTTGGCAGCAAAGAGCGCAATTAGCTCTATCTAAAGGAGATGAAAGTCTAGCTCGTGAAGCTCTTGTTCGTAAAAAATCTTTTGCGGATACGGCTTCAAATCTAAAATTACAGCTAGATCAACAAACTGCCAATGTGGAAGGTCTAAAACGCAATCTAATCGCTTTAGAGAGCAAAATTTCTGAAGCAAAAACCAAGAAAGATATGCTCAAAGCCAGGGCAAATGCAGCTAAGGCTCAAAAACAGTTACAAGAAACTATTGGTGGGATAGATACTAGTAGTGCCATGGGAGCTTTTGAGCGGATGGAAGATAAAGTCATGCAATTAGAAGCAGAATCTCAATCCGTAGCTGAACTTGGAGGCGTAGGTTTAGAACAGCAATTTGCTCAATTAGAAGCTAATAGTGGAGTAGAAGATGAACTAGCAGCCATGAAGGCTCAACTATCTGGTGCTTCCCCTGCACAAGATTCTTTACCTCCCGCAGAAAGTTCAACTTCTAAACCTAAGGATGCCGTTATTGATGCAGAATTGGAAGAATTACGATCGCAGCTTAATCAATAACAGTAAAGGTTAGTGAGGCAAAAGGCAAAAGGGCATAAAACTATTGCCTATTACCTATTGCCTTTTAATTTTTTGGCTCCTTCTTCAAAAGCATTCCCTGGTTACAGACTATTTCTATTTGTTACCCAATCCGTTAAAGTCGATTTATGTCTGAACTTTTTTAGGAAAAAGCTGATGAGTAATGTGATTGAAATTGCTGACGAGCAGTTTGATAGTGAAGTATTTAATACCAATAAACCAGTTTTAGTCTATTTTTGGGCTGATTGGTGTGGTCCTTGTCGTTTAGTCTCTCCGACTATTGCTTCGATCGCAGATAGCTATATCGATCGACTCAAAGTAATTAAGCTGGAAGTAGACCCTAGTCCAGAATCTGTCGCTAAGTGCAAAGTTGAAGGAGTGCCAGCGATTAGATTATTTAAAAATGATGAAATACTTTTTAGTCATGAAGGGGCAATTGGTAAACAGCAGTTACTAAACATGATTAATAATCATCTTTAATTGTTACCAGTCAAAACATTAACAGCAAAATTTTAATAAATTACAGGGATAATCCATGAATTATCCCCGTAGATTTAGTCATTAGACTAAATGGATGCGATGCTTGTTTTTCCATAAAATCATAGTCAGTATTTTTGTTCTATCCAACAACCGATTTAGTCACCAATTTCTATACTGTTTCCAACCAATCAAATACTCGATCTAATTGTTCTCGATTGAGGAGCCCATATTGCCAGAGAATCATCGGTAAAATATTAGGCTCTGGATTTTCATTTTCAACTTTTTGGGCTAATATGATCGCCTCTTGAGAAATTCCCAAGTCTGAATGCATAAATTTGATTAGTCTTTCGAGCAGCATAGATCTTCTCCAAATTTTTACTTTTTGCTCAATCAGCAAATTCGTTCTCTAGATGATAGAAAAATAACTTGAGGAAATTGTGAGGCAATAAAAAAGAAAACCTTAATTTAAACTAAGGTTAAGATTAATATCAGAATTAATTATCATACAGTCAAGTTTTGGTTATCTAACATTAGTCATTGAAGTTAAGAGATTTTCAGATGGGAAAATTAGCCCACCCTCACAACTTCTTTAGATTTGGAGCGTAATTTGTAGAAAAGATTAAGCTTTTTTTAGTTAAATCGAGTTGAAACAGTTATGCATACTTTGACAATTTGCCCTTGCTGCTCTAACACCATGCTTCACTACATTAATAAAGGCAGAGATTATTGGTTTTGCCGAAATTGCTGGCAAGAAATGCCTGATTTTCATAGCTTAGAGAAACTAGACTGCAATGGTAAAAATCGAATTGTGAATTTGTCTATTGGTTTAAAAAAATCAACTGTTGATTATTAATTTTTGATTGCGGTGCGAGATAATCGCTTTATTAAGGTGTTTCTTCGCTTCTGACTTTTCATTCTTAAGCGAAGAAACTAATGGTTGTCAGCTACTGACTATCTTGACGACCTAGTTCGTAAACTCCACAACCCATACAAGCCATAATTCCTGTACTGATTGCCCAACTGCTACCCAAACTAGCCTCTACTCCCCAATTACAAAAAATTCCGGCAACTAAAAAGGGAATTATACTGAATACCGAAGCGTAAAAAGCATTTTGTGCTTCTCTGGCAGGACGAGTCTCTTCAAATTCCTCCACAGAAGTATAAAGCGATCGCTCGGCAAAATTAAACCATCTTGCCAATTGCTCAGTAATCCATTCTTTGAAAGACGACAAACCAATGTAGAGGGCTAATGCCCATAGACAAGCTCCTGAGATCGTCGCTGTATTTAGCTCAATCTGAAAAGGTAAAATTTCTATCTGCATAAATCAAGTTCAATTTTAAATATCTTGACAAAAAAGTGCATAAATAAGCAAATTATGTTCATATAATTACCTGTATTTTTACTTAATTTATACCTTGCTGGAAAAATAATTAGATTGTATATTGGGAATGTTTACAGGAAACTTTTACACCATTGAGTGACTTTATCTAAGTCATATTATCTAGATCTTTACTATTGATTATCTGAGTATCTTCTGTAAACCCTAAACTTAATCAAATTAGATATTAACAGCTAATTACTAGCTAATATATGACTTCCCTGAACTGACAGAAACATGATGATTAATTGTCTCAGATTAAAGCAAAATCGTCTAATTTTACTCGCTGTTTTAGTCCTATTTATTTGTGTAGGTGTAGGTGGCTTTAGGCAAGAGCAAATTCAAGCTCTTAACGCGCCAGAAAAACTATTACCTCAACCTCAGGAAATAGCCAGTACCGCTTGGCAACACGCTTCCTTTCCTGTCGAAGAGTTTCAGTCTTACACTTCCCCTTTTGGTTATCGGCTTTCTCCAGTCACGGGAGAAAAACAATTCCATAACGGTTTGGATCTGGCTGCACCTTTAGGTAGCTATGTTCGTAATTGGTGGACGGGCAAAGTGGTCAAAGTTTCAGATGATACAGCTTGTGGCACTTCAGTAATTGTTGAATCAGGGGGTTGGCGACACGCCTATTGTCATTTAGAGGGTCATGTAGAAAAAGCAGCTAATGGTCGTTATATGATCGATCGCAGTGGTGGTATCCAGATTTGGCAAGGTCAGGATATACCTGTGGGGATGAGGATTGGTCGTGTTGGTATGACAGGCAGAACTACGGGGCCTCATTTACATTGGACTCTCAAGTTTAATGGCAATTATGTAGATCCTGCTTTAGTATTAAAAGAAATGTTCAAAAAACAAGCCATGCTCATGCCAGATAAGCTTAGTTAAGTAGTTAGTGGTTAGTAGTTAGTAGTTAGTTATTAACGATAGTTAGAACAAAAAAATGGGCTTTTCCCCTTTGCATCTCTGCCCCTCATAATTAGACTTTTCCCTTAGGTGGGGGAACAATTCTACTTTTATATAAACTTTTATCAATCTCTCTTAGTACCTGAAAATCCTCTTCTGGTAAAGAATAAAGAATACTAGCAGAATACTGTTGTAGAAAGGAAAAAGCTTGGCAAAATTGAATAGGTTCTGTCTTAATAGGGGAAGCCATGTGACAGGGAAGAATTCTCTGAAAATTCCAACTAGCTACTTGCTCTACCCATTTTAAAGTTGCTTTTGGTTCTCGATTAAGAATAAGGGTCTGTAAAATAGGTGCTACAAAGAGACGACCATCTCCGCGTAAAGCCGAGAAGCATTTGTACCAATCTTCCTGCCATTGAAAGGGAAATAAACCGAAATAAGCTTTTTTAGATCGATCGCTTGCTCGAAAAGCATTAAGAAATACTTTACGCCATTGAGGTACTTCTAAGACACTAGAGCGAAAATACATAGCAAAAAGACAGATGCGCTGCCATCCTTTACGGCGATTAGCTGGAGTATCTTCTATTGGCTCGATCGCGCTATCTCTGGCATGGAATAATAGAGGATAAGGGTCTAATTGGACGATCGCTGGTGGTTCTTCGGGAATAGAGACAATGGAGTCGGTAACTAACAAAGAGCGCGATCGCTTATGATAGAAAACTACTTCTTCAAACCAACCTAATTTTAGATCGATCGGACCTAAGATAGCATAGTCAAATTCTTGAGCAAATGGGGTTTTACTACTGTCGTCTGGAAGTATGTGAGTACGTTTAGCAGGTAAACCAAGCCAACTAAGAGGAAGATTAATCGGGAAACTCCATTGATTAGGCGCAACAAAAACTTGTGCTTGGGGAAATTTTCTGGCGAAGGGAGCAACAAACACTTTATGTTCTAAACCAGAAATAGTCGGCAAAATAATGTACTTAACATCCCCATGCTCTGCTACTAGTTCATTGACCAGTCTCAGACATTCTAGAGTTGGTGCAACGGGTGCATAAACCAGCAAACCCCCCGACTCTAACTTAACCACTGTCATGCGAATGGGAACAACAACATAAAAAATACCTTGAAGTTGCTCAAAAGTCCAAATGGTATTTTCAACTACTTCTTGTCGAATGGTGCGTCGTTGACTATAAGGATAAATTGGTACAAGAGACCAAAATTTCCAATTAAACTCCTTCAAATTAGCTTTACTCTGCTTCTGCTTGACTTCCATCACTTTATCTGTCTATTTAATATCAAAGCCAGTACCTTTGAGATCGATAAGTTGATAGTACATGAAAGTAGCCCTAATTTCTTTCTTTGGGTCTTGGTTATCTCTCCATAACCAGTGTTGACGCTGACCATCATGAGCATGTTTAATTTTAATACCTGTAAAACCAAGCAAGTCTTGTGCTTCCCACAAATTAACTAAATGATTATTAGAACTAAATTGTGTACGATAACGACTTTGGTAATATCTTTTAGCGATCGTTGACCACTTATCATTATTAAGTGTACCAAAAGCTACTTCAGAATAAAGATGTTCGCAAGCTTGTCCATTACCATCTGGATCTAATTTAGTCGCAACCTCTGGATGAAATCTTAAATAGGTTTGAGCTAATTCTTGTCTCTGGAAAATATGGCAACCAAGATGACTTGCTCCCGCAAATACTTTCGTTGCTGTTCCACAATAAGATAAACTCAATAAAAAAATAGAGAGCTTAAATAACGTTTTCATTTGTAAATAGAGCAAAAAGATTGATATATATTAATATTCCCATTTCACAAAATAAGTAACTATCTAAGTACAAGACAAAGCTTGAAAAGGATATCAATTTAACTTACTTAGTAGCTATTTTATGGTTGAAATTATTAAAGAAACTGTTTCAATATATACTCAAGATCGAGTAAGGTTGGATGCAGATATCTATCGTCCCGATACAACAGAGAAATTGCCCATACTATTAATGAGGCAACCCTACGGAAGAGCGATCGCTTCTACAGTAGTATATGCTCATCCTCGGTGGTATGCATCTCAGGGTTATATAGTGGTTATTCAGGATGTGCGAGGCAGAGGAACATCAGAAGGTAAGTTTAATTTATTTGCTCACGAAGTTGACGACGGAGTAGATACCATTAACTGGGTATCCCAACTACCCAACAGTACAGGAGAAGTGGGTATGTATGGCTTTTCCTATCAAGGCATGACTCAGTTATATGCTGCTGCCAAACAACCTTCTGCTTTAAAAGTAATTTGCCCTTCTATGGTGGCGTATAATCTCTATACTGATTGGGCTTATGAAAATGGGGCTTTTTGTTTACAAGCTAATTTGGCTTGGGCGATTCAACTTGCTGCCGAAACTGCTAGGCTACGAGGAGATGAACCTGCTTATCAGCAATTATATAAGGCTGCAAGCAATTTACCCTTGAGCGATCGCACACCCAGCTTACCAGATATTTTAAAAGAGTTAGCTCCAGATTCTTTTTATCATGATTGGTTAAATCATCCCGATCCAAACGATCGATACTGGCAAAAACTATCTCCCCAAAATTTAATTCAAGATGTAGATATACCCATGTTGCATATAGGAGGATGGTTCGATCCTTATCTACGGGGAACACTTAATCTTTATCGAGAAATGGCAGATAGAAGCCAATATCCTCAACATCTAATTGTTGGTGCTTGGGCGCATTTACCCTGGGGCAGAAAACTAGGAAGTGTTGACTATGGTAGTGAAGCACAAAGTCCTATAGATGAAGCACAAATACGCTGGTTTGACCATTTTCTGAAAGGGAAAGATACAGGAATACTCACTGAATCTCCTATCTGTTTGTTTGAAATGGGTAGCAACCAATGGCGTTACTTCGATCGATTTCCTAGCAATAATCAAATACTATACTACTTGGCTAGTGATGGTTTGGCTAATATACGGGAAGATAGCGGTTTTTTGTTGGCGGATGAAGTAGAAGAAGACAATACCGCAGAAGAATATCTATCTCCGCAGGAATTATTAGAAACTAATTTAGGTACAGAACTTGAACAAGAATTTACCAATACTACTGATATCTTAGTTCACGATCCTTGGCGACCAGTACCTGCTTTAGGGGGACATTCTTCTTTCCCTGGAGGCAGTTTCGATCGCTCTAGTCTAGATTGCCGTTCAGATATTCTAACCTATACTTCTGGGGAGTTAGAAGAAGAGTTACATATAGTCGGAGAAATAGTAGTTGAAGTATATTGCACCGCCAACACCCCTAGTTATGATTTATGCGCGGTACTATCGGTAGTTCATCCTGATGGTAAGGTTTATAACTTTACTCAAGGATATATCAGAGTAGATTCAGCTAACTTACTCGTCAAAATACCTTTACAAGCAACTTGTATGTGTATTGAGCCAGGTAACAGTCTGCGTCTTAGTTTAAGTGGAGCTTGTTTTCCTGCCTATCCTGTCAATCCTGGTACTGGCAAATTCCCTCATCAAACTAGTCTGATCGAATCTGAGATTATTACTTTAACTATTAAGTCTGGTAACGATTATCCTTCCCACATTCAAATAAGTTATTGTTCAGTCAACAGTCAACAGTAGGGAGTAGTGAGCTTCGTAGGGTGGGAAAATTTAACATATTAAAAATGCTTCATAGAAAATTCTTGGCTCACTGTAAAAGGCGCGATCGCTTTTCTGTAACGCCTATTAGCTCTGATAGGTTGGGTTGCACGAAGTAAAACCCAACATTATTTAAGATCATCTGAGTTCGGGATAAGCTGAAACACTAATTATGTGTACATTAAAGATGTACATTCAATAATTAACTGTTGTTGTTAACATATTACTGTCGCCTTTCACAGAATAATGTCGTACTGAGAAAGAAAAAACCGTTCACACATTAATTGTCGTAAAAATAAGTTATTTCTCAAATTGCATAAACTAACTAAACCGTGTCCATATAGAGAACTGGAGTTTTTTAAAGAAGCAATTTTTATTTCCTACTCCCGACTCCCGACTCCCGACTCCCGACTCCCTAAAAAAGTT
>JASJDI010000194.1 GCA_030065155.1 Xenococcaceae cyanobacterium MO_188.B29
TAAGTCCTTTTTTTTCTAATCGGTTCAGTGCTGGGTAAATACTGCCATAGGTGAGAGGAGTTCCTGGACGACTAGGATTGATATAATCCAAGATTTCTAAGCCGTATAACTCTCTTCCCAGCAAAACGGTAAGAATATCCTCATCTATACTGGATAACTTGATTGATTTTTCCTTCTTTTGCTTTGCCATACATAATTACTTCGTTAATTATTAGTTTATAGATTTGATAATATCATAAAAACATATAGATATTTTTTTTTATGAAATGTAGGTAAATTAAGCAATTTCAGAAATAATAAGCTTATCAGGTAACTTTGTAAGTGGCGATCGCAATATCGCAATACTAAACTAGAAAACCTACTGATAAACTAAATACAACACCAATTGTCATCAGCAAAAAATTTCTATGTCTGCTACAGTCTTGTCTCGTTATGTAGCTCGAAATCCTGAGATTTTAAAAAGTTTTATATTTAAAGTACAAAATATTAACGGTCAAATATGCCGACAGTCCTCAGAATAGGAGCATATCGTTTTTACTTTTACAGTCACGAGCCAAATGAACCTCCCCACATTCATATAGATAGAGATAATCTTTCTGTAAAATTTTGGTTAGAACCAGTAGCATTGGCTAAAAATATCGGATTCAGAAGCAAAGAATTAAGAAAGCTAGAATCATTGGTAAGAGACAATCAAAGCAAATTAATAGAGGCATGGAATGAGTATTTTTGCAATTAGAGCCGATGAAAGAGTACAAAATGTTTACTTTACAGAAGATACTATCAGTGTAGACATCATGGACGGTAGAACTATTACTGTTCCTTTAGCTTGGTATCCCAGACTGTTAGCAGCTACCCCCGAACAAAGAGTTAAATGGCAAGTATGTGGTGGTGGTTATGGTATCCACTGGGAAGAAATAGATGAAGATTTAAGTACCGAAGGATTATTAAGAGGCGCACCAGCACCCCGCAGCCAGTTTCAGGATAAATAATAATGTTAAGCGTGGCACAAAATAAATAAATCAATTTGACAAACATATATCTATGACACTTGCTGATGTACTTCCTGCTATTCGACAACTCTCTGCAATCGAAAAACTGAAACTAATCCGTATTTTGGCAGAAGATTTGAATGTAGCTGATAATATTGCCCCTTTAGAACCTTTTAAAACCTACGATCTGCCAACACCATATAATAACTTTGGTGCTGGTGCAATTTTGATGGAAACTTTAAACAAATCAAATGAAAATTGGTGATTTTCCAGTCACTAGATTAGTTTTTGCCTGGGTAAATCGCCCTAGCATACCTTTGATTTTAGGTCAGACTAATTTCTTTCTGGAATTTGATGTTTGTTTTTATCGTTCTAGATTAGAGTTTGAAATTAATCCTAAGGCTTAGTGAAAATAACTTTACGGTACAATAAGCGATCTCGGCTCTGCCGAGGCGCGGTGCGATCGCGGATCCGCGATCGCAATCTTTTCTGTTTCTATAACCACTAATCACTAACAATCTACAACTCATTATTTCTACTATCTAGTTAATCTTACATAACTACTTGTATGAATACTGCCGTAAAAAACGTTGCCATTATCGGGGCTGGACTGGGGGGATTAGCTTGTGCGATCGCTTTACGCAAACAAGGTCTTAATGTTCGAGTTTACGAGCAAGCGAAAGATTTTCGTCCAGTAGGTGCTGGTATAGGTTTGGCACCAAACGGTTTCAACTCTCTGGAAGCGATCGAGCCAAATTTAGTTACAAGTATTAAAAGCTCTGGTTGTTGTGTCAGCAAAAGTACTTTGAAAAATACTTTGGGAGAGACAATTAGCTCTGATCCAATCAACAGCATATTTTTGGATAAATACGGACACTCATTAGTGACTATTTGGTGGTGGAATTTACAGCAAATATTGGCATCTTTACTACCACCAGAAATAATTTACCTCGATCGTCGCTTCATTGATTTCCAACAAAATGAAGATGGTGTGGAAATATACTTTGCCAATGGAAAAACAGCAAGGGCAGATTTGTTAATTGGTGCTGATGGGATCAAATCGGCAGTTAGAAAAAAATTAACTGCTGAGGAGCAACTAAGATATCTAGGTAGTTTTTGTTGGCGAGCGGTGGTTCAATGCGATCGAAGTTTTATCGAACCTAATGAATTGGTTTTGATTCAAGGCAACCAACAGTTTATGTACCTTCTCAATCTTGGCGATGAAAATATAAGCTGGATAACTCGCGAATTATCTCCAGAATATCAACTCTCTGCTAATGCTGCTGAAACAAAATCTCGCGTTCTTGATGAAATAGCTGATTGGGCAGAACCCATTAAAGCAATTGTCCAAGCTACAGATGCTGAAAGAATATTAGAAGGACCAATATGCGATCGACTTCCTCTAAGTAGTTGGAGTAAAGGTAGAGTGACTCTTTTAGGTGATGCTGCTCATCCTATGTCACCAGCGATGGGACAAGGAGCTAATATGACTTTTGAAGATGCTTACGCATTAGCTAATTGCCTATCTAAATCTTCTAGTATTGAGAAAGCTTTCACTAACTACGAAAAAAATCGTCTAGAGCGTACCAAAATTATCCAAACCTATAGTGCTAAAAGGGAAATGCGCTATTACGAAACTGACGAACAAAAAGCGGGTAGAGAAACACCACCAGAGAGTCCGACAATTGATGAAATTCGCCAATGGCTTTATAGTTATAAACCTTTATAGAAATCAGAAGTGATTATCAAAGACAAACTGAATTTAAAATACCGCGGAATGCGGTCATCCGCAAGCCCCTACCCACTAACTAATTATTTTTTCATAACTACCTTGAATTGCTGTAAATAAAAACAATGCACGAATTACAAGCAATTATTAATGCTTTTGAGACAAGCCAACAAAAAGGAGAAACTACTTTTCTGGCAACTATAGTTAATACTGTTGGCTCTACTTACCGTCAGAAAGGAGCAAAAATGTTAATTACAGAAACAGGAGAAATGGTAGGAACTTTAAGTGGAGGTTGTGTAGAAAATGATATCTGGCAATATACTAAAAAAATAGAAAAAGAACCTCTGTTAATAAGTTATGATGCTACTTCAGAAGAAGACCTTATTTGGGGTTTTGGATTGGGTTGTAATGGTGCAGTACAAATATTACTAGAAAAGCTCGATCAGCTTAATTATCTCTCTCCCCTAAACTTAATTGCTCAATGTCTAAAAAATCAAAAACAAGGTGCGATCGCGACTATTTTTTCTGTAGAAGGTAAGATTGATTTAAAAATTGGCTCTCGTTTTATTATTTATCCTGACAATACCAATTACGACAATATTCAAGAGCAAGAGTTAAAAAACGCGATCGCTGCTGACACTATTAAGGCTAAAAATATTAGACAATCTACTGTTACTAAATACCAATTATCATCAGGTAGTGTAGAAGTTTTTATCGAAGTTATTCAACCTCCTACTTCTCTAATTATTTTTGGTGCGGGTCGAGATGCTCTACCTGTAGTAGAATTAGCTAAAGCGATAGGTTGGCAAGTTACTGTAGTTGATTGTCGCGCACAAGAAAAAACTCATCAAAGATTTGCGATCACAGATAAAATTATTCTCACTCGTCGCGACATTATTAGCCAACAGATATCAGTAGATGAAAATACCGTAGCTGTTGTCATGACTCATAATTATTTTGACGATCGCGATATTATTAAATTTCTTCTACCCACAAAAATTCCTTATTTGGGTGTGATGGGTTCAAAGAATAGAATCACTAAGATAATAGAGGAACTAAATCCTAATAAAACCCTATTAGAAAAATTATACAGTCCCATCGGTTTAGATATTGGAGCCGATACCCCCGCAGAAATTGCTAGCGCGATCGTTACTGAAATTCAAGCAGTTTTAACTAAACGTAATGCTGGTTTTTTAAAACATCGCTCTCAACCTCTCCATCAAAGATACGATATTGAACAAAAGCAAATCGGACAACCAGAAAAGGTCTTGAAAGTTGAACACAAATAAAGACAGAAAAAGTCCTATAGCTGCCATTATTCTTGCTGCTGGTGCATCGAGACGGATGGGTCAACCCAAACAATTATTACCCTATCGAGGACAAACTTTACTTAGTTATGTTACTAAATGTACCCTGGCTTCTTCCTGTAGTCCAGTAATAGTAATACTCGGAGCAAATGTCGAAAAAATAGAACCAGAAATAGTGATATTTCCTGTCAAAATAATTAAAAATACTCAAGGGAATGAAGGTATTAGTAGCTCTATTCGTTGTGGCATTGCCTATATTCAAGAGCAATTATCAAACCTAGACGGAGTGGTTTTTCTCACCGGCGATCAGCCTTTTATTTCAGCAGCAATTATCGACCAACTCATTGATGCTCATAATTTAACTAATAAACCAATAATCGCTAGTCAATATCAAAAAACTTTGGGCATACCTGCTTTATTTTCTCGTAGTTTATTCTCAGAATTAATGGAACTAAAAGGCGATCGTGGTGCTAAAAAAATAATCAATAAATATCCAGATTTAGTACAGAAAATAGATTTTCCTCAAGGCGAAATAGATTTAGATACATTTGAAGATTATCTGCAAATAATTTCCAGGGATGATATTAATTGTTGAATTTATAGCATTTTACATTTCAATAAGCGTACTGTTATAAAAGCAAATTAATACTTATTTAGTATCAGTGTGACTTAAAACAAGTATTGGACATAATTACTAGAGCGACTGCATCATAAAACTTGTAGCTAGATCGGCAAGTCAATGAAAACAATTCAGCTTGTAGATAACTTGGGTATTAGCAATCTCAAAATTGTCGAACAAACTCAACCTCAGCCAACTAAAAAACAAGTTTTGGTAAAAATTGAAGCTGTATCTCTTAATTATGTCGATTTGCTAGTTGTTAAAGGGTCGTTAAATCCTAATTTATCACTGCCATACATTCCAATCTGTGATGGTGCTGGTATTGTGGAAACAGTAGGAGAAGAAGTTACCGCATTTAAGACTGGAGATAAAGTAGCCACAACATTTATTCCTGATTGGATAAATGGCAAACCTACCAAGCAAACAACTGACTATACAACTAGACAAGGTTTAGGTAATATCCCAGGTCAACTGAGTCAATACAAATGTTTTTCTGCTAACCAAATTATATCTATTCCTCGCAATCTGACTACTATTGAGGCTTCTACTCTACCGATCGCAGGTCTTACCGCTTGGAATGCTTTAAGTTACAGTAATTTAAAAGCCAATGATACTGTATTGTTACATGGAACTGGTGGAGTATCTATATTTGCTCTCCAATTTGCCAAGGCACGAGGGGCAAAGGTAATTATTACTTCTAGTAGTGAAGAAAAATTACAGAAAGCAAAGCAATTGGGGGCAGACTTAGTTATTAATTACAAAGAAGATACCAATTGGGAAACAACCGTATATCAGATGACTCAAGGGAAGGGTGTAGATGTAATTGTAGACACAGTAGGAGGGAGAAATTTAGATCGATCGCTTAATGCATTACGAATGGGCGGTTATATTTCAGTTGTCGGCTTATTAGATGGTTTTCAAGCAAATATCGATGTTTTAGCCTTAATGCACCAACAGGCAACCATTCGCGGACTAGAAGTAGGTGGCACACATCAATTTGAGGCAATGAATCGAGAAATTGAAGCTAAAGATATTCATCCTGTAGTCGATCGCATTTTTCCTGTAGAGCAAACTCAAGAAGCCTTTGAATATCTCGATCGAGGTTTGCACTTCGGCAAAGTAGTTATTACTTTTTAACAATATATAGTATTTTCACAAAACCAAAGACTAATAACTAATGACCGATATCTTAAATTTACTCTTGACTTAGAGCGCACTCTAAGTTCTAAGGTATTGACATGGAAGACAAACTAACCATCGCAGAGGTTGCCTCTTTATCTGGACTGAGCGTACATACATTACGTTACTACGAGCGAGCGGGATTACTCGAAGCAATTGGTAGGGATGAAAAGGGACATCGTCGCTATTCTGCTGAGAATGTACAACAAATTCAGTTTCTCAATCGCTTACGAGCAACGGGAATGTCTATCCGTCAGATGCAGCAATTTATTGGTTTATTTCGCCAAAAACCAAACGCAGTAAGAGAGCGCCGACTAATGTTAGAGCAGCATCAACAACAGGTAGAGGAACATATTCTTCAACTCAAGGAACATCTAGAAGTAATCAACTGGAAAATTCAACATTACAAAAAACTAGAAGCAGAGCAAAAAAACGAATTTGATCTTCTCAATACGAAACAGGAGAAAATTGATGAAAACTAGAAAATTAGGCAACCAAGGACTCACAGTTTCAGAATTAGGATTAGGCTGTATGGGTATGTCCATTGCCTATGGTAGTAGTGACGAAGCAGACTCTATTGCCACAATTAATAAAGCCTTAGATTTGGGTGTAACTTTTCTCGATACTGCCGAAATGTACGGTACAAATGAAGAATTAGTAGGGAAAGCGATACAGCGCGGTCTTGGGGGTTTCCCCCATAAGCGACTGTATCAAGAAGCAATTTCTTCTCGACGAGATGAAGTTGTTCTAGCAACTAAATTTGGCATTAAATACGATCCAGCCACCAATACCTTAGTTATGGATGCCAAACCCGAAACAGTCAAACAGTCTTGCGATCGATCTTTACAAAGATTAGGCGTAGATTATATCGATCTTTATTATCTCCATCGCGTCGATCCTCAAGTGCCTATCGAAGATACGGTTTCCGCAATGGCAGAGTTAGTTAAAGAAGGTAAAATCCGCTATTTAGGGCTCTCGGAGGCAGCACCCGATACAATTCGTCGCGCTCATAAAGTTCATCCTATTAGTGCTTTGCAGAGTGAATATTCTCTTTGGAGTCGCGATCCCGAAGGGGAAATTTTGCCTACTTTACGGGAATTAGGAATCGGTTTTGTACCCTATAGTCCTTTAGGTAGAGGCTTTCTCTCTGGCAAAATAACCAGTCCCGATGATTTTGCTGAGGATGATTTTCGGCGTACTCAACCCAGATTTACGGGGGATAATTTCTACCAGAATCTAAAATTAGTCGAACGTGTTAAAGAAATAGCTCAAAATAAGGGAGTTACACCAGGACAACTAGCCCTTGCTTGGTTATTGGCGCAAGGAGAAGATATCGTGCCAATTCCTGGTACTAAACGTCAGGCTTACTTAGAAGAAAATGTAGGCGCAGTGGATATTGTCTTAACTCAAGAGGAAATGGCACAAATAGAAGCAGTATCGCCTAAAAATGCCGTCGCTGGTGAAAGATATTCAGCTTCTTTAATGACTACTGTTAATAAATAAATATTGCTTAGTTAAAAACCTTATAAGGGCGATTAGCCAATCGCCCCTACATCTAATTTCTGATTTCTGACTTCAACAATCAGTTAATATTGTGAAAATCAACAAAAGATTTTACTTCACTTTCTGTTTGAGCATTTTCCCATACTTTTGGTTTAATGCTAATTTCGATCGCGACAGCGACTACCGAAGGTCTCGCGCAGTGCCAGCTTACGCCGATCGCGAACTAACAGCAAGTCAAGGATTAGCTCATTTTAGTAAACAGAATAAAGTTAACATTCAAAATAAGATCGAGTTACCTCCTAACTTTCAATATCCTAATGGAATTGCAAGAGCTAGGGATGGAACACTTTATGTTGGTTCAGTTGTGAGTGGGCAGATTTTGCAGATTTCTCCTGATGGTAAAATTACCACCTTTTTTCCAGGCAGTGAGGAAGTTTTTGCAGCTACAAGTTTACGACTGGATCAAGAGCGAGGAATTCTTTGGGGAACTTCTCCTGATTTTCTGGGTGTGCCTAATGCTGAGGGGGAAATAGTTCGTCGTCCTCATCGAGTTTTTGCCTTGGATGTTCGTACGGGGGAGGTCGTTCGATCGCTTTCTATGCCTGATAATGGTTTTGGTAATGATATAGCCCTAGACAGTGATGGGGGTGTTTATATCACCGATAGTTTCCAGCCTCGCATTCACTATCTCGCTCCTAATGCCAATCAGTTCCAAACTTGGATAGAAGATGAATTATTCCGCCCTGAGTCAGAACAAATAGGACTGGCTGGTATTGCTCGTAATGACGATGGTATAACTATCGTTAGTATGTACTCCAGGGGAGATTTACTAAAGATAATTCCTCAACCAGACAATTCCCTGAAGGTAGAGGTAATTCCTCTGGAACGCAGATTGGAAAATCCCGATGGAATGCAGTTTGCTGCTGATGGCTCACTGTTACTTACCGAAGGTGCAATGGAAAGTGGCAATGGTCGTCTTGTCCGTATTGATGTCTTGTCTCCTGGTACTGAACCCAAACCAATCGAAACTTTAGCATCGGGTTTTGACTTACCTGTTAACTTAACTACCTCAGACAATAACGTATGGGTTACAGTGTCTCGTCTGCGTCATCGACTTTTACCAGAATCAGAAATAGAGATACCCGATCGATTTTTTATTCGTCATTTTGTTTTATAGGGAGAAGGGATCGGCTTAATATTTCCTGTTTCTAACTTGAATCTCGATCGAGCTACTTTTAATCCTTAACTACCAAGTTATCTCGATGCACTACAGTTTCTTCAGTTTCGTAACCCAAAATTAGGGCAATCTTGTCTGAATGATGTCCTTGAATTTTCCTAACTTCTGTACTGTTATAGTTAACCAATCCTCTAGCAACTTCTTGTCCTGACTCATCACATAGTTTCACCGCGTCAGAGACAGAAAAATCTCCTTCAACATTAGTAATTCCCGCAGGTAAAAGAGATTTTCCTTTCTGGCAAATTGCTTTGACTGCTCCTGCATCCAAATATAATTTACCCATAGGTATTAAACCATAAGCGATCCAGCGTTTACGTGCATTCTCAGTGCTATGTTGAGGCTCAAACTGAGTACCGATCGCGCTTCCTGCTAGAATCTTACTGATATTCTCTGGCTGTTTTCCTTGAGTAATAACTGTTCTAACTCCCGAAGCGGTAGCAATTCTGGCAGCAGCTAGTTTAGTTGCCATACCTCCTGTTCCCCATTGAGAACCCCTTGAACCAGCTTCTACTTGTAATTGTTTGAATTCAGAATTATTCACTAATTCGATAGGTTTTGCATCAGGAACAACCCTAGGATCGGCAGAATAGAGTTTATCTACATCAGTTAGTAGAAATAGCCAATCTGCTTGAGTTAAGCTGGCAACTAGAGCCGAAAGAGTATCATTATCGCCAAATTTTAATTCTTCTACAGCAATAGTGTCATTTTCATTAACAATGGGAATAACACCGAGTTCCAACAGCGCAGCAAAAGTATTGGAGGCATTAACATAAGAAGTACGCTCCATCAATTCACGGCGAGTGAGCAATACTTGGGCAATGGGTTGAGCTAAATTACTAAAGAGGTCATCGTAAATACGCATTAATCTACCTTGCCCAACCGCAGCTACAGCCTGTTTTAAAGCAATTTTCTTGGGTCTTTCGGGCATATTTAGCCTAAGACAACCTACTCCCACTGCACCAGAAGAAACTAAGATCACTTTATGTCCATCCCGACGCAAACTGCACAGAGTTTCGACTAAAGAAGCAATAGTCGCGATCGCAATTTGACCAGTTGCTTGAGTAAGACTAGATGTACCAATTTTAATTACGATAGTTTGCGGGGACATAATAGGGAAGTCAGAAGTTAGGAGTCAGGAATTAGGAGTTCGGAGTTCGGCTCGCGCGTTCCTTAGGGGAGGAAGCCTCGCCAGGGTCGCTCGGGAGTTCGGAGTTCGGATACAAAAAGTTAAGACTTAAATATAGTACTAGAATATTGGCAGGAAGGTTAAAACTTCTGTCTCCTGTACATTCAGCTTTCCAAGGAGCAGACTCGATCAAACCTAAATCAAGATTCCTGCTATACAAGCTGTGATAAAACAAGCGATCGAACCAGCAACTAAGGCTCGTATACTTAATTGAGCTAAATCTTTTTGCCTTTCAGGAGCGATCGCACTAAGTCCACCGATCTGAATACCGATCGAGCCTATATTAGAAAAACCACAAAGAGCATAGGTAGCAATAATTTTAGCTCGTTCTGAAATAGCAGGAATATCGCCAGAAATCAATTCTTGTAAATCTAAATACGCTACAAATTCGTTGAGAATAATCTTTTTACCTAACAAAATAGCTACATTATGGCAGTCAGCCATAGGAACTCCCATCAACCAGGCTACAGGAAACATAAGATAAGCAAAAATCCCTTCTAAAGATAAATTAGGAAGTCCTACTTGATTTCCTAATACAGCTAACAAGGAATTACATAAAGCTAATAATCCTAAAAAAGCAATTAACATCGCTCCTACATTGAGAGCTAGTTTCAGCCCTTCGATTGTGCCAGTAGTAACAGCATCAAGGGCATTGACATGATGTGATTTAGGTAGAGTTTTAATCTTACCTTTAGTTTCAGGTTTTTCTGTCTCTGGATAGAAAAGCTTAGAGATGGCTAAAGCTGCTGGGGCTGACATTACCGAAGCAGAAAGTAAATGTTCGGCAGGAATTCCAAAAGCGATATAAGCAGCCATCACTCCTCCTGCAATAGTAGCAAAACCCCCCGTCATTACTGAATGTAGTTCTGAGTTAGTTAATTTGGATAAATAGGGTTTAATTAACAAAGGTGCTTCGGTTTGCCCTACAAAAACATTGGCAGCAGAACTTAGAGACTCCGCCCCCGAAGTTTTCATTGTTTTCATCATTATCCATCCCATCATGCCCACAATGCGAGGCAAAATATTGTAGTGGTACAGCAAAGATATAAATGCAGAAACAAAGATAATTGTTGGCAAAATCTTAAAAGCGATGAAATGTTCTTCAAAACCATCCCCAAAAACTAATTTTGCTCCTTCATCAGAAAAATCTAAAAATTTTCTGACAAATGCTCCCAGAAATTGAAAAATGGTTAAACCGATCGCACTTTTGAGAATCAATACTCCTAAAATTAACTGCAAAGAAATCCCCCAAAGAACCGTGTGCCAAGGAATAAGTTTACGGTTATTAGAAAATATATAGCCAATACCAATAAAGGCAATTAAGCCCACCAGGGAAATCAAGCGATAACTCATATCTGAGGGATTGATCCTAATCTTTTAACAAATAGCTGAAAGCTAATAGCTTATTTAAGAGTTAATCTCAGGTTAGACGTTTTTCCCCTTGAGGTAGTAACAAATTTAACAATACGCCGACGATGCTAGATAGTCCGATCCCTTCCAAAGCAAATTGTCCCGCTTTAAGACTCATACCTCCCACTCCTAGGATTAAAATTGCTCCAACTATAACTAGATTGCGGGGTTGTAATAAATCTGCTCTAGTTTGAATCATGCTGTTCATTCCAATAACCACCACAGTGCCAAACAGAACAATTAAAATACCCCCCATCACAGGTACAGGAATAGTTTGTAATATGGCTCCCAATTTACCGAAAAAAGAGAGTAAGATGGCTGTAATTGCCGACCAAGTCATAATAGCAGGGTTAAAAGCTCTGGTTAGGGCAACTGCTCCTGTTACCTCTGAATAGGTGGTGTTAGGGGGTCCTCCTAAAAATGCAGCTAGAGTTGTAGCTATGCCATCTCCTAGTAAAGTTCGATGGATGCCTGGATCCCGTAAATAGTTGTTTTCAGTCACTGAACCAATAGCCAACACATCTCCAATATGTTCGATCGCAGGAGCGATCGCTACAGGTAAAATAAATAGAATTGCTGGTAAATGAAAGCTTGGTGTAGTAAAGCTAGGAATTTCTAACCAAGGAGCTTTACCCAGAGGAGTAAAATCTACTAGACCTAGAGGTAAAGATACTAAATATCCTGCAACTATACCCATTAATATTGAGATTAATCTTAAAAAACCTCTGGCTAAAATTGTTGTCAACATAGTTGCCAATAGAGAAACCATAGCTACCCCAATAGCCGTAACCTCACTATATCCTTCGCTAGCTTCCGAAGCCATGTTCACGGCGATAGGAGCTAAACCCAAACCGATAACCATGATTACGGGACCAGTTACGATGGAAGGTAGGACTCTAGCAATTATTCCTGTACCACCCCAGAAAATAATTAGGCTCAAAACTAGATATACTATTCCCGCAGCAGCAAGTCCTGATAAAGTTGCAGGTAAACCATATTTATCAACGCTAAAAGTAATTGGAGCAATGAAAGCAAAGGAAGATGCCAGGTATACAGGAACTTTTCCTCCAGTTACTAATTGAAAACACAAAGTTCCTATTCCAGAGGTAAAGAGAGCAACATTAGGGTCTAATCCCGCTAGAATTGGGACTAATACCAAAGCTCCAAAAGCAATGAAAAGCATCTGTGCGCCTACCAAGAAATCCTGGAGACGAAATTGATAGGTGGTAAGAGATAGACTTTCTTGAACTGTTGCCTCTGATGATTGGTCTGAGGATTTGGTCATATTGTTGTTATTGGTTAACGTGGAATAAGCTAATAAGTTACATGGCGTAATAAGCCGTGTGTCAAGGAAAAATAAATTATTAGTATTATGCAGTTAGTCTTTGGGAAGTAAAAGGGGAAAAATTCAGGTATTTTTGGCAGAGTTTAATTTTTGTCTATCAGTTCTATTTATCCCCGAAAATCTTGATAGGAACAGATAATTCTTTATTCTCTATAGTTTCTTGCCAATTATTGACCAAAAGGCTCTAAAAATCTGCTTGAAAATCCTAAACTATTTCATCTTATTGTTGAGTATCAAATTTGACGATAATTTGATTCAAGCGATCGCCTGAATCGTAAAGCTCACATTACAATTCTTACTTGAATCATTATCTCTATCTTTTATTATGGTCTTAGAATCAATTTAAACTGCTTGATTATGCGTAATGAGTTCACGGCAATTATTGAAACTGCTGCCGAAGGCGGTTATTTTGCTTACTGTCCTGAAATTCCTGGAGCTAATGGACAAGGCGAAACTGTTGAAGAATGCAGAGATAATTTAATTCAAGCGATCGCTTTAATACTAGAAGATCGCCGAGAAGACGCTTTACGTGGTGTTCCCAAAGATGCCATTCGCCAAACTGTCTCAGTAGAATGAAACGTAGTGCTTTACTCAAACAAAAGACCACAAAGGAATATTTACCATATGAGTAAATGACCTTTAACAGTGATTTCGTAAGTTTGAGGGATCGATTTATGGAAACACACGCTTAAAAATTCCCTTTACAGAACATGACTAAGTATCATTCCTGCTGTCACAACAATGGCAAGGCTACTACAACCAGCACCCACACCCCGTAAAGGTGCAAGAACATAGGTACTTTTACTTAGATCATAAGCATGAGTAATTCGACCTAAAACAAAGACGGTACCAAGAATAATGACTTTGATTTTTCCTGTGCCAGTTAATTCCAGTAAGACAAGTAAAATAAGAAAAATTGGTGCATTTTCAATCAAATTTCCATGTACACGAATTTGACGAGCTAAAGCTTCATTTCCACCATCGCCAATACCAGTTTTAGTCTTCAATCGCTTTAAACCAACTAAAAAACCGAGAAATATTTGTAAAAATGCCAGAATGCTGGCAGTAGTTGCGGTAATAATCGGAAAATCCATACTTTATCTGTTGTTTGTGCTTTTATGTTTTTAGTATCTCTTTGTTGATGCGAAAAGAGACTAGCCAAAAGTTTGGTTGTAAGTAGGGTTTGCTGAATAACTTGACAAGTATAAATGTACCGTGAATCGAACCAGTCTGACCTGAGTTCAGAAAAATGAGCTTACCCTGATATTAAACCCTACTTGCTAACATAAAAACTTATCTTTTAACCAAGCTAAGCTGATTCTTGTCAATTTTTTTCCCTTACTTATTCAGCAAATCTTATATATAAACGCCTCTGGAATTTCTTGTTAACAAATAGACAAAATCATTCTTGAATTCGATAGACACAGCGTCTTTCTCCAGCAACGATATGTTCTGTTCTGGCTATATCGATATTTTCTCCTAAAACAGTTTGAAATATCTCTTGTTCTCTCTGACATAATCCCGTACAAGCGATCGCAGCAGCACAAATGGGACAATGGTTTTCAATCAACAGAAATGAACCATCATCAAGAGA
>JASJDI010000195.1 GCA_030065155.1 Xenococcaceae cyanobacterium MO_188.B29
GTAGACTTTTTACATTTAAGCCTAAAATCAAGATAAGGGAGACAAGGAGGACAAGGAAGACAAGGGGGAAATGCTGATTTTTTCGTTCAGATTATAGTAAGCACTCGCCTCTTTGTTAAAAACCTACCCTTGTGAGCTTGGGTTTCCCCCCTTCGGATTCGGCACTTCTTGCTCCGTCCTATACGCCCTTCGGGTGAGCGTGGAATAAGCCGAACCAAGTTCGGCATTTCCGCTCACTGAGGAGACCTCAGCCTAATCGCGGTGCGCTTTTCTCAAGTCGACGGGGCTTATAAAGGGCGGACGCAGGTTCGGCAGACAGCCCCTTGGGAACCCGCCCAACGAAAGTGCCTCACCATGAGCGACTCGTTCAAGAAGAAGGCAGCTTAATCTTAATTTTTAAGTGTTTGTTTTCGATTTCAGCTATTTCCAACTAGCTGAATTATTTTCTGGTGATTCTTTTAGTCTAAACTACAGTTAACTAGATTGCACACCACTATATAAAATCTGACTGTCAAAATTTTCCTCGACTCCCGAATCCCTAACCCCTGTCATCACTATTTTCTATTTAATTTCACCCAGCTACTTATTTAAGTTTAAGAGAGATTTTTAAGGGGAAAAACCATGTTAAATCGATATTTTTTGAGTTCCCTAACCAGAATTGCCGATCTCGATTCCGTTCCTTTTGAGGTTGGATTTCTCCCACGATCGCAGTGGGCAACTGGGGATTATGTGCTAGGTGAGGTGATATCGCCCCTCAATCCCTCATCTAAAGTTGAATTAGCTAACGGACGGATGGCTAATTTACTGCCAGGAGATCTAATTATCGGTGCCTTTGGGGTACGAGAGGCAACCTTAGAAATTGTTGGTAATTGGCAAGATATTACTCTAAATAATTCTCTTCATGCCTTGACTCCTGCAGGTTTATTTGGCAAAGCTACTTCAGTTTCCCATTTGTTGCCATTTCCTCCATCTTTACTCTATCAAGGTCATTTACTGCGGGATGAACAGAAGCTATCGATGGATAATTTTATTAATCCTCTACCAGAACAGCCCTACCAATGTCCGACAATCATGATTATCGGCACTTCCATGTCGGCTGGCAAAACTACTGCAGCGAGGGTAATCATCCGTCTGTTACGGCAAATGGGTTTAAAGGTAGTTGGAGCAAAACTAACTGGGGCAGGGCGTTATCGAGATATTTTAGCCATGCAGGATGCGGGTGCCCAGCAGATATTTGATTTTGTCGATGTGGGTTTACCCTCTTCCATCTGTGAACCAGAAGAATTTCGCCAACGTTTGCGCCAACTTTTAACTAAAATTGCTGCCAGTGAACCAGATGTGGTGGTTGCTGAGGCAGGAGCATCTCCCTTAGAACCTTACAATGGGGCAATTGTCCTTGAAGAAATGCGATCGCAGGTTAACTATACTATTCTCTGTGCCTCCGATCCCTATGCTGTAGTGGGAGTTAGCCAAGGCTTTGGATTGCAACCAGATCTCATTACTGGAGTAGCTACTAGCACCAGTGCGGGGGTACAACTGGTAGAAAAATTGACTGGAATTAAAGCTCTAACCCTACCAGAGCCAAAATCTTGGCAACAATTAGGTGATTTGCTTTCAACCCACCTTCCACAGTTCAAAGTGTAGTAAGACAAGGAAGACAAGGGGACAAGGCAGACAAGGGAGAAAAAGCTGATTATTTCGTTCAATCCGCAAGGGAATGCTGACTAAGAGAGGAGGAGATATTGATTGAGATTTATCCCTCAAATCAATTTTGACAAAGCAGGAGCCTGGCACTGCGCGATTAGCGTAGCTGGCACTGCGCGACTACAAAGTAGCAGCGAAGCGATCGCATATATCCTCACAATATCCTCAAACTTTTAACTTAATTTCAAAGTGAACTTAGAATAGAGATTCTATTAACCTCTTGTGACTGTAGGAGAAGGAGTTAGTTATTGCGCGATATCTTTTGTATTGGTTAGCTGAGATTACTACAAGCCGAAAAATAGAAAAATATGGCTAATCCGACTATAGATATTACCCCCGCCTAGACTAAAGTCAACCTGCGCTGGAATAGGAGATACTTGTTATGCTTTTATTAACTTCAGACCCTTGGCAAATTCAAGAATCAGATTTTCCTGTAAACGGTAAGATTGCAGAAAAACTCAGATTTCTAATTAATTATGCGATATTAGCTCCATCGGGACACAACACCCAGCCCTGGTTATTTAAGATAGTTGATAATGCTATTGAACTTGATGCAGATAAATCTCGCGCTTTACCCATAGTCGATCCCGAGCATCGCGAATTAACGATTAGTTGTGGCGCAGCTTTATTTAATCTTCGCATTGCCATCCGCTACTTTGGCTATCAAGAAATAGTAGAAATCTGTCCTGATAATCAAAACTTAGATTTATTGGCGAGAATTAGTATTGGTAGTGAAAGATTAGCTTCAGATCGAGAAAAATCCTTATTTAATGCCATAGTTAAAAGACGCACCAATCGACTTTCTTTTACCGATAAAGCACTTCCCCCTTCTCTCCTATCAGAATTACAACTAGCAGCTAGTTCACAAGATATTCAACTGCAAATTATGCCTGAAGATAGTCGTAAAGCGGTAATTAATTTAATTGAAAAGGGCGATCGCTTACAAATGGCAAATCCTTTATTTCGTAGTGAATTAGCCAAGTGGATTCACTCTGGTGATAGTTCCAGTCACGATGGTATTCCTGTTTATGCTCAAGGAATGGATGAAAGATTAGATGTATTTGCACCTTTAATTTCTCTTGTTATTCGTTCTTTCGATCTAGGAAAATCCCAGTCAGCCAAAGATCGAAAATTAGCAGAACAAGCTCCTGTTTTGTTGCTACTTAGTAGCAGAAGCGATAGCCAACCAGATTGGCTGGCTACAGGAGAAGCGTTAGGACATTTACTTCTAAGAGCAAGAGTCGATAATGTCTGGGCATCCTTCTTTAATCAACCAATTGAAGTTCCCGAATTGCGATCGCAACTTCAAAACCTATTTCCCGACGCTGGCTATCCCCAAATTTTGCTACGCCTCGGTTATGCACCAGATACTAAACCCACCCCTAGAAGACCAATTGAACAAGTCTTAATAACCACTAACTACTAACCAAATAAAAGGAGAATTAAAAAATGAGTTGGCGTAAAATTAGACTGTTAATCTTAGCTTTTTTTGCAGCTTTCCTGGTGATTTTTGTTACAGGAGTTGCTGTTGCTAATAATGAGAGTGATATCACTATTTTTAAAATGGGTACTGATGTCACAGTTCCCGAACAGCAAGTTATGAATGATGCCGTAGCTATTGGTGGTTCAGTAACAATTCTCGATCGAGGACAAGTTACTAATGATGCGGTAGCTATTGGTGGCGACGTTATTCTCAAACCTAATGCTAGCGTTGGCGGGGATGCCGTAGCTATTGGCGGACAAATTATTAAAGAAGAGGGGGCAGTGGTTGGTGGTAGTGAAGTAGCCATGTTTAGTAATGCCAAAGTGCTATTCGATCGCTTTGGGTTGTTTGGCACTCTTTATTTAACCAATGCCTTATTTTCCCTAATCTCTCTCATAATTGTCTTTGCTTTTGGCATATTTTTACTGTTACTACTCCCAGGTCACATTCAAAGCATTACTGCAACTATGCATCAACATCCCTTTAAGAGCGGAATGTGGGGCTTAGGTGGTATTGTGGCGATTACACTGTTTATAGCTCTATTTTCAGGTAGTGTGTTCGGCTTTTTGCTAATTCCCATTGCTAATTTAGCCTTTGCTGTTGCTGGTTTGCTTGGTGCGATCGCGACTGGATTGTGGATTGGTAAGAAAGTTTTTTCTCGCAGAGAAAATGCTAAATTCCTGCCTTTTTCCCTAGGAATGCTAATTTTCGCTCTACTTAGTCTCATTCCCATTGCTGGAGGATTCATTATCTTGATGCTTAACCTATTTGGCTTTGGTGCTGTGTTACTATCACGAGTTGGCACAGTGCAACCAGAAACTATTCAAAAACGATTCGATCAATTGGAAGGAATGGTTTCACCATCAGGAACTTGAAGAGGATAAGATTAGCTGTTAGCTCTTAACTTTTTTCCTGATTGAGCAGAAGATTTAAACTAAAGCTGTTAGCTCTTAGCTAACAGCTTTTTTGTTAGTTACTGAAGGGATAAAACTTACGTCGACAGTACGGAAGTTCAAAAATCGAAAATGAGATGTAGATATGCAAGAAGTCTATTATTAGTGTTTAGTCAATAACCATTGTTATCTAGTAATACTTCTTAATATACATTAATGTTTACTTCAAACTTTTACACATAAAATAGTTAATATATGTTGAAATTTACTACTATAAGACGGTAAAAAATATAGCAATTAGCAAAGTTAAGCATAGACAATGTAGTATCGATAATTTATATTTCATTTATAAAAATTAATATGTAACTGAATCATGCAACAGAATAACTTTATCTCTTTAGAACAGGCAGTTGAGCGAGATCCTCTGACTGTATCTCCTGAGATTCCTTTGGAACAAGTTATTGAGTTAATGAGCCGAAGTTGGGCTAATAGTTGTCTACTATCTAAAGACGATCGAGTTGCAGAAACTAGTTTAATTGCTTCGGTTAACTCTAGTTGCGTTTTAGCGATCGCTAATTCCCAGTTACTTGGTATCTTTACTGAGCGAGATCTTGTCCGTCTAATTTCTACAGGAAGAAACTTAAAAGGAATGACTCTTGCTGAGGTGATGAGCAGAGACGTTATTACTTTAAATTCTACAGAGTCTCAGGATATTTTTACTGCACTGAATTTACTACGGCAAAATCAGATACGCCATTTACCGATTATTGATGAAAACGAGCGATTGCTGGGGTTAATTACTCAAGATAGTTTGCGTCAAGCTCTGAAATCTGTGGATTTACTCAAACTGCGCACAGTAAGAGAAGTAATGTCTAGAGCAATTCACGCACTATCTACGGTTTCAGTTTTAGAAGTTGCTCAATCGATGGCAGATTATAAGGTTAGCTGTATTCCCATAGTTGAAATTGGTGAATTTCTTAGACCAATAGGCATTATTACTGAAAGAGATATTGTTCAATTTCAATTACTAGAGTTGAACTTAGAAACAATTCCTGCCCAAGCAGCGATGAGTACTCCTCTATTTTTAGCCAAACCAGAAGACTCTCTTTGGGAAGTACAGCAGCAAATGGAGCAGCATCTATTGCGACGATTGGTAGTAGCTGGTGAACAAGGAGAATTATTAGGCGTTGTAACCCAAAGTAGTTTATTAAGGGCGATTAATCCTATCGATCTAAATGGTTCTTTAGAAATATTACAAAGTAGAGTGCGTCGGTTAGAGAAGGAAAGAATTGAATTTTTGCAAAGACGCAATGTTGATTTAGCCAATCAGGTAGAACAACAGGCTGCGGAATTACAAGATCGAGTGCAAAAAGAGCAATTAGTAGCGGAAATAGCTCTACGGATTCGTCAATCTTTAGATCTAGAATCAATTCTCAATACAACTGTTGCCGAAGTAAGGCAGTTAATCCAGGCGGATAGGGTATTAATTTATCGTTTTGAATCAGGTTGGAGTGGTATTGTAACTAATGAATCGGTTAGCAACTCCCAATGGTCTATTCGCCATAAAGTAATTAAAGACTACTGTTTTGAACAAGCTTGGATTGAACCTTATCAGCAAGGTCATATTCATGCTAACGGGGATATTTATCAATCTCATTTGAGCCAATGCCACATTGAATTTTTAGCAAGTTTTCAAGTCAGAGCCAATATCGCCATTCCCATTTTATTAACCGATGAAAATTCTCCAGTAGATCGCTTGTGGGGATTGTTAATCGTTCATCAATGTTCTGCTCCTAGAAATTGGCAGGAGTCGGAACTAGAATTGCTGCAACTCCTAGCTACGCAAGTATCGATCGCTATTCACCAAGGAGAATTATATCAGCAGCTACAGGCAGAGCTCCAACAGCGGGAAAAAGTAGAAGCAGCTATGCAAAAAAGTAATCGACTTCTACAAGCAATTAGTTGGATTCAAACCACATTTTTGGCAGAGGTAGAACCTGAGATTTTATTTGATGGTATGCTCGATCGCCTTTTAGAATTAACCGAGAGTGAATATGGATTTATTGGGGAGATTCTCTTTAAAGCAGATGGCAGTCCCCTAATGGAAGAAGGCTATATGAAAGTAAGAGGTAGCCCTTATCTCAAAACCCACGCCATTACTAATATTGCCTGGAATGAAGAAACAAGGGCATTTTATGCTGAGAATGCACCTAAAGGAATGGAATTTCATAACTTACAAACTCTTTTTGGTGCAGTTATCGTTACTGGAAAACCTGTAATAGCTAATAGCCCTAGTACCGATCCTAGACGGGGCGGTTTGCCAGACGGACATCCCCCTTTAAGTGCTTTTTTAGGAGTACCTTTTTATAAAGACAAGGAAATGGTAGGTATGGTAGGCATTGCCAATCGAGATGGAGGTTACGATGAAGCTATGGTGGATTATCTCCAACCTTTTTTAGCTACTAGTAGTCGTATTATCGAAGCCTATCAGAATAATCATCAAAAACAACAAGCAGAAGCCAAAATTCTCGAACAAGCAGCCCTACTCGATGTAGCTACTGACGCAATTATGGTGAGAGGATTAGATCACCGAATCTTATTTTGGAATCAGGGGGCAGAGAAATTATATGGCTGGACAAAAGCAGAAGCCCTAAAGCAAGATGCCAACGAGCTTTTATATCAGGAATCTTTAACCAAATTGAACGAAATTCAGCAAGGAGTTAAGGAAAAGGGTGAGTGGCAAGGACAACTAAATCAAGTAACCAAAGCAGGTAAAAAGATTGTGGTTGAAAGTCGCTGGACTCTAGTAAAAGATCGAGCAGGCAATCCGTCCTCATATTTGGTAGTTAATACCGATATTACCGAGAAAAAACAGCTAGAAGCCCAATTCCTCCGCACTCAACGCCTAGAAAGTCTGGGAACGCTGGCTAGTGGTATAGCTCACGACCTTAATAATATTCTTGCTCCTATTTTAGGATTCTCTCGCTTACTTCCCCTCAAATTAACCAATGTAGACGAACAAACTAAAGGATTTTTCCAAATCATAGAAACCAATGCTAAACGAGGAACAGCTTTGGTTAAACAAATTCTCACCTTTGCAAGAGGATTAGAAGGCGATCGCGGTACAATCCAAATTAGGCATTTAATCTCAGAAATTAGAAAAATAATTGCGGAAACTTTTCCCAAAACCATCGAATTAGAGATAGGTGCGCCCAAGAATCTATGGACAGTGAATGGGGATATTAATCAACTGCATCAAGTATTAATGAATCTGGCAGTTAATGCACGAGATGCCATGCCCGATGGTGGTAAGTTAATTATCAACGCCGAGAATTTTACGGTTGATGATAATTTTGCATGGGTACATCTGGATGCCAAAGAAGGCAACTATGTTTTAATTACTGTTGCTGATAATGGTACGGGCATTTCTCCCCAAATTATCGATCGTATTTTTGAGCCATTTTTTACTACCAAAGAAATTGGTCAAGGTACAGGTTTAGGGTTATCTACTGTAATGGGCATTGTAAAAAGTTATGACGGTTTTATTGATGTTGTTAGCGATACAAACCCAGAAACCCAAGGAACTCAAATCAAAGTGTTCTTACCCGCCTCAGAGATAGTAGCTACAGCAACAGAAGAAAGAGAAGAACTACTTCAAGGTAACAGTGAATTAATTCTGGTTGTCGATGATGAAAATTCTATTCTCGAAGTAACTAAAGCTACTTTAGAAACCTACAATTACAGGGTGTTAACTGCTAGTAATGGTCTTGATGCCATCTCTATTTACACTCAAAATCAACATGCGATCGATGTTGTCTTGACAGATATTATGATGCCCTCAATGGACGGTAAAACTTTCATCCGTACCATCAAGAAAATTAATCCTCATATCAACATAGTTGTTTTTAGTGGATTGGTTTCCAATCAAGAAATAATTGCCGAATTAGATGACAGCATCGTCGCTTTTATTAACAAACCTTACACTAACGAAGCTTTATTGAAAACTATTTATCAAGTTGTTAGTGATTAGTAGTTAGGAGTTAGTGCTTAAGAGAGCGAGACTCTTGACTATTGACTCTAGATAATTTCTTCCTTACAGTATTGATCTCTGGGCAAGATAATGTCGTATTTATGGTGTCCGATTTCTGAAGTACTTACAAGCAGCGAAGAACCTTGACTCGATCGTAAGCTTTCTTTAATTCATCTTCCTTCTGGAGATTAGAGCGTCCATAGGTACGTAAACCTCGTAATTCTTCTGGAGTCGGGACAATAGTCAATACTTCTTTCCCTAGATCGTTAAACAAAACTACAGATTCAATCTTGACCAGATTTTGTTGATGTTGCCGATATAAATCGGTATATACTTGTACTACTTGTTGCCACTTTTGAGGCGGACAATAACTCCGCTCTATGAGGAGCACAAAATTAGGCGCAGCAAAGACTTGATTGAACAAAATACCTGCTAGGAGGAAGCTCAACCAACCAAGTCCGAGAATGGTTACCAGGTAACGATTGAGTTGGTTCATATTACCTATAAATTGGTCTGGAATAACCCTTTTAGGAGTTCTTGGACATTTTCTGGCGTACCAGTTTTGACGGTAGATTCCCGTAAAGCAGCGATCGCTGCTAATTCCTCTTGATTTACATCACCATAAGCGATGGGATAAACTCGAAACCCACTGTATTGAAGAACGTCTTTGACTTGTTTGAAGCCAAAACCCTGATTAGTCTGACCATCAGTTAAAACTAACAAATAAAAACGACCATTAGGATTAGCTTTTTTTTGTTCGAGCAATTTCCCTAACGCCACCATCATTCCATCATACATGGCAGTTCCCCCATCGGCGCGTAAATTATCAATAGCAGCTAAAAACCGTTTGTGCTGCATTTCATCAAAAGGAGCTAAGGGCAGCATTTCTGTTGGGCGATCGCTATAACTAATTAAACCTAAATAATTGCCTGGATTAATTTCTTGACTGGCGAGGCGCAAGCCTTCTTTTACCTCGGCTAGAGCTTTTCCTTCCATCGAACCACTGGTATCGATTACTGTCATTAAATAAACTGTGCGTCCTGCATCTTTTTGACGCTTCCAAAATGATTGAGCCGTGGTTAAGACTTCTCCTGCGGGAATTGGGGGGAGATTGGGAGAAGTGAGATAGTCTGTCTCCACAAATCCTTGCTGTTGCGCTAGTTTTTGCATAGCTGAAGAAGTAGCAAACTCGGCAAATTTTTGTAAGGCTTCCTGTTGTTGTGCTGTATTCCAGTTAAATCCAACTAGAGGATTATTGTGGGGAATGCCAAAGGGGATAAAAACAGTTGTTTCAAATCCTGGTACTTTTTTGAGTTGCTGATAATTTTGATATTCTAAGGGAAATGCTTGTAATTTATCCTTGTCGCGGATAAAAATTTCTTGTAAATCCAGAGTAGTGGTAGTGGTAATTAATACCTGTTGCTGAAAGCCTTGAAAAACTGACTTAACTTGGGGAGATTCTAAGTCGGCAATAGTTAGGGGTTGTCCGTCTTGCTGGTGTCCTGCTCCTCGCCAAAAGATAGAGTAGAGTAGATTTAGAGCGGTGGAACTACTGTAGGGATTGGGATAGCCCACAGAAAGCTTGCCAGAGGCGATCGCGTCGAGCAACCGCTCGAAATTAACCTCCCCATCTGCTGCTAATTCCCGATTAACTTGCTCTTGAAGCACAAAACCACCAACGTTAGGTACTAAACGAGGAACGATCGAGATGGTTTTAATTCCTTGACTCGATAGCATTGCTACCCACAAATCATTAGAAGGGGAATACCCAGCAGGTTGTACCAACCCAGCAGTAAGTAAACGGACGGCAGTTCCAGAAGGAATATTTCTCACCCCTACCTGAATTACTTCCCCCGAACGAATGGTTTTTCTTTGCTTGTTAAAAGCTTCTGCTACTTCTACCAACCAGCGTTCGTTTTGCTTTTTGATATTGGCTTTTTCTGAAGAACTGAATATTTCGAGATAAACTACCTTGGGATTGTTAGAGGGTTGAGCAGCATAAAGAGGAAACTGTTCTATGGGGGGAAGAGGCTCTTGAATACCATCAATGGCATAACGCACGGCTACTTCATCAGGAATTAGGGATGTGGCAACGGAAATTTTAGGCAGTAATTTTTCCTGCAGATATCTCTCTGCACTATCAAAAGAATTGACCGTCCCATCTCCTGCTGCACATCCCCAGAGTAAAGCAAGACACAGTCCGATGAGAAACCAGAAACTTCGTCTTTTGCTCACAACTAACCTCCCTATCCTGATGATGAATTTTGCCTAACTCGATCTAATATAGTTTTATTCTCAGCAATGATTACTCGAAGACTATGAGGTACATTTGTTTGTCTCCCCGATGCTTCTAAAGAAGACAAAAGCACCCGATCTTGTAACTGTTGCAAGAGGTGATGAGTTTCTTGCACTCGCTGACAACTAGTTTGTAAATGCTCCAGGGTCAGATTTCTGTAAGTTTCCGTTTGCATGTGTTCTAAGGCGAGTAATGATTCTGCTACTTGCTCGCAAAGAGATAAAACCGTGTAAAGAGTCTCCAGTAATTCGGGCATTAAAATTGATTCCCGACTGGCTATTCTTTCGGCAAAAATTTGGATTTCTTTGGCCCAACTGAGAGTTTGTTCCCAATTAGCATCTGTACGTTCTGCCAGTTTCTTTTCAATGCTTGCCAATTCGTGGAGAAAGATTGCTGAATCTAGTAAATTAGAACCACTAAAAGCATAGAAGTGCCTGAGTTTCCAGAACCAAGCTACTACCATAATACCAGCGATCGCTCCTCCCACAATTAAGATCGGCAGGCGACTACCTAACCAGATAATTAAGCTTAGATAGCCTAATCCTGCCCCTCCAATGAGAAAATAGGTTTGTGGCAAACCTGCAGCTTTACGCCAAAATAGTTTCCAGTTCATTACAGTCTAATTAAACCAGTGATTTTTGAACGCTTCACCATTCTAGTAAAAAAACTCTTAGTTTAATGTCAGTTTAGGACAAGTATTTATCTGAATTTAAAAATGCTAAAGTTTCCTTGTAGTAAATAGCTGGCGGAGTAGTTTTATCCATGAAAGAACCCTCACACCCTTTACCTCCAGGCAGTCTCGGTTTACCTCTCATTGGTGAAACAATCCAATTTTTGCTAGATTCAAATTTTGGGAATAAGCGAGAAAAACAATATGGTTCGATCTATAAAACTAATATTTTAGGTCGAAAGACAGTCTTCATGACTGGTGCAGAAGCGAATAAATTTATACTATCGAGTCATATGGATTATTTTTCTTGGGGTAAAGGTTGGCCCGATAATTTCAAGGAACTTTTGGGAAGATCTCTGTTTCTGCAAGATGGAGAAGAGCATAAACGCAACCGTAAGTTGCTAATGCCTGCTTTTCACGGGCAAGCATTGGCTAATTATGTCAACACAATGGAGCAGATTATTACTAAATATCTGCAAAAGTGGAAGACCCTAAAAAATTTGACTTGGTTTCCTGAGATGAAACAAATGACATTTGAAATAGCCAGTGTATTACTTTTGGGCAGTTCTCCAGGAGATAAAACTGAGCTTTTGTCGCGATGGTTTACTGAGTTAACAAATGGTTTATTCGCTATTCTGCCGATACGGGCAAGTTGGAGTAAATACGGTAAAGCATTAGCAGCACGGGATCGTCTTTTAGAATACCTTGAGCAAGAAATAGAAAAAAGAATAAGAATATCTAATCCCGAACAAGATGCACTGGGATTAATGTTACAAACAAGGGATGAAGATGGTGGTCGCCTCAGTAGAGAAGAAATAAAAGTACAAGCCCTACTTATGTTATTTGCGGGTCATGAAACTACTACATCGATGCTAACTTTTTTGTGCATGGCTTTAGGGCAGCACCCAGATATTTTGGCTAGAGCGAGAGCAGAACAGCAAGAATTAGGCATTTCAGGAGGTTTAACCATCGAAAAACTGAAACAGATGACCTATCTCGAGCAAATTCTGAAAGAAGTCGAACGCCTTTATCCCCCAGTTGGAGGTGGATTTCGCGGTGTAGTTAAACCATTTGTTTTTAATGGGTATTATGTTCCCAAAGATTGGATTATTAGCTATCGCATTAATTCGTCACATCAAGATAGTAATATTTTTACTAATCCTCAAAAATTCGATCCAGATCGTTTCAGTGCCGAGCGAGCAGAACACAAAAAAATGGAATACAGTTTAGTCGGTTTTGGTGGTGGACCGCGATTTTGTTTGGGATATGCTTTTGCACAGATGGAAATGAAGATTTTTGCTTCTGTGCTATTGCGTAACTATACATGGGAAATATTGCCCAATCAGAATCTAACCCCCGAACCTATTCCAACTCTTCATCCGCGATCGGGATTAAAAGTTAAATTCGCTAGTTCTATAGTATAGTTGTCTGGAAATAATAATAAATCAAGTCGAAGGTACTCCGCCTTAAAAAGATGGAGTACCTTCGACTTCGTCAATTGGGGAGAAACCGCGATCGGCGTAGCTGGCACTGCGCGGTCAGCTTCGCTGCGCCTACGGCGATCGCGATTTCTCTCACTATGAATAGACCTATGCGCAAAAGTAAATTTTGCGAACCTAAAACAAATCAAAAAACTACCGAGCTAATTCTCAAAATATAGAGGTTCTAGGTAATATTCATAATAATTACGTTGCCACACGGGTGTATCTGGTGTGTTACGAATTGAATTTATTTGTTTGGTAAGCTTAGACGCACCTAGTTATCCTATAATCAGGGAGAAAAAAAAAGAGCGATCACGCAGTGCCAGGCTTCGCCTGATCGGGAAATGCCCACTAAGAATTTTCTTTCCCCAGAAGAAAAAAACTACTTACAACAGGCTT
>JASJDI010000196.1 GCA_030065155.1 Xenococcaceae cyanobacterium MO_188.B29
GAGCAAGCTAAACTCGAATTAACTGAAGTAGTTGACTTCCTCAAAAATGCCGATCGCTTTACTGCTATTGGTGCAAAAATTCCTAAAGGTGTTCTCTTAGTAGGCCCTCCGGGAACTGGTAAAACCTTACTCGCGAAAGCAGTAGCAGGGGAAGCAGGTGTACCTTTCTTCTCTATTTCTGGTTCTGAATTTGTCGAAATGTTCGTTGGTGTGGGTGCATCTCGCGTCCGCGATTTATTCGATCAAGCCAAAGCTAATGCTCCTTGTATTGTATTTATCGATGAGATCGACGCAGTAGGTCGTCAACGGGGTGCTGGTTTAGGCGGTGGTAACGATGAGCGGGAACAAACTCTCAATCAGTTACTAACGGAAATGGATGGTTTTGAAGGTAATACTGGTATTATCATCATTGCTGCTACTAACCGTCCTGATGTACTAGATGCTGCTCTCTTGCGTCCTGGCCGTTTCGATCGTCAAGTAGTAGTAGACCGTCCTGACTATGCTGGTCGTCAAGAAATTCTCAAAGTTCATGCTCGTGGCAAAACTTTGAGTAAAGATGTCGATCTCGATCGCATTGCTCGTCGTACTCCAGGTTTTACTGGTGCCGATCTAGCTAACTTATTGAATGAAGCAGCTATTTTAGCAGCCCGTCGTAATTTAACAGAAATCTCTATGGATGAGATTAATGACGCGATCGATCGGGTTTTGGCAGGGCCAGAGAAGAAAAATCGTGTTATGAGCGAAAAACGTAAAGAATTAGTTGCTTATCACGAAGCAGGTCATGCTCTAGTTGGTGCTTTAATGCCAGACTATGACCCAGTCCAAAAAATTAGTATTATTCCTCGTGGTCGTGCTGGTGGTTTAACTTGGTTTACTCCTAGCGAAGACCGTATGGAATCTGGACTTTATTCTCGTTCCTATTTACAAAACCAAATGGCAGTAGCTTTGGGTGGTCGTATTGCTGAAGAGATTGTTTACGGTGATGAAGAAGTAACTACTGGTGCTTCTAATGACTTACAACAAGTAACCAGAGTCGCTCGTCAGATGGTAACTCGTTTTGGTATGAGCGATCGTCTTGGTCCTGTGGCTTTAGGTCGTCAAAATGGTAATGTTTTCTTGGGTCGTGATATTGCTTCAGACCGTGACTTTTCTGATGAAACCGCAGCAGCGATCGACGAAGAAGTACGCAATCTAGTAGATCAAGCTTATCGTCGTGCCAAAGAAGTTTTAACGGTCAACCGTTATATTCTTGATAAATTATCAGAAATGCTAGTCGAGAAAGAAACTGTAGATGCAGAAGAGTTACAAGAACTTCTGGCTAATAATGATGTGAAAATGGCAGCATTGGCTTAGTTTTTAAAAAGCTCTTAGCTTTTAGCTATTAGCTTTTTAAGCAAATATTAATTGCAGCATAGAAAATATGCTGCTTTTTTTATGAAAATATAAATAAAATGGAAGCAATTATTTTCGTGGGGTTACAAGCTTCTGGAAAATCTTCTTTTTATCGAGAAAAGTTTATTGATACCCATATCCGCATTAATTTGGATATGCTTAAAACTCGTCATCGAGAAAAGATACTATTTAATGCTTGCTTAGAAGCAAAACAACCGTTTGTTATAGATAATACTAATCCTACGATCGCAGATAGAAGTCGCTATATAGAACCCGCCAAAGCAAAAGGATTTAAAATTATTGGTTATTATTTTCAGCCTAATTTAGAAGAATGTAAACGGTGACTCAAGGACGGATTACCTAATTTTCCAGACAGATGGATAGTTCACAGAAGTCGAAGTCTTTGATATAAATTTAGATGCATCTGTGCTGATTTTGACCAAGAGTATTGAGAGGGAATAGATGTACTATTCTTAATTAATTTTTTGGCAAGGTTTTTATTTAGTATATCGAGCATTGCTTGCGCGATCGCGTTACTGGAATGAGGATCGACGAGTAAAGCTTGTTCTGTAGAGAGAAACTCGGTAAAGGGAGCAATATTAGCGGTAATTACGGGAAGTCCAGAGGCGATCGCTTCTAATAATACCAGTCCCCAACCTTCTTTGATAGAGGGAAAGACAAAAGCATCAGCACAACGATATAAAACAGGCAGATCTTCATCCGCCACGACTCCAGGCAAGATTAGAGACTCACCTATATTAATTTTATTTTGTTGAGCAATAGTAAAAAATTCAACGCGATAGGGTTCATAGTCAAATAAAGTGTCTCCCCCAGCAATAACTAGTTGTGCTTGAGGATAGGTTTTTAATACTTTAATGAAAGACTGTAGCAGTTTCAGGGAATTTTTACGGGGTTCAATTCCCCCAATAGATAAATAGACAGGATTTCCTGTAATTCCTAGTCGTTGTTTTAATTCTGTTTCTGAACCATTAGGTTGACTAGAAAATTTTTGTGTATTAGTGCCATTGATAATTACTGGGGCATCTACCTGATACTGTTGCTGTAATTGTTGTTGCCAATACTTTGAGACACACAAACATAAATCTGGTTCTACTATTGCGCGATCGTGGCATTCTTGTAAATAGATACTATTAAACTCATCGATATGATGAACGGTACGAATATAGTGAGGAATAATCTGTTGATCTCGTAAGACTTTTAAAGCATTAGCACTAATACAATCTTGAGAGTGATAAATATCGTATTTTTCTGTTTCTTTAAGTAAATAATCGACAAATTCTTGAATTCTTTGTTCAATTAATCTATCTATAGATTCGGCTGGAGGTTTTGTCGGTACTAACTTACTAGGACATTTTAAAGGACGATGAAAGCCGATATTATCTTTGTCTAAAGCATAAACACAAACTTTTTGTCCCAAATTTTGGAGTGCTTCTGCCAATTCGATGGTATGAATTACTCCTCCTCTGGGTTTAGTAGAATAAGTGAAAAGAGCAATCTTTAATTGATAATTTGGGATTAGTTGTCCATTGTCCATTGTCCATACATGTATTGAGAACGTGACTTTTCTCTTTGATTTTGAATCGGGAATATTGCTATCTTAAGAATATTGATAGGAATCAAGTCAGCTTATTTATCCCATTGCTTGTGTCTGATGAAAAGGGTATTGCTCTAATAAATCCTACTCGATTATTATTTGAACTACAAAAGATCGATCACTTGAATCAGAGTTTATCTAATTGTCTTGAACCAGAAGCGATCGCTAATAAGATAACTGGTGGGTTAGTAGAAGGCTGTGACTGTGCTTTTGCTCGTATTTGGCTAGTTACACCCGACTTTACAGAACTAAGGTTAGTAGCTTCTTCAGGATTGTATACTCGTTTGAATGGGGATTTTGCGAGAGTACCGATGGGTGCTTACAAGGTAGGAAAAATTGCCCAGCACTGTATTCCTTTTTTAAGTAACTCCCTAGCCGAAGAATCTTGGGTAAAAGATCGAGAATGGGCGATCGCTAATAAAATAAACGGTTTTGCAGGTTTACCTCTAGCTATTGCGGGTAAAGCTATTGGAGTGTTAGCGATTTTCAGCCATCAACCGATGGGAGCAGAATTTTTAGAAGCATTAAGAATATTATGTAGTTCGGTAGCAGTGGCTTTAAATAACGCTCAACTATATCAACAAGAATTAAAAGTGATATCCCATAATTCTAACTCGAATTTATACCTAAATAAGCCTATTTCAGAACAAATATCCAGTATTTTGGCTAATGTCAGGTTGATTCTGATGGGAACAGAACGACCTTTAACTACTTCAGTTAACTATATATTACTCAGAACCGCAGAAGCTCTTAAAGCTAATAATTGCAGCTATTGCCGTTTGACTTACGAAAGCGATCGCCTTTCTTTAGAAGCAATGCTAGTTTTGAACTCAAATTCAACTATAGAAATAGTCAAGATTTTCGAGCATATTGGCTTTGCCGTTAACTCTACAGGCGGTAACTTACAAACTGATATTGCCGACAACAATATTATGCAAGTAGGAATATTTATTCCTTATGCTAATCAATCTCCCACAGATATCTCTCTTTCCCACAGAGAACAAGAAGTAGTAGAACTTTTAGCGCGAGGATTGCGCGATCGAGAAATTGCCCAGAAGTTGTATATCAGCGATCGCACTGTCAAGTTTCATATTAATAATGTCCTCAATAAATTAAATGCTCGTACTCGTATTCAAGCTATATATCGAGCCTATCAGAGAGGTTTTTTAGGACTACAAAATATTATTTAATATATTTCCAGAAAAGAAAATACTGACCGCTGCTTCCTCCGCTCCCTCTGCTCCTCCGCCTTTCAAGTGTATGTTTTTAATAATTGGGTAAATTTTTACTTTGTCTACAACGAAAAACAAGGTTTTCTCCCTCTGCTTCCCCTGCTTCCTCTGCCTATCTCAACCGTTAAATCTAAAAATCATCCCCTTATAAGCTGCCCCTCCGCTCTTCTCAACCGTTAAATTTCAAAATCATCCCCATGATACTTATAGGGTCAATTTTATGTGATACTAATGTATATTGGGCATTCTCTTGCATTATTTCTTAGGCAGGGGAATGCTTTAAATTTGACTACAATTTTATTCCTATGAGCAAACAGCGAGTATTATCTGGAATTCAAACTACTGGTAATTTACATCTTGGCAACTATTTAGGGGCAATTCGTAATTGGGTAGAGATTCAAAGCCAGTACGATAATTTCTTCTTTTTTGCTGACTTACATGCTATTACTGTTCCCTACGATCCTAAAACTTTAGCTGATAATACTTATAATCTGGCTGCTCTTTATCTCGCTTGCGGTATAGATTTACAATACTCTACAATCTTTGTCCAATCTCATGTTACTGCTCATAGTGAATTAACCTGGCTACTTAACTGTATTACTCCTCTTAACTGGTTAGAGAGAATGATTCAGTTTAAAGAAAAAGCAATTAAGCAGGGAGAAAACGTCAGTGTTGGTTTACTAGACTACCCTGTATTAATGGCAGCAGACATTTTGCTTTACGATGCCGATAAAGTACCCGTTGGCGAAGATCAAAAACAGCACTTAGAATTAACTCGCGATATTGCTGTGAGAGTTAACGATAAATTTGGCAAGAAAAAAGAGCCAGTTCTTAAAATACCAGAACCTTTAATTCGTCCTGAGGGTGCAAGAGTGATGAGTTTGACAGATGGCACTAAAAAAATGTCGAAATCTGACCCCTCAGAAATGAGTAGAATTAGCTTACTAGATCCTCCTGAGGAGATTAAGAAAAAGATTAAAAGATGTAAAACCGATCCCATTAAAGGATTAGTTTTTGATGATCCCGAACGTCCTGAATGTCATAATTTGCTATCTTTGTATCAAATTTTAGCCAATAAAACCAAACAAGAAGTAGCAACAGAATGTCAAGACATGGGTTGGGGGCAATTTAAACCTTTATTAACAGAAGTTACTGTTGAATCCCTTAAGCCTATTCAAGATAAATATCAAGAAATTATGGATAATAAAGATTATCTCAACTCAGTCTTGAAAGAGGGCGTAGCTAAAGCAGAAGAAGTTGCCAATACCACCCTATCTAGAGTGAAAGATGCTTTAGGCTATTTACCTCGTCTCTAATTAATTTTTGATTAGATAAACTGCATAATTAATTTAGGTAATAGGTAATAGTTGAGAAATGATAATGTTCTCGATCCCGATAAGTTATATTAAACAACTAACAATTAACTAAAGTAATAAAAATCTAATGACAACTCGTTTTCGTAGTGCTGTTACCCAAAAAGAATTTCTGCTTACTGCTGAAGTAGCACCCCCCAAAGGAGGAAACCCAGCTAGAATGCTGACAATGGCGGAAAAACTCAAGGGTAGAGTTCATGCAGTTAATGTAACTGATGGTAGTCGAGCAGTGCTACGAATGTCTTCTGTAGCTGCTTCAGCAATTTTATTACAGCATGGCATTGAACCAATTTGTCAAATAGCTTGTCGCGATCGCAATTGTATTGGTTTGCAAGCAGACTTGATGGGAGCATACGCTTTAGGAATTAGAAATATTTTAGCCCTAACGGGAGATCCAGTTAAAGCAGGAGATCATAAAGAAGCGAGGGGAGTTTTTGAGTTAGAGTCTGTTCGACTACTTAAGGTCATCGATAAACTGAATAGGGGTTTAGACTTCAATGATAAACCCTTAACAGATGAACCTTTAGAGCTTTTCTGTGGGGCTGCTGTCGATCCACAATTAAAAAGTTGGTCTGGACTGCAAAGACGTTTTGAGCGCAAAATAGAAGCGGGAGCGCAGTTTTTTCAAAGTCAGATGATCACAGATTTCGATCGACTAGAAAAGTTTATGGAACAAATTGCTTCTATTTCCAATAAACCGATTTTAGCTGGTATTTTTCTACTTAAATCTGCTAAAAATGCCCAGTTCATCAATCGTTATGTGCCTGGAGTCAATATCCCTGAGTCTATTATTAATAGACTAGCAGCAGCGAAAGAACCCCTTCAAGAAGGAATTAAAATCGCTGCCGAACAAATAAAGTTAGCTAAGGATTTATGCCAAGGAGTTCACCTAATGGCAGTCAAAAAAGAAGATCTAATCCCACAAATTTTAGATGCAGCAGGTATACTACCTATTAAGAACTAGTTGATGAACTAGATTGTATTTGCTTGAGAAGTGTCTTCAACCAATAAGGAGCTACTCCTTCCCACGCTCGTTTACACTCTTCTTCCATATTTTCAACAACCTGACTATCAATAATCGCGCGGTAAAGGAAAGTCAACGGTTGCGCTTTGTTAAAAATCTCGATTAATTGTTGCATTGGCAGGTAAACTGTCCAAGGTTCGAGATAGGCATCCCGTAAACGCCCTTGCACATCAGCGACATCAGGAAGTTGCTTCTCCTCGACTTGTAATAGATAAACAAAATCAAAAAAAGGGTGGGAAATAGCAGCATAAGACCAGTCAAAATAGATATACCCTTCACTAGACGAAACCACGTTATGACCGTGAAAATCTCCATGAACTAGAGTTTGCGGTATACCACAAGCTGCCAATTCATCACACATTACTTTGAGTTGAGGAATTAAAGAGCGCAATGTTTCTAAATCTGTTTCAGACAGACCTCGCTCTTGTTTTAATAATAATACCCTTGTATTAGTCAATAGTGACTCAATCTGAGGGATTAATCGATCGAGTCTCGCATCAGGAAAACCAAGATCGAGTAATTTATTTACTTCATCGACGGCTTTAATTTGCATGTGGGCAAATGACCTCAAGGCTTGTTGCCAACTGTCAATATCGGTAATTTCAGCTAAAAGATCGCCAGTAAACTCCTCCATCAACATCCACCGCTTGTCTGTATTAATAGCTAGCAAATTGGGAAGATGGGTTGGGTAGAGTTGAGTTAATAGATTGGTTTTACTAGGTTCATCTTGGAAAGCAGCAGAGGACGCTTTAAAATAAATATTTCCAATTCTAGTTTTGGCTTTTAGTAGGCAAGAAAGTTCCCAATTTATTATTTGTTCAAGGGAAATAATGGCACCCAATTCTAGGAAATTAAGTTGTAAGTTAATCCATGTTGCTACTTCGCTAAACCAGCCTATTTCAGCCCAAGGCGATCGCACTTTTGAGTTTTTCTCTCGTTTTATCTCATTAACCCAAGATTTTAAAATTGGGTGAAGCTTAGGGTTAGCAAATCTCAAACTATCTAATTCATGAAAATCCATCCAACTTGCACCAATAGGAGGTATCCAAAAGGTAGAGTGATTTTCCATTGCATACACTCTATACACATTTTTTGATTCTTGTTTGTAGTTTTCGTCATCAATCTCCGAATCATAAACACAACCTAATGTCGTGGTATCTAATTCTAATTGTGCTTTTATTTCTTGATTGATGTGTCCCACTACTCCATAATGATGTTCGTAAGGTACGAAATGAGGTAAAGTCCAACCTTTCTCACTACGAATCATTAATACTTGCTCTTGGCTAAGGTGGGGAATTATGCAGTAATAGTCAAAATGGGAATCCCGAACATGATAAGTAGCTTTTTGACTCATAATTCGATCGCTTTTATGTTTATTTGCAGCGTTTTCCTGAAATTAAAAAATCTTGCTCTTAAAGAGTGAATTTGCCTGATAGTCAAAATGAAAAACTGCAGACGAATATCATCTAATAATGAATATCATCTAATAATTATTTCAATTGAAGAATTGTTTGCAAGACTTAGCAACGCATTAGCAGATACCGATTTATGAGAATTTAATTGTTTGATTTATTTTTTATTATAGTTCGTCGGGATCGAAAGTTAGGATTTAAAGAGTTTAAAAATTATTTTGACTATTGGGAAGGAAAAAAATATCCTGTTATTTGTCTGCTTAAAAATCATCTTTCAGACTTCGATCGATGAATTAAGTATGTGTTAGGTTTCGTTCCTCTACCCAACCTACAAGATCGGCGATCGAGATCCCTCAATTAATCTTAATCTTCGGTGGCTTCAGGGAATACAATATACAACTAGCGAAACTCCCGAATTCATTTTAGACGATAGCGGTGATAATCCTTTCTATTCTGGCGTATTCAGTGATGGGTTCTTTTTCGATAATCCATATAGAGTTCCCGATACAGAAAGAGGTCTGTCAAACGGATCAAATAGGTGGATAGCTAGCCTCTATTTGGCTGAGATCACCCAAGAAAGGAACGAAAATAACCAACCAGTAGGTAGAGATTATTAATTGTTAATAAAAGGATTTGTTTTGTAATTATATTAATCTTGGCAGAAGTTGAAGATAGTGATTTTAATTTGGCGATCGCCAAATTGAGCCTTAATTTCTAATTCACCACCCATAACTTCTATATTACATTGACGTAATATTAGTGTATTGGAATCCTTATTACATCTCTCAGCAGTCATAAAATAGGCATTTAGGATATCTTTAGCTGATTTTTAACAAAACGTCGCTCACTCTGGTTATTAAGTTATCATAAGTAATAATATTGTTATAACAATTATGGAAATAAGACTAAGTAAAATTGGTAATTCTCAAGGAATAATAATTCCCAAAGCAATCATCGAACAATGCGGACTTAAAGAAAAAATCAAGATGGAAGTTAAAAATAACCGTCTGATAATCTCTTCTGTTAACCCTAGAGAGGGATGGGAAGAAGCAATTTTAGCAGCAGGTAATAGCGATGATGATGAATTATTGATGGGAGATTACTTAGAACATGGTTGGGATGAGAAGGAATGGACTCGGTAGCCTATCCTCAACGTGGCGAGATTTGGTTGATTAATCTTGAACCAACCATAGGTTCAGAAATTAGAAAAACTAGACCTTGCGTTGTCATTTCTCCTAATGAAACAAATCGACTCCTCAAAACATTAATTGTTGCCCCGTTAACCAGCACCATCAAAAATTATCCCACTAGATTGACGATCGATTTTAATCAAAGAAAAAGTAGTGTAGTGTTAGATCAAATTCGGACAGTAGACAAAATAAGATTGTTGAAAAAATTAGGAATTATCTCTACAGAGGAATGTCAACTAGTTGCCAATATTCTTACTCAGATGTTCTCTTGGTAAAGTGTGCAATTCTCTCAAACTACTTGTAAGAATCGGTAATAAGATTGGATTGTACGATCGCCAAATCGAGGCGCAATTTCTAATTTTTGTGCATTAATTGAAGAGGAAGGTAAATTAAAATTTAATAGCGATCGCCTTACAGAAAAATCACCTCAGTAACTTTACCTTCCAAACAATCGCTACAATTATCTTCTATTTAATTAAATGAAGCCATTGACTATAGGTTGAGCTTGCAACTAATAAGCCAATGTTTCCAGAGTCTCCTCTAAATAACGTCTTACTTGAATATCTATATTTTGCTCTTGATTAACTGTTAAGTCTTGCTCCCCTTGCCAACGCTGAAATCCTGAGCTTTTGACGATCGCCTGTTTTAAACTTGACCAAATCGCTTCGTCTTGATTGAATGGCTGTTGAGGAGAGATAGTTGAGCTTGTCATGTTATTCGCTTAATTAAATTTAAATATAACCTTTATTTTTAAGATAACGTAATCAAGCGAATAGTTTGTGATACTTATTACACAAATCTAGAATTTATTAGTAAAAGTTGTTGATTATTTAACTATAGGAGCAATAATCAACAACTAGTTACTTTATTTCGTTGCCAGAGTGCGACGTTTGAATACCATTTCATAGGCTTCAACTATATCTCCCTCTTTCCAGTCATTAAATTTAGCTGAACCGATACCGCATTCATAGCCCGCATTAACTTCTTTGGCATCTTCTTTAATCCGTTTGAGAGAATCAAGATTACCTTGGTAGATAACTTCGCCTTTGCGACGTACTCGAATGTGGCAATTACGGACTAGTTTACCCGACTGAACATAAGAGCCAGCAACTGTTCCCCGACCCACAGGGAAAACAGCTCTTACTTCTGCTTGACCCAAGCTTTCTTCTACTTCTTCGGGATCGAGTAGACCTTCCATTGCCCCTTGGATTTCATCGAGAAGTTTGTAAATAATGTTGTATTGACGAATATCTACCCCTTCGCGATCGGCTGCTTGGCGAGAACCACTAGCCAAAGTAGTATTAAATCCGACAATTACAGCCCCACTGGCAGCAGCCAAGTCTACATCTGTTTCAGTTACTTCCCCAGGAGCAGCTAGCAGCACGCGAATTTGTACTTCTCCTTGAGGTAGTTGCTTTAATGAGCCTAAAATCGCCTCTACCGAACCTTGAACATCAGCTTTAAGAATTAAGTTAAGTTCTTTAAGTTCTCCCTCTTGAGCTTGAGCAGAGAGGCTACTGAGAGTAACACGACGGGAAGACATAGCTTCTTGGAGGCGAGTATTTCTTTGACTTTCTGATCTTGATTCAGCGATCGCTCTGGCTTCTTTCTCGCTGCTATAAACGTCAAATTCGTCTCCTGCTTCGGGGACTTCATTTAAGCCCAAGATTTCTACAGCAAAGGAAGGAGTAGCTGCTTCTACTTTCTCCCCTCGGTCATCAATCATGGCACGAATCTTACCTAAGACTGAGCCAGCAACGATAATGTCTCCTACTCTTAAAGTACCATTTTGGACAAGTAAGCTAGCTACTGGGCCTCTAGCACGGTCAAGATGGGCTTCAATTACAGTTCCTTTGGCAGCACGATTGGGGTTAGCAGATAGTTCTTCTATTTCTGCTACTAGCAAAATCATCTCTAGAAGAGTGTCGAGATTATCTCCCTTTAAGGCACTAACAGGTACCATAATGGTATCTCCACCCCAATCTTCGGGAACGAGTCCCTGCTCTGATAATCCTTGTTTAATCCTATCTGGATTAGCCTCTGGTTTATCGACTTTGTTGATAGCCACTACTAAAGGAACTTCAGCAGCTTTGGCATGAGAGATTGCCTCTCTAGTTTGGGGTTGTACTCCATCATCAGCAGCTACCACTAACACAGCAATATCTGTTACTCTTGTTCCTCTAGCACGCATTGCGGTAAAGGCTTCGTGACCAGGAGTGTCTAAGAAAACAATTTGTTGTTCTGCACCATTATGTTCTACATCGACATGGTAAGCTCCAATATGTTGGGTGATCCCGCCTGCTTCTCCTTGAGCTACTTTACTTTTTCTAATCGAATCGAGGAGAGTAGTTTTTCCGTGGTCAACGTGACCCATAATTGTTACTACTGGTGGACGATGTTGCAGATTTTCTAGATCTTCAGCATCTAGCATTTCTGTTTCTTTAGTTGCTGCTGATTTTTCTTCAGGAATTTCTACTTCAACACCTAATTCTTCTGCCACCAGACGAGCAGTATCTAAGTCTAGAGTCTGGGTAATGTTAACTGCAATACCTTTAAAGAATAGATTTTTAATGATATCTGTTTCTGGGGTATTTAGTTTTTCCGACAGTTCTCGTAAGGTTAAATTACTGGTAAGAATAATCTTTTCGGGAGGCACATTCGCAACTACTCGATCGCGCCGTTCATTCTTAGAACTAGTACTTTTCTCGGTTTTTTGAGGAGCTTTTTTCGCTTTTCTTGCTCCTGTAGATGCCACTGGTACTTTTTGTTCTGATTTTGGTTTAGGAGGACGAGCAATAGAAAGGCTAACTGCTTGAGAAACCTGACCCATTTCTAATTCTGACTCAAAGTCATCATCATCATCGACAATTGGTTTAGGACGACGCTTACCTTTATTTTTACTTTTTCCTTCTGTTTCCAGTTTATCGTCGTCTTCTTCTTCCCAAACTTTGGCTTTAGCTTTACGAGGAGGAGTAGGTCTTTTAAGTTTGACAGTTTTCTTTTCTTCTTGTAGTTCTATAATGTCATCAGTTGGTTCATCTTCCAGGTCAGATTCTGGCGCAATGGCAGTTTTAAGCAATTCCTCTTGAACTGCTTCAATCTGTTTTGGTCTTTGAGCCTTCTGTAGTTTGGGATTAGGTTGTCTTTCTTTAGTTCCTACTGATTCTTTTTTATCCGACCTACCTGATATCTCTTTTGGTTTTTGTGGTGCTTGTTCTTTTCTGGTTCTAGTTTTTGTAGGCGTTGGTAACGAGTTTTCTTTGGCCGTAGTTTTAGCTGTTTGAGGTCGAGGAGGACCAATTAGCTTAGGTTTTTCGACTGTGGGCAAGGGTTCTTCTAATGGTTGTTTGGCTACTGGTGTTTCTGGTGTGGGAGTTTTGGGCAAATCTTTTGGTTGAGATTTAACAGCAGGAGATGAGGCTTGAATCTTGTTAGCTGCTTGAGGTTTAGCAGGTAGCCTTGGAGGTGCTGCCAAAGTAGGTTGAGAGTTTTTGTCTTGACTTTGAGAAGCAAAATTGGAAGATTTTTTTTTGTGATGAACCGCCAGAATTTGCTGCCTAGGCTTTTTTCTTAATTTCGATTGATTCATTCCCTCTTCTGTTGCTAAATTACTATTAGCCATTTTTCCAGGGATTTGTTTGGCTGCTATTGCCTTTACTCTGTCTGCTTGCGCTGCTGTAATTGTGCTGCTATGGCTTTTGACTGCGATATTTAGTTGATCGCAGATTTCTTTGATATCTTTATTTTCCAAATTTAACTCTTTTGATAATTCGTATATTCTGACTTT
>JASJDI010000197.1 GCA_030065155.1 Xenococcaceae cyanobacterium MO_188.B29
TTATCTTCAATTAACAGTATTTTGAGAGTGTTAATATCCACTGATATAATTTAGGTTTTGATGATCAAGCTGATTAAATTGCTTCTTTAAAGGTAAAACTAAATAATTGTTAGTTTTTTGAGGACTTCAAGGAGAAACTTAAGCTACAGTCATTCAATTTTATTTTCATAATTTTTACGCATAAACACAGCATATTATGCCAAATTCGCCTTTATGTGTGATCTTAAACAACGTTCTCTGGTTATTTTGCTTACTCTAAAATTGTAGACAATTTCAAAATAAATTTATCCATTTTCTCTATTGGTTTAGATTTCTCAATCTGTAATTTCCGGTAATTGAGAAAAATTAAGCCAAAAATTCAAACTTTTTTGCACTACGGTTAAAAAATCGTCTAGATCATAGGGTTTACTCAAGTAGCAATTAGCTTTTAAGTTGTAACTTTCTAATATATCTTTTTGGTGATTAGAACTAGTAAAAACAATAACGGGAATTAACTTATATTTAATATCTTTCTTGATAATTTTTAATAATTCGTGTCCATGCATTCTAGGTAAGTCTAAATCTAGAATAATAATATCTGGACTAGGAGAGTCGCGATATTTTTGGGCTTGCTGTAAAAAAAGTAATGCGTCTTCTGCATTGCTTACTATATGCAAATTATGAGCAATATCATTTTCTTCAAAGGCAACTAACATTAAATCTTGATAGCTAGGATTATCTTCGACTAAAAGAACATTTTTAATTAGTTTAGAGCCTACCATTTTTAAACAAACAAATTAATCTAGAATGTTGATTATTTGATTTACTAGCTATACTATTAGTTTTAATCTGCCTAACATATGGATTTTTATTTGTATATTGGCTCGATTAAAATCAAAAATATCAAGAGAAAAAGCAAAAAGAATTAAACAGGAATTGTAAAGTAAAAAGTAGAACCTTCATTTAATTTAGAATCAACCTCTATGTATCCTCCATGACGTTCAACAATTTTTTGACATATTGCTAAACCAATACCTGTACCTGGATATTCTTCTTGAGTATGCAGTCTTTGAAAAATTTGAAAAATTCTTTGTTTATATTGAGGATCGATACCAATACCATTATCGTTGACAGAAAATCGCCAATTATCTTTTTGACGACAAGAATTAATTTTAATTACAGGAATAGCTTGAGAATGATATTTAATGGCATTACTAATTAAGTTTTGAAATAAAACTACTAATTGACTAGAATCAGCAACTAAAGTTGGTAAATTAGCACAATAAGTTACTATTGCTTGGTTTTTTTCTATCTCTGAACGAAGATTCGCGATCGCTTGCTGAACAACTAAATTGCAGTCTGTAGTGCGGAAAGTACTTCTTTCTCTACCTACGCGGGAATACTCTAATAAATCATTAATTTGATTACGCATTCGATAAACGCCATCAGTAATATACTGAATAAATTTATCCCCATTCGCATCTAGTCGATCTTGATAACGACGTTGAAGCAGTTGAACATAGTTAGTTACAGTTTGTAGAGGTGCTTGTAAATCATGAGAGGCAATATAAGCAAACTGTTCTAATTCTGCATTAGAACGAGCTAATTCCTTGCGTCGATTAATTTCACTTTCTAGTAATTCTGCTTGAGATAAAGCAATAGTTAACTGTCCTACCAAATGTTGAAGCAATTCAATTTCATCTTGAGTCCATTGACGAGATTGGTTGCATTGCTGTACACATAAAAGTCCCCACAAACTATGCTTGGTTGCACTCGATTTTTCTAAAGAAGAAGTCTTATTATTAATGGGTAGATAGCGAGAAATGGGTATTACTAAATTAGCTTTAATCTGATATCTTTCTAAGAAGGCTTGATGACAAAAATATAGCTCTTCATTGTTGGCATCTTCACAAATGTAAGCGCATGCTTCTGAGCATTTATCAGCAAGAACATCCCGACAATATTCATCTATGAATACTTTCCCTAAAATTGAAGGAAACCCAGATTGAACAGATTCTTTAATAACTTTACCCGCTCCATCTGCTAAAAATTGAAATAGTAATACTCTATCTGCATTAAAAGTTTTTTGGAGTTCGCTTACTGTAGTTTGGAGAATTTCTTGAATATCTAAAGATTGACGAATCTTAAAGGTTATCGACTTTAATAGATGACGATAGCGAGTTTGTCTATTCAGGGCTCGTTTTTCTTCAGTAATATCTTTGACAATACCTTGTAAACTTAAGTGATCTCCATTAGAGTTTTCTATAGGAACGAGATAAACACGCCAATAAAACTTTTTTCCTTGTAATTCTACAGTAGACAAAAAGTCTAGGGATTTTTGATGAGTGAGGCAAAGGCGATATTTTTCCTCAAAGACTTTGGCTATCTCTGCTGGAAGTACTTCTGTTATTGTCTTGCCTTCAATTTCTTGATTAGTTTTATCTAAGAGTTTAGCGTAAGCAGGATTGGCAGTTTTGTAGACTAATTGACCATTTGGCAAGATATCAATTAAAAAAATACCATCAACTGAGTGATGAAAAAAATTGGCTGATAAGGTTTCTGATGCTTTTAGTCTGGTTTGAGCAACTCTATATTGATAGTTACTCTGGATAATTGTGCCTAAAATTCTTAGTTGTTGTGCATCTTCTTTTGACCAATTCTGCAAGTTTTTACCTTGATTGTACAAACCTATGCTTCCCCAAAGTTGACCAGAGGGAGTAAGAATAGGAATAACTACAGCAGAACAAATATCTAAGGATTGAAGTGTATTCTTTTCTGATTGAGCTACTTCTGACAAATGTTCTAGGTCGCTAATAATGATATCTTCATCATTATTTAATTTTAATTGCCACGAAGGAAGTTGATATATTGCTGGAATTTCTTGCGACTTAACAGAAGCAGTCTGAGCATTTTTGTTCCAATAGTAGGTACAACGACATTGAGCTTCTGGAGCAAAATAAATCAAATCAGCGCGATCGCATTCAGTAGCTTTGCCAATAATACCTAAAATTTCTTCATAATTAATTTCTTGGATACCAATTAGTTTTCTAGAGATTTGGGCAATAGCAGTATCCATAGCAAGTTTAGTCTTCAACTTGTCTTCTACTTGTTTACAGGATTGAATATTTTGAATAGTAGCAATTAGATAAAGAGGAATATTTTGAGGAGTTTTAACTAGCGAGAAGGTAATACTAACCCATTGCCATTGACCATCTTTACGCAGATAGCGTTGCTTTAAAGGCTGGCTAAATTGATAACCATTTAATATTTGGTTGATGTATTGCCAAACAGTTGCTAGATCTTCAGTATGAGTAATGTCTTGAAAAGTGGAAGAACACATTACCGATTCTGAATACTGTAACAGAGAACATAGATAGGAATTAACACTAATAAACTGTCCTGAAGTAGCAATAAAAGCCATACCTATACTAGCCTGGTCAAAAATTGCCTGAAAGTCATCTCTAGTCTGAGTAAAAGCATTTTGAGTAGTCGTTTCAGTTGTTACAGATGTTTGCCGTGATAATTCCCCTTTAATTTTTGCCAAAAATTGTCGATCGTGTCTTTTGATTAAACCATCACTCACATTTAAACATAAGGGTTGAGCAAAGTCCATTTGCTCATCTGATGTTCGCTCAGTAATTTCTGCTCTTAATTTATTTGGATAGAGGTCATCGATTGCCTCTGCTTCTGTAGCCATAATTTGTGCTTCCTATTTATTGCTGATATCAAGAGTTGAAGTTGATTAATTTGCTGAATTAGTCAGATATTTTTTTTAGTTAATAGTTGACACTATATTATTAGGCAAATAATTAAAATAATATGCTTGCTCTAAAGTTTTTTTGATTGTATTTGTAGATACAGATCCATGAAACTTTATTTATTCATTGCATTGATCTGGTATTTTTACGGAACGAAATAAGATTTTTTATAAAAATAGTTATTTTCTCGGTAGTCATTTTTAATTTTTTTTTGTTAAAGATATCTAGTCAATAATTTTATATTTGCTTGATTAAATCAAAGATATTTTATAGGGTAGCACATACTATTTTAGGTGCAATAACATTTGGGGATCGATTTGCCAAGAAAGTACTAATACCTAAGAAAAGATTTTTTTCACGATAAATTGTTAAATAATATTCTTGAATATTTAACAATCTTTGATCATTATTTATATATTCATTGTTTACGTATTCTTGCGGAGATATTTCTACTGTCTGACCTTGACACCAACGTTTTACTTGTTCCGAATTCAAACTAACTTTTGGTAAATGGCTTAAAGCCTGAGTGGGTGAAATTAAAGTCTTAATATCTGATTGAGATTCTTCTTCTAACTGATGCAAGGTTATACTATTAGCTAATTTCATTCCACAGCTTTCAGTTCTAATTAAATTAGTTAAAGTTCCTCCTATTCCAAGCATTTCTCCTAAGTCGCGAGCGATCGATCTAATATAAGTTCCGGGACTACAATGAATAGCTATTTCTACTTCCGTAAATTCCCCAGGAATAATATTCAGTAATTCTATTGTGTCAATAGTTATAGTGCGAGATGGTACATCAACTTTTTCACCTTTTCTCGCTAATTCATAGAGTTTTTTGCCTTGTTTTTTAATTGCACTATAGATAGGTGGTATTTGCTCAATAGTGCCGATAAATTTACCTAAGCAAACTTTAATTTCTGAAGGAGATATCTTTACATCAGGTTGAGTAGAAATTATTTCTCCTTCTAGATCGTCGGTAGTAGTTTTCATTCCCAGACGAATACGAGCGCGATAGGCTTTGGCTGTGGGTAAAAATTGTAGCAGTCTAGTCGCCTTACCTACAGCAATAGGCAATACTCCAGTCGCAGCAGGATCGAGAGTACCCCCATGTCCAACTTTTTTGGTTTTGAGTATTCTTCTGACTTTAGCAACACAGTCATGCGAAGTCCAGCCAGCAGGCTTATTTAAGTTGATAAAACCTATGGTCATTAGTTATTAGTTATTAGTTATTAGTTATTAGGATCATAATAAAATTAATTACAATTATGATTCTTGACTACTGAACTCCTGCAACTCCTGCAACTTCTGAACTACTTGCAATCAGGATGAATTCCCCCGCGATCGCAAATAAATTCCATCTGACTAGAATTAAGGTTTTTCACCTTGGTAAAGTTAACTCCTCTAATTTGAGCCATAGATTCCACTTTGGGAGGTTCAGCTAAAAATTGCTTAGAGTTTTGAGGTGTAATAATAGCAAAGATAACCCCCTGAAAATCAGCACCGTCTATATTAGCTCCCCGTAAATCCGCAGCACTAAGATTAGCATGAACTAAACTAGCTTTTTGTAGTTGAGCATTAGTTAAGTTAGCTTTTTGTAGTTGAGTGAGACTAAGATCGGCTTGTTGTAAATTAGCTTTAGACAAATTGGCAGCAGTAAGGTTGGCACCCTGCCAATTAGATTTGGTTAAGTTAGCTTGAGAAAAGTTAGTAGCTAGAGCTTTAACCTGTCCTAAACTAGCTCCAGTTAGATTAGCTTTAGTGAATTTACTGTTGCCCAGATTAGCACCAGTCAGACTCGCATTAGGCAATTGTACTGTTTCTGCATCAGCACCGATCATTTCTACACCACTAAGATTACTGCTATTTAGTTGAGCATTGGTCAAATTACTTTGGCTAAGAGTAGCACCAGTCAAATTACTTTGATGAAGAATTACGTTAGTTAATGTTGCTTTGGTAAAATCAGCTTCCTGGAGATGAGCATTGCTGAGATTGGCTATACGCTCATTTTTGCCTAGATGAGCAAATTTACTTTTCTGAAAATTAGCCTGGTGGAGAATTGCTCCTTGCAAGTTAATTCCTGACAAATCTTTTTGCGGAAGGGATAGGCTAAAATTTGAATTCTCTAGATTAATCGGCGCAAGATTAACTTGAGATAAATCTACTTGTGCTAGTTTGCCACTGTAAATACTGAGTATTTTAGTAATTAAATTTGCTACTGCTTGAGGAGCAATAGTTTTATTTGTTTGTGGGGATAAATCTGTTAAATCTTGAGATAGGGATTGATTTAACTTTTTGAGATGAGGTAAAGTTTCTGTGCCGATACTAACTAAAGCTTGCTGAATAGTTTCGACGATCGCGGGATTAGTTTCTTGCCCTAACAAATCTACTAACAGGGGGATAGTCCGAGGATCGTCTAATCTAGCTAACGATAAAATTATTGACTTACGCTCTGTGAGAGGATCGCTAGAGGTAGCACTTAAACGATTAACTAAAGAGAGAAAGACTTGATTATTATCAGTATTAACTTGTCTTTGATTTGCCTGAGTTTGAACATAAATTTGCGTACCGACTACGGTAGCTAATACAGAGAATATCCCTGCACTAGTCACACTCAAAAGAGTAATTCCTGGGTGCGATCGCATCCACTGCCATAAGTTAAAGTTTTTGGTGGGAGTAGAGGTATATAAAACAAGATTACTATTTGTTTCTTCACCAATAAGATAAGTTTGACTAGGCTGAGGTTGAGATATATAAGGATAACTTTGTACTTCTACGATGGTTGGTTGCTCAGACTTGGGCGGAGTTTTGGGTGCTTTAGTATAAGTAGTTAAGCCTTTTTTAGCATCTATAGCAATTGTCCCTGCTACAATATCGTGTAGCGCGCAGTAGCGATCGCTTTGGGTTGCCATGCCTTTTTCGACAGTCAAAATTAAGGCAAAGAGAAAAAATAGAATCCCGCCATTGGGTGCTGCACCTAGCACAAGCCAGAGAACATAGGCACTTACACCAGATAAACCATAACGAGCTATTCCTTCTCTGACAATAATTTTTCCCCAACCAGGAGGATTTCCGGCAGCAGTAACTACTTTAATTCCTAGCCAACGTTTAGGAGAAGTTTGACCAGTTTTAGCCAGTAAGTATAGTTGACAACCAGTTAATAAAATAGGAGTTACTAAACCGACACTCCACAAAAAGTTAGTTAGAGGAGGAACTTGTTGGGGTAGTGCAGGAGAACTAGATAAAGCAAATATTTTTTCTTTAGTTTTTTCTACCCCAGCTAAAATAGGGTTTAAAGAGACTGTTTCCGCCTCAGAATGAGATTGAACATAAGTTCCTACACTATAGGGTATAACTGCACTAGCAGTAATCAGGAATACTTCCAGTAACCAAGCACTCAAACGACGGGAAAGGAGCGATCTAGATATGAGAAATAGTATATATAACCATTTCTTTGTTTGAGTTTTGGGTCTTTGTTTCCCTCGTTTAATAGTTGGGCTAGTCATGGTTGTCGATCCTTTTACCATTAACCTGGATTTTAAATTTATCAATCAGTCAATAGTAAATGTGTTTTAGTCTAGGTTTACTTTTTAACTGCTGATAACTGCCCCTACTTTATACCGCATACTTCAGTTTTTGGACGATTCAGCAACAATAAATTTATATCCTAGGTATAGTAAACCTCCCAAAACAGCAACAGTAATTAGAGAGCTAATTAGCTTGAGGAAAATATTCAGTACAGAAAAGCCCAACATAATTGCTATTATCCCCACTGCAACTTGACCAATAGGAGCTAAGCCATTAAACCAGTCTTTCACTGAATTGAGCCAATTAGACGCTGATTGATTATTGGTAATTTCTACATAAGGATTTACTGTTTCTGTTTTTGGTTGGGTATTAGAGGCGGTACTTTGATTTACTTCTACCTCTAATTCTTCTAATCTACGTTGCCAATCTTGATTATCTGATGAGTTCATAAAATTAAAGCTATAGCATTAACGTTCTTTATATACCAGATTAACGGATTATCACCTTATCTTGCTTTTGATTCAATAATTATAGTTGATGTGAATTAGCTTCATTGATATTGAATGTTTTTAAGCTTTCAGCTTTTAGCTCTTAGCCCTTCGGGTTCGGGCGGTCAACATTCTGAGGTTTCCCCAGAATTATGCCCTCACTTTTAGCTGTAAAAATCTACTACTGAGTCAAGATTGATTTGAGGAATACTCTCCCCCTGTTTGCCCAGTCCATCAATTCAAAATTGACCGACTACTACGTGTATGTGAGCAAAAAGAAAAAAGAGAGCTTACAGCTTTCAAGCTAATCACTTGATTATTTAATGCACACTAGACGTTAGATTTTATTTTTTTCAAAATATTGACTTAAAAATCAACATTAGCTACTATAGATTTTAAGTTGATTAAAAAATCAAACTAAAGTTAGTAAACCCTTACCGCCAAAAGATTTTCAGTTAATTGAAGCAGAAAAGAAAGGTACGCGCACCAAGAGAGGAGGACAAGGGAGAAACTGCGATCGAGCTATTCCTCAATTCAGACTTGTTAGAGCACTATTTTTAGACCGCACAAGTCAATAAATAATTACCATTTAGGAGAATAACTATGATTCAAGCTATATCTTTAGACAGTAAAGACAAGATTATGGCAGCTTTTAGTGCACTATTAGCTGACTATCAACAAAGAGAATCTAAAGTAGAAACTAAAGAAGAAGAAGCAGAAAAAGAAAAAAATCAACAACTATTAGCTGAAGCTGCCAACTATACTGTAGACAATATTGTTAATAGTATGGCATCTTTGCAATTAGATTTTGGAAATATTATTAATGAACTAAAAGAAACACTAACAACAGAATCAGATAAATTAGGAGAATTAAATAAAGCGATCGCAGTAGAACAAGACAATATCAAACAGCTACGCCAAGTTAGATTAATTGCCGATGCTTTACATATTTTAAGGCAAGAACATCAAGAAAAAATTAGACAATTAGAAGAAAAGACTACCGTACAAAGAGAAGCCATTGCTAAAGAAATGGCGCAACTACGAAAAGCTTGGACACAAGAACAAACAGAGTTTGAAATCAGAATAGCAGAAGAAGCAGAAATTTTAGCCCAACGAAGAGAACAACAAGAAGAAGATTATCAATATGAACTAGCAAGACATAGACAAATAGAAACTGATGATTACGAAGAAAATCAACGCCAACAAGAAATAGAACTAACGGAAATAGAACAAGAAAAAGAGAAAGATTGGGCAGAAAGAGAAAAATATTTAACCGATCATCAAACAGAATTTGAAGAGCATCAACAACAAATAGCTGGCTTTGAAGACAAACTAAAAGAAGAATACAACAAAGCCAAAGGAGAAGCTATTAAAGAGGCAGAAAGAAAAGCCAAGGTTCAAACAGATTTATTAGAAAAAGAATGGTCAGCAACGCAACAAGGATATGAATTAAAACTACAGTCTTTAGAAGCAAATGTTGCCAGAAAAACTCAACAAATTAATGAACTCACTACTCAACTGCAAGAAGCCAATACCCAAGCACAAAACCTCGCTCTTAGAGCTTTTAATAGCGAGCAGTAAAAATAACTAATAACTAACAACTAATAACTAATAACTAATAACTAATGACTAATGAATATTAGTTTTTCACCCCAAAGATACATTCATTTTATAATCTAATCAATTATGACTATCAACTCTAAAAACACTAAAGCAGAAATTTTAGCAGCATACAAAGCACTAGAAAAAGAGAAGAAATCCTTAGATATACAACTCAAGAAAAAATCGACTGTAACATTTACTCCTGAATCAAAAACTAAAGAAATAAATAATACTAATAAGACAGCAGTATCGCAAAAAAATATGAATCAAACTATTCAAAGTTTAGAACAACTGCAAACGGGGTTTGGTAGTGCAGTCAGTCATCTTTCAGAAAAATTAATTGTCGAAGCTACTTCCCTGCAAGAGTTACAAGAATCGATCGCGCAAGAAAGACAGCAACTAGAAGAACTGCATGAGTTAAGCGAAATAGAAGAAGATACCATCGATAATCTAATTCAAGAGTATCAAGAAAATGCCAAACAGTTTACAGAAGAACTAAATCAACAACAAGAAAATACCGAACAAGAAATTCAAGAATTAAAAAAAGCTTGGTTAAAAGAACAACAAAATTATCAACGAGAAATCAAACAAAGAAATGAAGAACATCACAAAACCAAACAAAGAGAACAAACAGAATATAAATACAATATAGAATTAGCCAGAGATTTAGATGAGTCAGAATACGAACAGCAGAAAAAACACCTATATAAAGAATTAGCAGAAACTCGTCAACAGCTAGAAAAACAATGGCAAGAGCGAGAAGAGAATATTGCTAAACGAGAACAAGAATATGCAGAAGCAGAAGAAAAAGTAGAAGCTTTTGAAGAAAAGCTCAAAGCAAAAATAAAACAAGGAAAAGAAGAAGGGAAAGGAATTGGTATTTATCAAGCCAAAGTAAAAACCGATCTTAGAACCAAAGAAATTGAAGGAGAAAAACAAAATTATCAATTACGAATTCAAGCACTAGAACAAACCATTGAAACTCAAGAAGCTAGAATTAATAAACTATCTCAACAATTAGACATTGCTCAAAAACAAGTTCAAGATTTAGCTGTTAAAGCGATCGAAGGTTCATCTAACCGTAAGTCTTTTGAAGCGATGAAAGAAATTGCTATGGAACAAGCAAAAACACAACAGAAAGGAAAATAAGTGATTAACCAATACTTCTCGAATAAGCTACTTTATCGATCGAGAAGATTACTAATTGCTCCCTACTTTTTCCTAATTCACATTAGGAGTAAAAAATATAAGCTAATATTCCACTGCCGAATCCTAATGAACAAAAGCAACCAATAGTAAGTAAAGATATCCAAGTGTTTAAACCGAGAGTTCTTAAATCCAATCTGGCAAGCATAGCAGAAGCCAGTAGAACAAAAAATTTGGCAAATAAATCAAGCCACTGAATGATTAAAGCAAAAGCCATAGCACCTAGAATAATAGACATAAAGGCTGCGGAATCTGATTTTAACCATTTACCCACACCTATAGTCATCAAAGCGATCGGGGTAGTAAAAGCTAAAGCTATTAATAAAATCCCACCAATTCCTAATCCGTAGATCAGGGTAGTAATAATATTCTTTTCTAATACCCAGTAAAACAATTTTCCTTGGTCAATAAACTTAACCGCCCAAGAAGCATATATCCAGCCAAATGCTCCATAAGCAATGATTAATATGCTAAGAGACAACCAGGGAATTTTTTTAAACCACAACATTAATACTTGTTACAATGGTCTTGAAAATAGAAGTCAGAAGTTAGAACTAGCCTATCAAAATTTTTAACTTGCTAATTGCTACTTGAACTAACCGAGATTTATCCGACTTATACAAGAAGTATATTACTTCGCTTTCTCTCTACTATTGGTAATTGATAATTAACAATTGATAAGGACTACCAATCACTAATTACCTATTACCAAAATAGATTTGTTTAATTTAACACCTATATCGTTAACTTTAAATTAGGACATAGATTGAATAATGTAGTCAAAGTAAGGTGCAGCTTGCTCTGCATCATCTTTAGTTAGCAGATCCAAAGAAGCATTTTTGAGACATTTAATGGAATCTACCATACCAGGAACAGGAACATTAAGGGAGTTATACATTTCCCTAACACCAATCAAACCACTATTTTCTATGGGTTCTTTGTCTCCAGCCAAAACACCATAGGTGACTAAACGTATATACCAACCTAAATCGCGTAGGCATTGATTATACTGTTTTTGTCCATAGGCATTACCACCTGGAGAGCGATATTCTGGGTGCATTTTGAATAACTCCCGACTCGCCTTATCCACAATTTTCTTTTCATTTTCGGCAAGAGTCTCCGCAATGCGGACTCTTTGTCCACCAGTTGTTAAAAACTTTTTGATTCCCTCTAATTCACCGCTACTGGGATAGCGGAGTTCATCATCTGCTCTAAGAATGACTTGGCTAACTACGCTCATAATATCGTAATTGATTTAATTAACTTTAATAATACTAGTATGTCAGCAAGACGGAATTCGTAACAATATCTTGCCACTCTATTTTAGACAAAGGTTGTTCGTGGAATTCGATGTTAAAACAATTACTGGCTGCTTGCGTCAAAGAATCTATAATATTTGCGATCGCCCGATCTTCTGGTACTCTAATTAAATCTAACAGGTTGCCAGGAGCAGATTGAGCAAAAACTTCAGTAAACAAATCTTTACTAGTCGAGAGCATCATCGAACCATGTTGTAGGATTGCTTTGCCTCGCCGTAGTTGAGCAGAACCGATCGCTTTTTCTCCTGTTACTGTAATCAGATCGGCATTGGTTGCCGTAGCAAAACAGTTAGGATTGTGGATATATTCCTTGGTTGCATTCCCATAATGCAATTCTACGCCAAGCGATCGCCAACCCTCAATTAAAAATTGACAGATTTGTTGATAAACCTCTAAACGCTTTCCTCTTTGGGCTGATGTGACAATGGCATACGTTAAATCACCTTGGTGTAATACTGCTTGTCCTCCTGTAGGGCGACGGATTATGTCTAAGGAGTATTTTTGCCAGTCTGAAGGATATTCTTTCTGGTGATAGCCGAGAGAAATTGCAGGGGGATTCCAAGTATAAAACCGTAATGTAGGAGGATGATTTCCTTGACGGTGTTGCTCTAGTAACCACGTATCGAGCGCCATCTGTATTTCTCCAGAAGCCTCAATTAGAGGAATTAAACGCCAAGTTGATGAGGAGGAAATTAATTTAGTCATTTCATTTACCATTTATCATTGAACATTTATCACTAACTCAATGTCTAATGTTCAATAGTTAGTTAATTAAAGCAAAAAGATTAGGGAGTAGCCACAAAAGTAGGGTAGGCAAAATTAGTTTTGGGAGGGACAATTTTCTGAAAAGCCCTTGTAAAATAGGTTTTACAGGGTGAGAGGTTGATTTTTAAAACAAATCTTCGCCCCAGGTGATAGTACATATAAACTAACAAAATAGCCATGAGCGTTAATTATTATTGATAAACAGAATTAATTGAGCAATTAATGATAGAAAAAACCCAATATTAGCAATTACGAAATCCTAATTATGGACTTTTTTTCTGCTCATCAATCTCATTTAGAAAAATATTTAACTCAGAGTCAAATCTTAACTTTACAGCTATTAATTTGGCTGCTTCAAGTACAAAAAGATGTG
>JASJDI010000198.1 GCA_030065155.1 Xenococcaceae cyanobacterium MO_188.B29
GCTCAAACTTCAGGAGTAGTTCCCATCGCAGAAGATGCTAATAAAAATATAGCCAAAATTTTCAAGACATCAGTTGAAATAGACCACTTACTTAAATTGACCAATAGCTCTACTACATCTCAAATATCGACGTTACAAAAAATTACTACTTTAACTAGTAAGCTTACTCAGTTATCAGAACGAAGTTCTTATCAATCTCAGCAAGTCAAAAATTCTGTAGAAATTACAGAAGTAGCTATGGGAAATTTACAAAAATCTGTAGACGTTTTTAAAGTCAAAGAATAATGTTGAATTTATATAAATAAAATTACTGACTAAGGCTTTGCCCTGAAAGCAAAGAGTGAAGCCTGAACAAAAATATATTTGGTAAAACAATATGTTGTCGATCTTCTCCTAGGAATGGGCATATTAAAACTAGCAAAATATTTTCAAACTTCAGGCATTTATGTCGATTACTGATTTACCGTATAATTCTTTTGCCGAAAGCAATATTTCTCATCGCCAAGTTATTGCATCAGTAAATTTATTATCGCATCAACAAAACCAAAAAATTCCAACTCAACAATTATGGCTTATTAGTACTGGTGTTTTATTTATTGTTGTTGTTGGTTTATTAATCTACGGTAAACGGAAATTTGATAAAATGCTCAAAATTATCAAATATGAGCGATATAAAGTTGAAAATTTACACAAAAGATTAAAACTAGCTCTGGAAACGATATATGAATGGGAAGCTAATCCAGACTTAGTTCATTCAAGAGATTGTAATCTTGATTACCTTAGAATGCGTATGGAAGAAAAAAACTTTCATCATGCAATTGTTAATCAGATCAAGATCAAAATTAAGCAATTTATTAGTACTGCTTTAAGAATTAGTTTATCTAAAGAGAAGTCCATAGGTATCGCTAACCGCAATGGTTGTAAAATTGACGAAATATTTGATATAACCTACGAAACGAATATCGAAGAAAAAACTACACGAAGAGTAATTTTTCGGATTCAGATTAAATTACAAAAATTACCTAAACAATCTACTTCTGAAACTATCAAGCAAATCATTCAATGTCTGGAAACTTTTCTTGCTCCTGAAGGAGTAGATGACAATTGGCAGCCAGTGGTTCAAGGTTATCTAGTTTCAATTAGTTGGAATCAAAGGTGTAAGCCAACTCCTTTGTTGTTGTTAGAACAGCATAATGAGGGAATGAATGTGAGTTTTCGTACTAAAAGGCATACAAAAAAATAAATCTTTGTAATCTTTTTGATAGTTGAGATATTAGATGTAACCAATGAGACTTCTCAGACAACCCTAAGATATGCGATTCGGTCGCACCGCTCCTGAAATTCTATTTTCAAGACAGGTCTATTAATTGGTTTGCTTGTTAAGGATGGATGCTCCCATCAGGCATAATTGTGCCTTTTAAGTTAATCCCACTTAAAACACTGTTTTGAAGATTCGCTCCTCTAAGATCTGCTCCTCGAAGATAAACATCAATTAAACTAGCACTATGTAAATCAACATTGCTCATTTTAGTTTCATAGAAAAGAGCAAATCTGAAATTGGCATTTTTGAGATTAACTTTTTCTAAATTAGCTCCACTCAAATTGGCTGAACTAAAATCTGCTCGACTAGGTTGATTAAATCCTGCTAAATTCAATTCAGAAATAGTTGCTAAACTCATACTCGCTTCTTTTAAGACAGCACCAGTTAAATTAGCTGCACGTAAATTAGCCTTACGCAAATTAGCTCCTTTAAGTGTTGCCTGTTGCAAATTAGATTTTTGTAGATTACTTTCACTCAGATCGGCTTTATTTAAATTAACATTAGTCATATCAGCAGAATTGAGATTAGCACCACTGAGATCGGCGCGACTAAAATTAGCTCCTTCCAAATTAACCCCGCTTAGATTAGCATCACTGAGATCGGCGCGACTAAAATTAGCCCCTTCCAAATTAACTCCGCTTAGATTAGCACCACTGAGATCGGCACGACTAAAATTAGCTCTTTCTAAATCAGCACCACTCAGATTAGCACCACTTAGATTAGCATCTCTAAAATCGGTATTTCCCAGAAACGATTGATTAAGATTAGCATTACTCAAATCTACCCGAATTAAAATAGCTCCATCTAAGTTACCCCAACTTAAATCTGCTGCAACTAAATCAGCACCTTTGAGATTAGCTTCTATTAATTTAGCTCCTATCAACCGAGCATGAAGTAAATCGGCACGACTAAAATTGGCTCTAGTTAAATTTGTCCCGCTAAAGTTAATCCAATCTAACTGAGTACGACTTAAATCAATTTCTAGCAAATCACCTTGAATAATTTCGGCTCGACTTAAATCTGTGCGACTAAAATCTCTTTTTCCAGTTTGATAGAGCCATGTTAATTCTTCGCCATTCATTGATTCATTAATAGACTACCCAGCCACTACTTTATTCGCTAATTAAGAAGTTTGCCACTGTAAATAAGGTAACTTAGTTGTAGTTGCTTTAATTTGGTCTAGGGAACTAGTTAGTTGACTACAATTATCCCAAGTACCAGTTAATAATCTTTGTCGTGAACCCTCATCCATCATGACACTAATAGTTAAAGAATCAGCCAAGCTAACTTGGAGAGCCTCTAAATCAAAAGTGATAGTAGTTTGAGGATTAGTGACTAGTATTTCTTGAAGTTGTTCAATGGTTTGTCGATCGCAAGTCACACAAGGTAAGCCAATAGCTACACAATTACCGAAGAAAATTTCGGCAAAACTTTCACCAATAATTGCTTTAATTCCCCATCTAGCTAAAGCTTGAGGCGCGTGTTCTCTAGATGAGCCACAACCAAAGTTATTATTAACTACTAAGATATTGGCATTTTGATATTGAGGTAGATCGAAGGGATGTTTTCCTTGGGCTTGAGTGCGATCGTCAGCAAAGGCTTGTTTGCCTAAACCATCAAAAGTAACACAACGAAGAAATCTGGCGGGAATAATTCTATCTGTATCGATATCATTACCAATGACAGTAACACCAGTGCCAATAATTTGTCTAATTTGAGTCATAGATTTTAGTTTGGTTAAGATAAAAATTTTAAGGTTTACTATAAGTTGTTTAAATCTTTAGCACTCTGCTGATAAATTTTTTTTGCCTCGGTTGTAGCATTAGCCAAACATTCTTGATGAATTCGTTCTAAACTGGCAATATAGTTTTGATTTTGGCTTAAAACAGAATTAGCTTTGCTAGAAAGTATAGTTGCTAGTTGCGCTCTCAGGGGTAACTTACGGAATACTTCTAGGCGTTTTTCCAAAGAAGACATAGATGAGAGAAAATGATAAATAAATTACAGATCCTAGGTTCTATTATATTTGGACTACTGATTGCTCCATCTAGTTATACTTTACCGCCTCCAGAAGACATACCAGAAGAAATATTAAGAACAGAAATAATTTTAGAAGGGCGATCGCCCATTGATGGTAAACCTTTAACAGCTAGCGAATATGCCGAGTTGCAGGCGGATATAGCAGAAAGTCCTTTCCCTCCTGAGTTAAGCTCCCAGGTAAGAGAAATAATTTTTTTACTGGGAATTCGTAAATTTATTAAGAGTGTGACTCCTTTTTAGAGAAAATTTTTCTAGGGCGATCGATAATTGTTGAACTTTAGGGTTCAAAAATAGTTAAAGTTATGTATGAATATTTAAAAAAAGTCTAATACTCTAAAATTTTCTCTCTTAAATAATCCCTATTGGTAGTTTAATGTCATCAACTGTTGCACCAGAACAAGTAAATCAGATTGTTAATAATCTTCATCACAACCCCTTTGAAATTCTTGGTTGTCATCCTCTAGAACAAAATGGCAAGGTTAAAAGTTGGGTAGTACGAGCATATCTTCCCAAAGCAGATGCAGCTTGGGTTGTTTGTCCAGAAGCACGAACAGAATACTCGATGCAATCGCTACATCATCCCAACTTTTTTGTTTGTACCATTGCCACTTCCACCTTAGCTAACTATCAACTGCGAGTAAGAGAAGGAGAACACGAAAAAGTAATTTACGATCCCTATGCCTTTAGTTCGTCTCAACTGACAGATTTTGATATCCATTTATTTGCAGAGGGTAATCATCACCGTATCTACGAAAAATTAGGGGCTCACACTACCAGTATTAATGAAGTTCAAGGGGTATATTTTGCTGTCTGGGCTCCCAATGCCCGCAATGCTTCTGTTCTCGGTGATTTCAATAACTGGGATGGCAGAGAACACCAAATGCGGAAACGAGGAAATGGCATTTGGGAATTATTTATTCCCGAACTCAAAGTAGGAGCAGCATATAAATATGAGATAAAAAACTGGGAAGGTCATATCTATGAAAAATCCGATCCCTATGGATTTCAACAGGAAGTTAGACCAAAAACAGCCTCGATCGTAGCCAACTTAGATGCTTATGAATGGCAAGACGATCGCTGGATGGAAGAACGTCGCCATAGCGATCCTTTAAGTAAACCAATATCTGTTTATGAAGTCCATATCGGCTCTTGGTTACACGCTTCTTCTGAAGAAAAAACTCGTTTACTTTCAGGAGAATCTGAACCAATTCAAGTTTCTGAATGGAAGCCTGAGACCCGTTTTTTAAGTTACTATGAACTAGCAGAAAAATTAATTCCTTATGTTAAAGAATTAGGTTATACCCACATCGAATTATTACCCATTGCCGAACATCCTTTTGATGGTTCTTGGGGTTATCAAGTTACAGGTTATTATGCTGCTACTTCTCGCTACGGTAATCCAGAAGACTTAATGTATTTTATCGATCGATGTCACCAAAATGGTATTGGTGTAATTGTCGATTGGGTTCCTGGGCATTTTCCCAAAGATGGTCATGGTTTGGCTTTCTTTGATGGTACTCACCTTTACGAACACGCTGACCCCCGCAAAGGCGAACATAAGGAATGGGGTACATTGGTATTTAACTATAGCCGTAACGAGGTCAGAAACTTTTTAGTTGCTAATGCTCTATTTTGGTTTGATAAATATCATATTGATGGTATCAGAGTAGATGCAGTGGCTTCTATGCTCTATCTTGATTATTGCCGAAAAGATGGAGAGTGGATTGCTAATGAGTATGGTGGTAGAGAAAATATCGAAGCTGCTGATTTTCTCCGTCAGGTTAATAGTTTATTGTTTGGTTATTTTCCTGGGGTACTGTCCATTGCCGAAGAGTCTACAGATTGGCCGATGGTATCTTGGCCTACTTACACTGGGGGGTTAGGTTTTAATCTCAAGTGGAATATGGGCTGGATGCACGATATGTTGGACTATTTCCACATGGACCCTTGGTTCCGCCAATTCCACCAAAATAATGTCACCTTTAGTATGTGGTATAACCACAGCGAAAACTATATGTTGGCACTTTCCCATGATGAGATAGTTCACGGGAAAAGCAATATTGTGGGCAAAATGCCAGGGGATGAATGGCAAAAATTTGGCAATATTCGCTGTTTATTTACCTATATGTTTACTCATCCAGGCAAAAAAACCATGTTCATGAGTATGGAATTTGCTCAATGGAGTGAGTGGAATGTGTGGGCCGATCTTGAGTGGCATTTATTACAATACGATCGCCATCAACAATTAAAACAGTTTTTTACCGATCTCAATCAACTATATAAGAGCGAACAAGCACTCTATGACAGAGATTTTGAAGAACCAGGCTTTGAGTGGATTGATTGTAGCGATAACAGCCACAGCGTAGTTTCTTTCTTGCGCCGTAGTAAAGACCCCAACGAGTTTTTAGTAGTAATTTGTAACTTTACTCCTCAGCCTCATAGTCACTATCGTATTGGTGTACCCGAAGCAGGATTCTATACAGAATTATTCAATAGCGATGGTAAACAATACGGCGGTAGCAATATGGGCAACTTGGGTGGTAAATGGACAGATGAATGGTCTTTCCATAATTTACCTTACTCTTTAGATTTGTGTTTGCCACCTTTGGGCGTATTAATTTTTAAGATCGATCGCGCTACCACTAAAGCTGCTACGCAATCTTAGAAATCATACAGTGGAGGGGATTGGCTAATCACCCTCTACTTTAGATAATAGGGAAATGCACAAAAACTAAAAATAGTCTAGTCTGTTTGGTAACAACACCAATACTGGCGATCGAGGCATAATAACCTCAAATAAAAAAAGGTGTCGAGAAGTATATAAATGAATTTAGTGGCAAAAAAACTAGGAATTGTGTTTATGGCAATTACTGCTTCAACTATGATTCCTAAGTTTGCTATGGCTGCCAACCTTGCTTATGGAGAAACAGCAGTAAAAGAGATTGAGTATTTAGCTAATAATTTAGCTGGTCGTAGTGTTGGCACAGAAAAGGAAGCAGAAACAGTAGACTATCTTAGCCAACGCCTAGAAGATTTTGGCTATGAACCAAATTTACAAGAATTCACTTATGATTTTTCAGGGCAAACTTTAACCTCCCCCAATATCATCGCCACCAGAGAAGGCAATTCAGGTAAACAAATTATTGTCGGCGCACATTACGATAATGCCCCTAGTACTTCTGTTTTAGATCGTTCCGGCTTAGAAGGAGTAAATGATAATGCTTCTGGGATTGGTGTTTTACTTGAACTAGCACAGCGACTCGAATCTAATCCAGAAAATACTGTCATATTTATTCTCTTCGGTGCTGAAGAAATTGGCTTAGTTGGTTCTGAATATTATGCTAGTAATATGAGTGACGAAGAAATTGACAATACTTTGGTTATGGTCAATCTTGATAGCTTGATTGTTGGCGATAAACTGTATATCAATTCTGGTGTAGAAGCAGCCACAAACCCTGAATTGGGATTTTATCGAGACTTTGCCCTTGATATTGCTAGTGATTTGGGTATTCCTGCCGAAACCAATCCTGGCTTAAATCCTAATTACCCTGAGGGGACTGGTTGTTGTAGCGATCTAGAATCTTTCGATGGATTAGTCCCCGTTGTTGCAGCAGAAGCCACTAACTGGGAAATTGGTGAAAAGGATGGTTATACTCAAACCTCTAATCCTAATGTGCCAGGAGGAGCAACTTGGCACGATCCAGCTACAGATAATCTTACTTTCATCAATGGAGTTTTCCCTGGATTAATTGAGGAACGTACTCAAGATTATACTCGGATTTTTGATACCTTCTTAAGCAGTTTAAATGGGAATACTACTTCCGTTCCTGAACCTACAAGCACTTTGGCAATGTTAGTTACTGTAGCCATAGGAGGATTAGTTAGTCAAAGAAAAATGATAGATAAGTAATAAGTGATAAGTAATCGGTAATCAGCATTATAAAAATAAAGTGTGTAAATAACTTTGCCTGAGTAATTAACTCGCCACTAACTACTAACTACCAGCCAATACCGACTAACCTATACTCAAATATCTATCTGAGCGATCGCCTATAAGGACTAAAACGATAGATTAAACTTACCACGGCTATCAGTTTGTGCGTTTTTTGCACCTGAAGTTGTAATGTTTGATATCGATTATACAGGTGATCGATATTTTTCTGCCCCTGTAAAATACATTGGGGGGCTGAAGACAAAACTGAATGAATTCTTTGTTCGCACCTGATGAGAATTCTCGTTTTTTTAACCAGTATTTGTCTTAGCTGTAATATTTTGACAGCTAGATAAATATTGATGAAAGTAATAAATAAATTGATTATAACGACAAAAAATATCATTTTTAGTTAAAATTTATATGCTTATAAACACTTATGACAAATGCTGGTAAATTATGGCAAATGCTCTTAATGTTCTGGGTACAGAACTACAGATATGTTGTGGCTCTCCCGTAACAGGATGGCACCGTAATGGTAAATGTGAAACTGATTCTAATGATAGAGGAGTTCATGTTGTCTGTGCAGAAATGACCGAAGAATTTCTGGAATTTACTAAGTCTAGGGGAAATGATTTAAGCACACCAGCACCAATGTTTAATTTTCCTGGATTAAAATCTGGCGATCGCTGGTGTTTGTGCGTTAGCCGTTGGCAAGAAGCTTTAGATGCAGGGGTTGCTCCTCCTGTAATTCTACCAGCAACAGAAGAATCAACATTAAAATATGTAAGTTTAGATAAGCTAAAACAAAATGCTTTAGATGTGGGGCTTTAAAACTCGCTTTGCCCTAATCGCTCAATTCAAACTTGGTAGAGTACTAGAGCGTTGATTCAGTAATTAAGAGCAATCATCAATTGAGAGGGAGAGGGAAGTGTAGGAAGTGTGGGAAGCGTGGGAAGCGTGGGAAGCAATTTCCCCCTTGTCTCCCCTATCTTGATTTCAGGCTCAAATGTAAAAAGTCTACCCTTATGAGCTTGTCCCTCCTCTCACCTAACCAGATATGTTGGCTTTACTGAACTGGTGTTCTAGAAGCCAGGTTAATAGACCAAGCTAGAAAGCGTTCGGTGTAATATAGAGCAAGCTGATTGCTAATCCCAGGAAAAACCGCATCAAAGGCGTGTTCAGCCCAAGGTATTTCTAGCCAAACCACACTATTATTAGTTGCTTGAAGTTTACTATATAATTGTTTGCCAAATTTCTTCTGAACTATATGATCTTGACTTCCATACACTAGTAAAGAAGGAGGAAGATTAGGTCTAGGGTAATTTATGGGAGAAGCTCTATCATAGAGTTCGGGGAATTCTGCGGGTGTTCCTCCTAAAAAGTCATGAAGAACAGCTTTGGTATTAATGGGGTTAGGAGACGGTGGATCGTAGTATCCTTCTGTGAGATTAACAGCCCCGTAGTAACTAATAACTGCTCGCAAAGGGATAGCATCTTGTTGATAAGCAGCTAAAGTAGCCAGATGACCTCCTGCCGATCGACCCATTATGGTCATTTTGTCAGGATCGACTTCTAAAGTACTGGCATTGTCTTTAATATAATGCAAGGCTGTTTGTACATCTTCAAGTTGGGCTGGAAATTTATACTTGGGTGCGTGGCGATAATCAATAGCAATCACTGAGTAACCTTGGGCTGCCATATAGCAACTAAATTTTTCATAGCTGCTAGGAGTTCCATTTCTCCAAGCTCCACCGTAGATGGTTATCAGGGCTGGATATTTGCCTTGAGTTAAAGGTTGATAAGTATTTAGTTTAAGATCGACTCCATCGGGACTAGCAAAAATAATCCCCCTTTGAATCCGTACTTCTGGTTGGGGAATACCTCTAAATACATCTGTAAGGAATAATGGCTGAGGGCGCATTTTAGTTTGTACAGTTTCAGGAATATCTTTTAAATAGTCTGTTCCTAAAACTGTTTCCATCTCAGCAGCAAATTTACCATGGGCAGCGGGTAGCTGAATCAAGGGTAGTAAACTTAAAACTATACCGAGTAGGCTCAAGATTAAACTTAAATTAGACAACCAGCTTTTATGAATAAGAACTGTGAGTAAAAGTGCGATCGCATTAACCAGAAATAACCAAGGACTAACTTCTGGCGCACCTACTCCTAAAGGTAAGAGAGACATAGTAGGGGCTGGAATAACAATCCAAATACTCAGAAAGAACCCTACAAGGCTCAAGAGTAAAGGAATAAACCCTAAAAACTGAAAAATCCCGAATAAGTTTGATTGAGGCATTTACCACTAGTCTTAAAATTAACATTACTCGCGAGGGTCCCTACCCTCGGCGAAACAGGGTAGGGATGGACAGCGCGCCCAACGGAGGTACGGAGTTGGGCAAATAGATCTTCTGCCATTCTATCGTTTTATAGTATAGTGATAGACATGATTAGACAAGCGCAAAAAGTAAGAATTTATCCTAATAACGAACAAAAGCAGCAATTAGCAGGGGCTATGGGCTGTTGTCGTTGGTGGTGGAATTATGCCTTGAACAAAAGTCTTGAAACTTATCAAGAGACAGGTAAAAGCTTGTCTCGTAGTGGTTTGAATGCTTTTTTGCCTAATCTAAAACAAGAACATGAGTGGCTGAAAACAGAGGTTTATTCTCAATCTCTGCAACAGACATCGCTCAATTTGTCTCGTGCCTTTATCAACTTTTTTGAAAAACGAGCTAGATTTCCCAGGTTCAAGTCTAAACATGGTAAGCAGTCGGTTGGTTTTCCTCAATCGGTCAAGATTGAGGGAGATAAGATCAAGCTTCCTAAAATCGGATGGGTTAGAGCTAGTTTTGACCGTCGCTATGCTGGCAAAATCAAGACTGTTACTATAACCAAAGATAGGACAGATAAATATTTTGCTTCAATTATTTATGAAGTAGAAGCTTGTTTTGTCTCTGGAAATGGGAATAAAATTTTAGGGATTGACCTTGGAATTAAAGACTTTGCCATAGTCAATGATGGAGTAAAAACTAGTAAGTACAGCAACCCAAGACATCTCAAAAAACACGAAAAGAATTTAGCTCGGAAACAAAAAAAATTAGCTCGAAAACAGCCAGGTAGTAAATCGAGACAAAAAGCTAGGAAATTAGTAGCTAAGGTTCATGCACGCATAAGCAATTCTCGTCAAGATTTTCTACATAAGTTGAGTAGAAAACTGACTAACGAAAGCAAAGTCATTGTAGTTGAAGACCTCAATGTAAGAGGATTAGTGCGTAACCATAAATTAGCTAAAGCTATATCGGATGCTGGATGGGGAATGTTTGTCAATTTCCTAAGTTATAAACTCGAAAGAGAGAACAAAAGGCTTATAGAGATTAACAGGTTTTTCCCTAGTTCTCATATTTGTCCTAACTGCCTTACTCAAGTCTCAAGAATGGACTTGAATGTTAGAGAATGGGTCTGTAATAACTGCATGACCCATCATGACAGGGACGAAGCAGCTTCAAAAAATATTAGAGCAGAAGGCATCAGAATACTAAAATCGGATGGAACAGCCGATTCCGCAAGTCGAGAGACTGTAAGACCAAACCGAGGTCGCAAGACTAAGGCAAGGCAGGACTCTGTGAAGCTTGAAACCGCCTGCGATAGCGAAGTAGCAGGCGGTAGTTCATCTATTAGTTTATCAGCGAGTAATTATGACAAACCTTAAAGGTAAAGTAGCATTAGTCACAGGAGCAACAAGGGGTATTGGGAAAGGAATTGCTATTGGTTTGGGGGAAGCTGGTGCAACTGTCTATATTACTGGTCGTAGCCTCGATCGAGCTAATACCTCAGATAGTCTTACGGGTAGTCTCTCGGAAACTAAATTAGCTGTAGAAGAAGCTGGAGGTGTATGTATTCCAGTGCAAGTAGACCATAGTGATGATGAGCAAATCAAGTCACTGTTTCAGCGCATTCAAAATGAACAACAGGGACAACTAGACTTATTAGTTAACAATGTTTTTTCTGGAGTCCAGGCAATTAGAGATGCCCACGGGAAACCGTTTTGGCAATCTGAACCTAGTCTTTGGGATGCGATTAACCATGTTGGTCTGCGTAGTCACTATATTACCAGTGTTTTGGCTGCTCGCATGATGACTAAAAATAAACAGGGATTAATTTGTACTATTTCTTCTTGGGGTAGTCTCTCTTACATTTTTGGTGCTGCTTATGGAGTGGGAAAAACAGCTTGCGATCGCTTGGCTGCGGATATGGCAGTAGAATTAAAGTCAGATAACGTGGTTTCTATCTCGCTTTGGCCTGGAATTGTAGGTACAGAACAGATTATTACCTTTGCCCAAGAAATGGAGTCAAGTGATTCTAGGGCAACTTTTGGAGATGGTTACAATTGGGAAACTCCCTTGTTAACAGGTAGAGTTATTGCTGCTCTTGCTGCCGAACCACAAATTATGCGCTACACGGGTAAAGTAGGAATTGTAGCCGAACTTGCAGAAAAATATAATTTGGTAGACAAAGATGATAACCGCCCTGTTTCCCTACGTTCTCTTCGTTTTATCCTTCCTTTTACTTTCTCTAACCTGAGAAAATATGCCTGGCTAATACCTAATATTAAAGTACCTTGGTTTCTTCTACTCTGGGGAATATTGCGATCGCCTAAAATTTAACTTCTATAGAATTACTTAGTGATCTAGCCAATAGCTTTATTCCTGATTTTTCTCCTGTCCCTGGATAAATCTTAAAAACATACACCTGAAAGATCTAGTCCAGGCCCTCCCTACTATGTTAATGACTAGAATTAGCAGTGTAGAATGCCCGAAACTACTAGAAGTTTCGTTGCATTCGCTTGCCCGTATCGGCAAAGAGACTCAATCATAATCTTTATCCTTCAAGCTCAATAGATCTATCGTTGATGGGTTGGATTGGTCTAGAATTAACACTATAAATTGCATGAAATTGTTGAATTTGTTCTAGAGAAGCCTGAATTGGTTCTCTGAAAATATACCAGTTCACTCCTTCAGAACAGGGAGGTGTAGTTAAAGAACCTAAATAGTGGTAGTGTAACCCATTCTGAGGCAATAAATTAGCAACATTAATAGTGACCTCACGTACAGCCTTGACTTGTCCTCTTTCAGGGATATTTTCCCAGATATTTTTTAGGAGTTTATTTTCTGAACCTGGTTCAATCAGTAGACCAATTACCGCATATTCACCATTTTGATTTTGGTGAACCAAATGAGCTTCCATAGCATAGGCTTCACCATTGACGGTATGCTCACTAGGAGTATGAAAATGAAATTGTTTTAGTTTATATTCTTGACCGTCAATCTTAACAGAGCTACCTTCGGCATAATTAACCTGAATGGTATGTCCATTATTAACTATTTCTAGTGGTGTAGGTTGATAGTTGAATTCAATTCTAGCGGACGTAGCTTGGTGAACAGGACTAATCTCAACTGAGTGGATATCCACAGGAGACTGATTCTGACCGTTTTCACAAGCTGCAAATTCAGGACTCAACTCACCCCATTTTGTAGGATTATCAACCCCTCCATAGCCCCAATGAGGTTCTTGCTCTTGGTTAGGTTGAATAATATGAACATTATTCGTAGCTGTTTCACCTTGGCTGGCTTGAACAGTGTGCATATTAGATATGCCTAAAGATAATATACCTAAGAAAATAAGGCTCCATGCTCTGGAAAATTTTAACTTGCTCATCTTATTTACTCCTATTTGAATTGCCAAAAATTAAAATAAAAAATTTTTAACTATGCCACAAAAGATTTATGCAAGGGATACCATGAGCCATCGTTCACAACCCAGGGATGAACATAGATTCATTCTGACCGGGGAACGCCGGTCACCGCAGCGCGAAGTTGCGTTGGGCGGGTTCCCCGACTTGAGCAAACTTCGTAAGAAGGCTCCGTCGT
>JASJDI010000199.1 GCA_030065155.1 Xenococcaceae cyanobacterium MO_188.B29
ATCTTTCTACTCAGGCTAAACCAGCAATTTTAAATACTTTACCAGATATTCCCGTGCCTTCTGGGAGTTGTTCTCTTCATACCCAGCAGCAAATTGACCTGTTGCTTCTAGCTATTGAAGCTTTAGAGTTAGGAGCATCGGAGCATATGTTGGTAACAATAAAACAGTTGGAATTAGAAAATGTTATTAAAGGTAGAGTCGATCTTTGGCGTTTACGCTCTAGTAATCCTTGGCGACGCTCTTTTACCAGAGATTTTCTCTCTTTGGATCAAGCAAAAGCTCTAATTATCATAGCAGGCGATCGCGCTCAAAAATCAATGGTTTTAATTCGACAATTGCTTCTAGCTGAACAGCAAATGAGAGAGAAACAATTGCCCATAGAAAATCATTTTCGCCTTTCTGAATATTTGGAAAGATTTCGCGCTCATTTTCGCAGTCGTATGAATCCTCGTCGTACTAAAGTATCTGCTTATCTTGCTTCAGAATCAGAATTGAATGAGTTAGCCTTGTCTTTGCTCAATAAGCTTTTATTCTGCACAGGAACTAAGGGAATCGAGCGTGTTTGGTTTAGTTTGTTTGATGGGGAAATATAGATGACAATTAAAAAACAATACATTTTGCCTAACTGTACATTGACTTTAGAAGGATTAAGTGAAACTTCTGAAGAAACAAATGATGTTTTTGCTCAACAAGATCTATCAATTTTGGTGAATGCGGAATGTCATTTTGTAGGCTCTAATCAGAAATTGAGTGGCGGAAGTATTTTTTTTGAAAATTTAGTTAAATCAGTCAGTGCTTATGCTCAAGAGTTTTTGAGTGGTTTACCTCATTTACAAAATTCTCGGACGGAATCGTCCCAAATACATATTGAAAAAATTACCGCTCATAATTCACATCGTCTGACTTTTGAACCAGAATCAGATACACAACAGCAAAAATCCGAAATAGAACTGACTACAGTAGAGTTATTTGATTTAGTAGAAGCAGTAGACCAATTTTTTGCCGATAAATATACTCTTTCAAGTATTGGGATGGAATTACAATCTCTAGGTAAAAGATATCGTCAAAGAGATGAGCCATTAATACAAAGATTAACTCCTGTTGGGATCGGATTAGCTAGTTTAGCTTTTGCTACTACTACTTTCTTTGCTATTCCCATTCCAGAAATAAGAGAGCCACAACCTACCCCTCAATCTAGTCCAACAGAAGTTGAACCTACTCCATTAGAAGATAAAGAAACAGAAGTAGAGCCATAAGTAGGTGGGTATAGTTAATTATAAAATGGGGGAAGGCAGAGAAGCAGAGGAGGCAGGGGAGGCGGAGGAGACGGAGGAGAAAATACTGACTCCTGAACTCCTGAACTCCTGAACTCCCGAACTCCCGAACTCCCGAACTCCTGAACTCCTGAACTCCTGAACTCCCGAACTCCTGAACTCCTGAACTCCCGAACTCCTGACTTATACACTAGAAGCAATGCGTAAGCCAAAAGCATCAGATTTGCTATCGGGAGAAGAACGGAGTCGATGAGCAGAACGGCAGCAACCAGGAAGGTGAAGCCAAGAACCACCTCTCAGAATACGAGCATCTTTTCGTTTATTACTACTCCAGGCACCACCATCACTGGGTGCATCTTGATAATTATCATGCCAGGTATCAGCACACCATTCTGCTACATTGCCATGCATATCATGTAAACCAAAAGCATTAGCAGGAAAGCTACCTACTTTGGTGGTTTGATGACGATATGCTCCTACTTTGCCGTTGCCGTAATTGTATTCACCATTGTAATTAGCTAATTCAGTGTTAATTGTTTCTCCCACATAAAAAGGCGTTGTGGTTCTACTGCGACAAGCATATTCCCATTCTGCTTCTGTGGGTAAACGCAATTCTCGATCGACTATTGCTGATAATTGTTCACAAAATTCCCTACAGTTAAACCAAGATACTTTTTCTACTGGCTTATCGTCAGATTCCTCATCGTCTGCAAATCGGGAAGGATTATTGCCCATTACTGCTCGCCATTGAGCCTGAGTTACAGGATACTTACCCAAGAGAAAGGAGCGAATTTTGACTAAATGGTGAGGACTTTCTTCACTACCTCTTTCTAATTCTTCTGCAGGGGAACCCATTAAAAATTCACCGCCAGGAATACCAATTAAATCCATGGTTATTCCTTTACCTAAATCGAGGGTAATATATTTAGCTTTACCACGACGGCGATCGAGTTGTAGTCCTGAATTTCTACCTATCACTACTCGATCGTTTTGACCTAAAGTTACTACATCAAATTCAGCTATTTTGAGCTTTAATTTAGAATTAGTTCCCGAAGTTTTTCTGTTAGAGGTTTGATGTCTAGATTTCCGCGCAGAAGAACCCAGTCTTTGTCTTGATTGAGAATTATTTCTGGCAGAAGATCTTCCAGATGGACGAGGAGAAGATACTCTGTGACTTGTAGCTATACCAACACCAGAATCAAGAGCAGCTAAAACTTCTTTGACTGACTCAAAACGTCTTCTAGTTGCTCCTTCCACTAATTTATCTAAAACTCGACTTAACTCGTAACTAATGTCATTGTCTTCTAGATATTCTCTCCACATCCACTCTCCTTCTGTGACATCAAATAAGTCTGTGGGTTCAATATTGGTGAGTAAATGTAGACAAGTAGCACCCAAACTATATAGATCGCTGGCAAATGTGGTTTTACCAACTGCTTGCTCTGGAGCAACATAAGCAACTGAGCCAATGATTGTCCCTGTAACTTTTAAATCTACACCTTCTGTAGCTTTAGCAGCACCAAAATCTACCAAAACTAGTTTTCGATCGCCACTGCGTCTGATAATATTTTCTGGTTTAATATCTCGATGAATAACTTGATTAGCATGAACAAATTCTAGTACTGACAACATATCATTGAGTACTTCTTTAATCTGCTCTTCGTTGAATACGCCTTTTCTTTCTAGTTCTTGAGCTAAATTTTCACCATCTATAAATTCTTGAATTAGATATTGATGTTCTTCCTGACTAAAGAAAGCTAGTAACTCAGGAATTTGATCGTGTTGACCTAATTGATCTAAGCGTACAGCTTCTTGCGCGAACAGTTCTGCTGCTTTTTCTAAGCCTTTTTTGCCTTTAACGCAGGGTAAAAACTGTTTAATGACGCAGCGAGGTTTGGATGGTCTAAATTCATCCACCGCCAGAAAAGTCCTGCCAAATCCCCCTTGACCTAACATTTTGATAGCTCGATAGCGGTCTACTAATAACAGTTTTGTCCCACAATCTTGGCAGACTTGTGCTTCTGGGGAATTAACCGTCAGACAATCGGGATTCAGACATTGACTCATCTTGCTATTTATGATGATGCTAATATCCGACTTTTATAACAACTGATAACTATAAACGGCAAGAGAGTAACACAAGCTATCAATCCTTTAACTTGGCGTTTTGTATAGACAGAGAGAGATATTGATATTATTCCCTACTTTTTTTTATATGCTCATAGATTTCCTCAAAAAGTTGCAGGTATAGTCCTTACAGATGGGCTACATGAGATAGGAATGCTCAATATGCCTGTTAGATTAAAAGCCTTAAAACTTGGTTTATTTCAGGTTTTGTAATGTCTATTTTAGGCTCAATGCTGGGGATTATTAGACTACTAAGAGTTTCCCATTTGCTTGATATAGGTAGGTAAACAAAAAGCTGCTTGATGAATATCTGCATTGTAGTAACTTAGATTCTGTTCCTGGGCAAATTTGATAGCTCGATCGCGATTAAAATCCTTGATAGGATGCGCTCCTTGTTTGGAACAATAGGTCAAACTCCATATTCCACTAGGATACATAGGAATAAAAACCAAGTAAGGATATACTTGCTCTTTTCCAAAAACCCCCTTGAGACATTGGTTGATTTCTCCAAACACCTTACGATTAAAAGAAGGAGATTCACTCTGGATGGTAGCTAAACCACCAGGACGTAAACAGCGATAAACATCTTGATAAAATGATCTGGTAAACAATCCCTCCGCTGGACCAATAGGATCGGAAGAATCAATAATTACTAAGTCGTAGCTATTCTCGGCAGCCTCACGAACAAACTTAATCCCATCATCAATCAGCAAATTTAATTTAGGATGAGTCAATGCAGAGGAAATAGTCGGTAAAAATTCTTGAGAAGCTCTTACTACAACCTCATCTATCTCAACCATAGTAATTTGTCTAATCTCTTCATGGCGTACTAATTCCCGAATTGTTCCTCCATCTCCTGCACCAATAACTAATACATCTCTAATCTGGGAATTGGTTAACATCGGTACATGAACTAACATCTCATGGTAAGAGGTTTCATCTAATTCTGTACACATAACAATACGATCGATAGTCAGCATTCTACCGCGATCGTAAGTATCAAATACTTCTACTGTCTGATAAGGAGACTGTTCACAAAAAAGACGCTCTCTAAAGCGGATAGCTAAAGCACTATTCCCATCGCGATCGATTATCCATTCCTCAGGATTAAATTGTTCGGGAGTATTCATGAAAAATGAGTATCTGATTATAAACTAAACGCGGTTTAGTATACGACGTTAGGAGAATTAGCTCAATATACTTCTTGTCTTAATTTTGGGCATTTGGTGCGCGGCGTACAAGCTCTGGAGGTTTCCTCCAGAGACAGCCCCTTGAGAACCTGCTGTCTAACGGCGAGGCGATGAACTAAGAATCCCCTAGCTTTAAAGACCGACGTAAGGAGGGAGTGTAGCTATGGGGAGTGTCAATTAATTTTAGCCCCGATTAAATAAGCCTTGAGGACGAATAAGCAGCATTAACAACATAATCAATAAGGCTACACCCAATTTATATTGTGACCCAAGGAAAGGTACGCTTATTTCTTGGGCTATTCCAATAGTCAAAGCTCCAGCTACTGCACCATAGGGATTGCCAATTCCTCCTAAAATAACTGAGGCAAACATAGGCAGAATCAAAAACCAACCCATATTAGGGCGAACTGCCGTGATTAAACCGTACATACCGCCAGCAACAGCAGTCAAAACTCCTGTAATTATCCAAGTCCAGAGAACAACTCTCTCTACGTTAATACCTGATACTCTCGCTAAATCAATGTTATCGGCAACTGCTCGCATGGCTTTACCAATTTTGCTATTTTGCAAGAGAAAATGGAGGATGATGAGGGCAATAATTGCTAAGGCAATTACTACTAAACGATAGTAAGGAACTCTTATCCCAAATATTTCTGCAGCTTGTACTACAGGTAAATCGTAGGATTGATTGCTACCACCCCAAATTAGCAAAATACCACTACGAACGAATAAAGCTAAACCGATCGATATAATAATAAGAGTAGTAGAAGTTGCACGGCGATCGCGCATCGGTTTCCAGAGCAAAAGTTCTGCTATTAACATAGCAACTATTGTTCCCCCAGCCCCTAATAGCATTGCCAACCAAATATTTATACCATTGATATTTGCTAACCAGGTTAGGTAAGCCCCCAGAGTCATAAAATCTCCGTGGGCAAAATTTGATAATTTTAAAATACCGTAGGTAAAAGTAAGTCCAATAGCAGCTAACGCCAGTACACTACCGATAGCAACACCATTAAAGATTAATTGGGGGTCCATTTTGCTTTTAATAAATTTAAACGGATTATATTTTACAGGGAAATAAGTAGTGAGTATTGGTTTTTCATGACTAATGAGATGGCAACTTTTTGTATTGTTTTTTTGTTGCTTAGTATTACATTTAGAATATTAAGGAGATAAGAGAAATTTTACAGGTTAAGCTTTTTACATTTTGCTGGAGAAAAGTAACAACTTATAACTAACAATTAATAACTAACAACTAATCACTAACAACTAATAACTAATAACTAATTATGGTTCCTCTACATGATGACAATCCAACTAATATTACTCCAGTAGTGGTTTATGCCTTAATAACAATTAATATTCTTGTTTTTTTGCATCAAATGTCTTTAGGGGCAGGAATAAATGATTTTTTTCAGCTTTATGCTGTAATCCCTCGGGAATTATCAGCTAGTTTTGCCGGCTCATCCCTTAATCAACCAGTCCCAGAAACTTATACCTTGATTACCTCTCAGTTTTTGCACGGAGATTTTGTGCACATTGGTTTTAATATGCTGTTTTTGTGGACTTTTGGTAATAATATTGAAGATTCTCTAGGGCATGTTAAATTTTTGATTTTTTATCTTGGTTGCGGTATTTTAGCTGGGTTAACCCATTGGTTTTTTGATATGAGTTCTATTGTTCCTACGGTAGGTGCTAGTGGTGCGATCGCGGGAGTAATGGGGGCTTATATTTTAAAATATCCTAAAGCACAGATATTAACTTTACTTCCTATCGGTATCTTTATTACTACCATTAGAATTCCTGCTTTCTTTTTCCTTGGTTTTTGGTTTATCCAACAAGCTATTAGCAGTGTATTGTCTCTAGGTTTACCAGGAAATACCGGAGGCGTAGCCTATTGGGCTCATGCTGGAGGTTTTGTCTTTGGAGCAATTTTAGGGCCATTACTCGGATTATTTAGCGATCGTCGGTAAGGTCCCTTCTCCAGATTGACATAATCTTGATGTTAACCCCGCTAATCCTATTCAAATGGCGGGGCTAGAAATTTTAATTTACAATTAACCGGGAAACACCAATTATTTCGTTGCCATATAAACGCTTGAAATACTCATTGTCCACTAAACAAAACAAATTAACCTTCTTAACCTGAACTGACCTTAATTAGGACTCAACCCACTCTAGATTGGTTAGATGTAGACAAAACCTTTGTTTTCTGACACAGTACAATATAGTGCTGTTTGGGACGATAAATTAGACCTTTTTGCTCAAGTTTATTGATCATCCTAGTAACTGTTACTCTGTTAGTGCCGATGACATTTGCTATTTCTTTATGAGTTAATCGCAAATCAATTAACTGTCCTTGACTAACAGGTCTGCTGAATTTAGCTGCCAACCATCTCAATAATAACAATAGACGTTCACTAACTACTTTAGTTTGGATAATACACACCCAGATTGTTTGTTGTTGTGCGCGATTAATAATATCTGTGGAAAAATCAGACAAAATGTCTGAAGAAATACGAATCGCTTCCACATGAGTTACACAAGATATGTAATAAGAATTTAAATTAGACAAGGGTTTACCTACTAAATCTTGAGCTCCCCAATAGCCTAAAGTAACTATTTTTTTGTCTTCAGTTTTACTAAACGTTTTGACTACACCACGAACAATTAACCAACAGGATTCTGATGGTAGTATGTCATCAGCAGCAAACAAGTGTAAATCTTTCCTAATTATTAGTTGTTGTAATTTTTGCATGTGCTACAGAGACAATATATTCTCAAGTTATATAAAGATGGATTCTAGATAAGTCCTCATAGGAGAACTCAAGAATTAATTCTCAAAATTATGCTTTTTTTTACAAAAATTCACACAATAACTAATATTTTTTGCCCCATGGTTCAACTATCAACGCCAGTCATCCCAAGAATGATTAAAGATAGAAGTATCAGGAAATGCGGTAGGGTTGCCAGTTTCTGCTAATTTTTCTTTAAGGACTTTTAACTCTTCCTCTTTAAAGAAATATTCATCTACCAGTTGATAAGGTAGTATTCCTTCATTTAAAGAAAACGCTGCCGTTATACCAGCTGCTGCCCCTGACGACCACTCAAAAGAATGAACGCGATAAGCAGCAGCAGCAATATGACTAGTAGCAATACTCTTTCCTGCCACGATTAAATTATCAATTTTTTGGGGAATCATTGCTCTTAAGGGAATTTGAAAGGGATAAGCCTGACCTGCACCTCTTCTTTCTCCTTTTCTTTCAGTATTACCTGGTTTTTCTGCTGGACTTTCCGTCATACAAGGGTGAAAATCGATCGCATAGTGACCAATACCTACAGAATCAGGATAAATTGTCGATCGCGCACGAGTTCTTACTTGGGTTCTATCAACTTCTTTTTGACTTGCTGCCCCGACTCCATCAATAAAAGCTAACAATTGACGGTACATAGTTGGGGATAACGTATTACGGTAATACTCGCTATGGTAATCTCGACGGGAAATATCAACTTCACTAATACTAAAACCTTCTTGGTAACCGCCATAGGGTCTTCCAATAATTCGTCTTCCTTCGCGAATGTAAGGATATTTAGATAATCCATGAACTGTTCCCATCGGAGAATCTAATCCAGTTAAAAGACGATGATTGGGATGAGGTTTTTTTACTCCTTCTCCTAGTTGAGAATCTGTTGTTCCTTGCACTAACCAATAAAAATAACCCAGAGAGTGTTCTTCTCCCTTGCGTAGAGTTTCTGTTCTTAATCCACCTAGCCATCCACCTGGTTCTAGTTGTCCTGTTTCCTTTAGTTGCGATCGAGTATAAACTAAATTATCTTTTGCTGTCCCTGGACGATAATCGTTACCCCAAGTCCAGTTTTGCATGGAAATATCCCCAGGAGTAGGAACAGTAAAGGAAAGACCATTAAAATTTTTAGTTTCTCCTGTAGTTGGACTCCAAATTCGACGATACGTAAAGACTAAATCAAAATCCGCCAACCTTTTTAGTTCGTAACTGTAATATCCATTATGGTCAAGATAAAAAGGAGGCATTTCATGTTGTTGGGGCTCTTCTGTTGCCTCCATGGCAAAGGTATAGGTAAATCCTTGAGTACAATAGGGATCGGCAGTAGCACTAGAAGAAGAAGGTTCCAAGTGAGAAATAGGATCGATACCAAGACGATAGGGAACATCAGCTAAACCAACAATTTCTCCTGTTTCTGTAGCTTCAATCACATACCAGTCAGCAGGTTGACCAGTAGTATACTTTTGAGGCACAAAGCGAATAATCTCTTTACGAAAACGAGTTGAGTGGCGATAACTAAAAACGTCTTCAATAATTTGCGAAAGAGGTTCTGTATTGAGAGGAGGGGCATTTCTGAGGGGGCGGTGCTGAATAGCAATAGCACTGGTTATGTGCTGACCTGTGCCTCCACCAGTAGTTTCAATTTCTAATTCTTTAATTACAGTAGAAGGAAACCACTTTAATGTACCTTCCCCTTGCGTTGCAGCGTCTTCTAACTGTTGTTGAATAATCTCATGAGCATCGTTAGGTAAAAAACAAGATTCACTAACCCAGCAGTCCCCTGGATTGAGTTCACCATAATATTCTTCAATCCTGTCTCGCAATTCTATGTAGCCTTGGGGATAAAAAAGTTGTTCTCGTTGAGTTGTTCTTTCATCTAATGCTGATGTTCCCTGAGAAGATAACTGTCCCCCTACCCAATCGGTAATCTCGGTCAAACAAACTGTTTTGCCTTGGAGTAAAGCCTCATAGCTAGCTGCTACTCCTGCTAATCCTCCTCCCACTACTAACAATTCACATTCTACTGTCCGATCTGGTCTACGGGGTGGTGCAGCCATCAGCCTTGGTGAAGATGATTCCCAAAAACATAAGGTTATCACCAATGAGAACAAAGATTTAATCCAGTTGTTAGGTACTCGATCGCTCATTATTTCTTTAGAATTCAAGATTAATTATTGTGTAGTTGAATAATTATTAAGAACCTAGTCAAATATAGCATTGCCCAAGTTTTAGCTTTCTTTTTAAAAGTTTAGACCAATAAGAACTAGTGATCATTAGGCATGATGATTAATTTTGGTAAGCATTGCTAGATTGCGACCACGCAGTGCCAGCCTTCGGCAGATCGTCTAATTTGCCCAAAATTATTTGCTATTTAAGATAATCGCTGTGTTAATCAAAATTAAGTTGATTTATTGCTTATTTAAAGTTGTTTCCAGCAATCTACAACTTTTTCGATTGACTTTGCCACCCAAAAATCTCTTAAGCTTAAAAAAGCTTTACTTTACTCTCTTTATTTACTTAGGAAGAAGTTGGGATCATATATTTTAAATAAATTTGCACCGTAAGCTAGTTGCCAATTTATTAGGGTTAAACCTAAGCCAACTTTTTTTCTAACAATAATTTCCCTATTTTACTATAATGGTCTATGTGAAATTGTCATATTAATATTCAACAAAAAAACTGAAACTATCTAAATAATTAAATTCTTTCAAATTATAAGGAGAGAAAATTATGAAGGCTAAATACCTGACCACTCTAGCTGCTATTTCTATTCTCAGTTTAGGTATGGTAACGTCTTGTGCTAATCCCTGTGCTGGTCAAACTGATGTTGATAGTGGAGAAGTAAACGAAGCTAATCCTTGTGCTGGGGTCGATCCTGGCGCTGGGGTCGATCCTGGTGCTGGTGCTGATCCTGGTGCTGGTGCTGATCCTGGTGCTGGTACTAACCCTTAAGACTAATAAGTAATTATTGGTTAATAAAAGTTTAATAAAGTCTGAGGCTTATATTTTGACCTTATGTAGTGAAATATTTGTCCAAAGACTTTTTAACTGGCAGTTTTTTCTTTAAGGATAATAGCTGTTTATATCTTCTTCTTTTCAAACCCTATTGCTTGGTAGCAGAAAAAGTAAAGATTAAAACAATGAATTATTTAAATAGTCTTTTGTCTATTTCTGAGAGCGCATAGTTGCGGAGTTTTTTCTTAAGTTGATAGCCATCGCTCTCGATTCTCTATTACCAACAAATAATGACGAATGACTTACATAAATTCACTGTACTAATTTACGCCTTGACTGCTGTAGCTGTATAGTTCTTAGTGCAGTAAAGCAATAATCAGTAATCGCCACAGATATACCGAAATGCTTCTAAATTACAGAGCATCATTCAAGCAAAATACCTAAACAAGATACCAAAACATAAATTTTGATTATCACTGTTGTAGGAGCAAATAACCTATCAATTTCGACACTGCCGACTAAAGTTGTATAGGGAGTGAGCAATCTAATCTGCTGTCTTTTGAATCAAGTTCACTAGATTGAAAGTCTCACCTCGTGGCTAATTTTCGTGCTTTTCTTTAGTCGTGAAACTATACACGGCAGTTGTTGATGAGAATGCACTGCTTAATCGACAAAAGTGTCTTTTCTTTTGCTCCTACAAGATTTAAACATAAGTCACCGTTACTCCGCCCTTCGGGTTCAACAGTTTGCTCAAGTCGGGAAACCCGCCCACCGCAACTGTTTCACCGTGAAACGACGGAGCCTGCGGTGACTGGCGTTCCCCAATCAAATTAAGAGCAGAATCATGACTTCTTTGCGGAATATTTTCGGTTACTATCGTAAATATAGAGCGATCGCGCTCTTTAGTATTGCTGCATCTAGTTTATTTGAAATAATCGATCTGGTAGTTCCCTATGTTATTGGGCAAATTCTCAATGTTTTATCAAATCAAGCCGTAGACAAACCCATTCAATTGATTACTACTCAGATAGCTAATTTTGCCAATCTAGAAGAAGGGAAATTTTTATCTTTAGGGGTATTACTGGGTCTAATTTTTCTAGTCACAGTAGTGAGATCTCCCATTCAGCCTTGGATTGGTGCTTGGTTTCATTGGGAAATTGCTTTAAGAGCCAGAAGAGATCATCTGCGGAAAGTGATCGCTAAAATTCTGACTCTTCCTTTAAGCTTTTACGACGAACATAACCCAGGTCGGATTGCAGGTAGAATTGCTAGAGGAATAGAAAACCATACTTGGACATATCCTGAAATTGCCGGACAGTTATTACCTAAGCTAGCCAGAATATTAGGGATATTTGTGATTATCTGGTTAATTGAGCGATGGATTGCTGTTGCTTTCTTGTTTTCTTTTATCTTTATCTTGGCGTTTAGTCTCAAAAATTTACAGACTCTAGTTAGGCAAGAAGAAGTTATCGATCGACATATAGAAAATACAGAAAGTCGTACTTCTGAGATCATTACTAATATCAAAACTGTCAAAGCTTTTTCTACCGAAGCTCAAGAATTAGCCAGACAAAGACAACGATTTGAAAGAGAATACAAAGTCATCACTTTTCGTATCCATAAAGGTTATGTCATGTTAGCCACTTGGGAGCGAACTATGATTCAGACTTGTGTTTTCTTAATTCTGTCGTTTACTCTCATTGCTGCGGTAAGAGGTGACATTTCTTTGGGACATTTTATTACTACCCTGACAATTTCTAGTATGGCTTATGCAGAACTAGAACCTATTGCCCAGTTAGCAGAAGTCTTTGCTCGTCGCTATGCTTCTATGCAGCGTTTTCATGAATTTATGGACATACCTAAAGGAAAAGATGCTGCGAGTTTAGCACCAGAACATTTGGCTAATAATCCTTATAAATTTACGGGGAAACTAGAATTTCAACAGCTTACTTTTGGTTATGATGCGAATCGTCCTATTTTGCAGGATATTAATTTGTTAGTCAAGCCCAATCAAACTGTAGCTTTAGTTGGACGTTCTGGTTCGGGTAAATCCACTCTGGTTAAATTACTATTCCGTTATTTTGAGCCAGATAGGGGCAAAATCCTCGTAGACGGAGAGGACATTAGCACCTTAGACACTACCAGATACCGCCGTCGATTAGCGATCGTGCATCAAGATGTAGATATCTTTAACGGTACGGTTTTAGATAATCTTACCTACGGTAATCCTCAAGTAAGTCTAGCTAAAGTGAAAGAAGCTTGTGATATTGCTAGGGTAGAAGAGTTTATCCACGAATTACCAGAACGTTATAAAACCATTGTTGGTGAAAGGGGAGTACGCCTCTCTGGAGGACAAAGACAGCGTTTAGGCATTGCTAGAGCTTTAATTGTCAATCCTGATATTTTGGTGTTTGATGAAGCAACTTCTAGTCTAGATTATGAATCAGAGCGATCGATCCAACTGGCTATGCGCTCGATTTTAGGGACACGGACTACTCTGATTATCGCCCATCGTCTGAGTACTATCCGCGAAGCCGATCAAATTGTCGTTTTAGATGGAGGAAGAATTGTCGAAGTGGGTAATCATCAAGAATTGTTAAATCATGGCGGTATCTATCATCGCCTTCATTCTCTCCAAGAAACAGGGGAATTATTTAGTTGATTGCTAATGGTGAGAATATAGTTAATCGCCAAATCACGTAAGACGCTAAAAGCTAACGGCTAAAAGCTAAAGGGATGCCCTCAAGAGCAGGGCTTTAAACCCATGATCACAAGGGTAAATTACAAAATACCTATTCCCTATTCCCCAATGGTGACAAGTTAAACAAAAGTGAGAGTTGTCAACTACTATATATAGTGTTTTGCTAAGTTAATAATACTATATATGGATGAGAGCAAAT
>JASJDI010000200.1 GCA_030065155.1 Xenococcaceae cyanobacterium MO_188.B29
CAATACTTGTCCCTGTAGGTACTGCTGGCTTAATTGCAGGAGGTAAACAATGGGGACCTAGATTTTTATTAATCCTTGTCCCAGTCGTTTCTCTAGTGACGGCTGTCGAAGTCTCTAATTTATATCGGAAAAGTAACCTTATAGGCAAATACTGGCTCTGTATTCTCCTAACTTTTTTATCTATAGTGGGAATGCAAAAAAACATTATTGAAGGAACAAATTTTTTATATAGAAATACTATCAATACGATACCAGCAGTACGGTTTCTTAATAAGTCTAACCTGCAAATAGTAGCAATTTCTCATCAATTTGTTGGGCAAACTTTAGAGCCAGCAGTAGATAAAAATAAGAGTTTTTTTAAAGTAGACAATGAACAGGATTTAATTAAACTAAGTCAAGCTTTAATCCAACAGCAGCAACTTAAATTCACTTATATTTGTTATCCTAATCGACTTTGCAATTTGCCAAAAGCTGAACCAGATAATCTACAATTTACTCAAGGCGATCGACAATATCAAATTAAGATGTTTGAAGTAGGAAATTTTGGTAAATATCCTATCTACAAAGTATTCATCGAGAATCAATAGATTTCTAAGTAGATCCACTTTATTAAATATGAAATGGTTGAGGTAGGGGATAGGGGTTAGGTTTTAGGGCGTAGGGAAAATCATCTGAAATTTTTCCAGTTTTCTATTTCACGTTTTTTTAGGTGAAGCTATTTAAGAATCCAAAATTGTCCATTGTCCATTGATAAATTGCGGAAATCAACTTGAAATACTTCTGCAAAAGCGATAACAATATCTTTTCTAACTTGTTCTATTGTAAGATCGGGAATAAATTGAGCTAGGCTGCCCACTGGCTTATCTTCAATGCCACAAGGAACAATATACTTAAAACCAGTTAAATCTGGACAGACATTGAGGGCAAAACCGTGCATAGTGATCCAGCGACGAACCTTAATACCAATTGCTGCAACTTTTTTCCCTTCTAACCAAACACCAGTCAATCCATTTAATCGATCGCCTTTCAGTCCATACTTAGCCAAGACACGGATAATTACTTCTTCTAGCTGCCGAAGATACCAATATAGGTCTGTTTGGTAGTAACGTAAATTAAGAATAGGATAACCAACTAATTGACCAGGGCAATGGTATGTTACCTCCCCTCCTCTTTCGATGCGATGTAACTCCCAAGCAGTCTGCTCAGGATTAAACTTGATAAAGTTAGGATCTGCCCCTTTACCTAAAGTATATACAGAAGGATGTTCTAGCAAAATAAGAATATCTTCTAAATCGGGATTGTCAATTCTTGCTTGCCAAAGCGATTTTTGATAATCCCAAGCAACGGTAAAAGGTACTAATCCTTGATTATCGAGAATACAAGATCTTGTCAATTTGGTTATGGTTAAGATGACAAAGCACTAAGAAAACTTAAACTTACTCTAGCAAAAAGTCTAATTTTCATTGTTATAGTTTACTACGTCAGTTTTAATAAATGTCAAGCTATGTAAAGGAAAGTCAAAAGAATTGCAATAAAGATGTTTTGAAAAATACAAAATGCTAATCTAATAACATGAAGTAATAAAAATAAAAGTGCTACTCAACATTATTGTGCAAAAGAAAATTTACCGCTATTTGTCTGATTTATTTGCATTGAGCCAGAGCAAAAAAAAGGAACATAATTCTATTTAATTAATTGATAGTTAGTTAAACTCTTATCATCTATTTTGAAGGAGAGTAAAAAAAGTATCAATAAGCAATTAGAGAGTAAGCAAAGTAAATACAACCCAAAAGTTAAAACTTTGTTTAGAGGGTTTCTATGATTTATTCTAATTGTTTGGATTGTGCTAACTATTTCGATACTGTAAAGCCGATAAATAAAAGTTGTCGTTATCTGCTTTTACTATAGCTATTAACAATTGTATACAAGGGAGTCATAGAGTATGAAGCTTTTGATTCAGGGCAATAACATCACAGTCACCGACTCAATTCACGACTATGTCCAACAGAAGCTAGAGAAGGCAGTTAAGCATTTTCAGAATATTACAACTAAAGTTGATGTCCATCTCTCAGTAGCTCGTAATTCACGTATTAATGATAAGCACAAAGCAGAAGTGACTGTTTATGCAAACGGAACAGTAATTCGAGCGCAAGAAGGCAGTGAGAATCTGTACGCTAGCATCGATATGGTATCAGATAAGATTGCTCGTCAATTGCGTAAATATAAAGAGAAACAGCTAGCCAAGAAGAATCATGCTCAGGTCAAAGCTGGCGATATAGTTGAAGAAGAACCAGTCACAACGGATTTGATTGGCGATCGCGCTCCTGAACTTCCTTCAGAAGTAGTAAGAATGAAATATTTTGCTATGCCACCCATGAGCGTTCAAGAAGCTTTAGAACAATTGCAGCTAGTCGATCATGATTTTTATATGTTTCTTAACGAAGAAACCAATGAAATTAACGTGATCTACATACGCAATCATGGTGGTTATGGTGTAATTCAACCTCGCCCAGAGAATAATAATGGGCATAACGGGAATAGTCACGGTTGATTTGTCCTTTAATCCTTGACTATGTAGGAATTTAGCAATTTAAATAGCTAATAGCCAATATCTATTAGCTATTAGCCTGGTTTAATTCTGCTACCTCTTACTCACTACTCATTCTTATTACTTCAGCCCGAAGGGCTTGGTAAACTTTGTAGCTCACAATTATCTCACAATTATGTTTTGGCAGATACTCCAAGAGAAATAATTGGGAACTATTATAGTAAGAAAATTATTTAGCTCGGTTTATTTGTTCATGCGATCGTCTGATTCTTCTCCAGACTTTTTACTATTTGCTCAACATGGATGGGCTGATAATAACAGAAATTTAAGTAAGCTAACTCAAGCTTTAATCAATGATGATGCTTTATTGGTAGCTCCTAGTTTAGGGATAATCAAAACTTTTATCAGCATTCTACCTCTAGTTAAACAAGTAGAAAAAATTGCCCAACAGACAATTTATAGATATCCAGAAGTACCGATTCATATTATTGGTCATTCTATGGGGGGGTTGATTTGGCTAGAGGTTCTAAATCGTAACCCTCAGTGGTGGCACAAAATACATTCTCTGGTTCTCCTCGGATCTCCTATTGGAGGATCGGATGTAGCTCGTATGATCGATCCCTTCGGTATAGGTATTGGCATAGCTAAAGACTTGGGTAAAAATCGCCGTCATCTAGCGGAAAAAATTGCCCAAAGCATTCCCACTCTGGCGATCGCTAGTAATCTCGATGCTGGTACAGATGGTTTAGTTACCTTAGAAACAACTAAATTTTCTTACTGTCAGTTTGTTTGTGTTCGAGGAATAGCCCATGCAGCCCTCAGATATCATGCTCGTGTAGTTCCCCTCATTCAAAATTTCTGGGCTAATCCTACTTTAGGAATTCCTCCAGAATCGAATTTGACTAATCAATTAATCGATCGCTTACGCTCTCTTCCTGGTATGACTGATAGCCATTGGCGATATTTTTCTCGATCGCAAGTATATGTAAAGTTATTAGAAGGAATTACCATTCGTACTTGGCAAAATCCTTTAGGCGTAAATCATGTATTTGTCGCAGATCGACAGGAAAAATGCCTTTATGCAGGTTATGTAGGTTGGTTGCACGCTTCGGCTTTACAACAAACTTTAGCAGAAATCAAACAGGAAAATTAATAATAATGGGAGATTTGGCTTAAAAAGCGATCGCTCAAGTACAGCCTTTGATGCAAACTCTGGAAAAAGATCGGGTTCTTCAGCAAAAAATTGCCCTGTGAGAATATCGATAAATTTATCGATTTGCTGTCCACGGGCAAAATTATTCCCGATTGTTTTATTACATTAGAATAAGCTAGTAGTCCACCACAAAAAGTATGATAGCTAGCTATTTACTCTACACCCCACACCTCAACACCTATACTCTGCCATCACCTGTCAAAATTAGCGTGGCGAAGTACTAGAGAAATAGGCTTACTAATTTTACTAATTAGTGTGGAGCTACTTAAGTCAATTTAATTCGCTCTCGACTTAGATACACAAAGAAAAAGTATCCCACCATAAATTTGTCTAACCTAAAACTAGAAAACAAGTCCTCTTCTTCTTTGAGGAATTTGTGGGCTAGGAGTTGCTACTTCTTCAGCAGGAACTACTGGAATATAGTCAAATAGTCCCATAACATTATTAAAAGCCATAGAGTCAATGTCATCTAATACTTCCTGAGTAATAAAAAGACCTTTAAAAGCTGTTAATTCGGGAAGGGCTTTTAAAAGATCTGAAGCAACTCCTAACGCCAGACTTCCTCCTTTGATTGAAATCATTTCATCCATCTCTATTTCAGCGATCGAACTAGGAGTTAACTCGCCGATACTGATAGAAGTCATTTTGTTACTCCTTAATCAATGAATTATACAATCATACTTGAGCAGTCTAAGGGTAGTGACAAGACTATCCTCAGACTGCTAAGATACAAGCACTTTCAAAATTTTAGATATTTAGATGGGCTTTTAAATCAGCCCATCTTTATCTTTTTGGACTTTTGTAGTTCACACAGGTAAGTAAAACTAGATTTCCTAATTTTTAGCCTAGTGCAAATAATTACTTACTAAACGGGTAATAATTCATCATAAGATAAGAACAAAGCTGGTGTTGCTATGTAGCTGAAGCTACCGCCATGAAGAGCTTCGGAAACAAATCCATTGAGACCAGCGTAGTCAATAGCTAGGTCTAAAGATTCCTGAACATTTGATAAAGTCCCGCCGATAGGAGTTATGGCAATAGAACGAAAAGTATCGGGTATACCGTAATAGTTTTGAAGAAGACTATCACCACCAAAGATAGAGTCAACTTCATGAGCTTCCATTTCAGTTATGTAGCTAGTGCTTAGTTCGTTAATTGAAATCATTGTATTTCTCCAAGAATTATTTAACCTAATTAAATCAGTTCAAGTAAATTACTTGTTTGATTACTTACAGTTATTATTATGGTTTTAACCACTCAAAAAATCAAGAGTTTCAACTTTGTTTTCTGGTCAATAAGAATAGAATTATGTCTTTAAGATCAATCTGATTTTAAGATGTTTTTATGATAAAAAAATGAATTCTATTTTTGCTGTTGATTCTCAATTGTAATAAATTAGATAATCCAAAAAAGAAAAATCTGTATCAATACGTTGCTGCGTTCAAGATAATGTCTTATTTGTTCACCTTTAGTGTCATATAAATTATTATTAATGACACTAAAAATACTAAAAAGTAGTGTATTTTGACCACGATATTTTTTTTGCTATCAGTTTAAATATAAATAATTAAGGATTTGGCTTTGCCAAACCCTTGTAAATAAGTTCAATATTATTTTTTTAGTATGAATAAATAAATTAAATACGAAACAAATTAACTATCTTTGTACCTATAACAATAAGACTTAAGCAAATAAGAGATAATCTAGTTGAAGATTCAGTAATTTTGGTAGAACTAAATGAAGCAGCAGAACTGGAAGTGTAGGCAACAGCAGTAAAAATAGTAGGTTCAGTTGCTGTGTATTCAAAAGTTCCTGTAATATCATCTCCAGTATTTTGTGGAGTTGACACATTAAAATAGGTAGAAGATGCTTCATAACTGCCATTGTAGTTAATAGTTCGAGAGTAAGTACCTTCAGAATTTGAAGTTGTAGTTAATTCTAGTAAATCTACTTCAATGTCGGAGTTATTGGCAGATAAATGAAGTTGAGGATATAAAGACAACATCAAAATCCCATTATTAATGTCAACATCAGCAGGTTGAGTAAAAAAGTAGATTACTTGGGTTTCTTCTACTTCTGCTACGCTAGACTCATCAGTTAAAGCTTGTACTTCTGAAGAAGAATGAAAATCAAAAGTAAGCTTATCTTCTGGTTCTAGGAAAAAGCTGACGTTAAAACCAGATTGTCCTACTGTTGAGATAAAGTGATCATTATTTTTAACGGAAAAAGTGCTAGCAGAACTTAAGTTAGCAGAAGACAGTTGATTTGAGATAGATTCAGAATAAGAAACACTATTTTGACCAAAAGTATTACCAGTAGCCGATTTAAATTGAAATGGTGCAACTACTGAGTTTTCACCAGGTACTGATGTAGAAATAGCAGGGAGTTGAGGTGCAAGGGGATGAAATAAAACAGGCACGCCTGTAACATACATAGGGTCAGACTTAATAATGGCAAAATCATCCCCTGATAAGACATAGGCAAAGGCTGATTGAAATTGAGAAACTTCCGTAGGTGCATGACTAAAGTTAGTAAACTGGAGCGAACTTTGACTTCTAGCTAGAGTAGTTCCATTAGCAGCAGAGATAGCACTAATTAAACTTAGAGTGGTAATACTAGTAGATAGTAAAGCTCTGCCGATTATGTTTTGTGTCGATAAAAATAGTTTCATCTAAATTAGTAGGTTGGGTTGCGCTACCGCTTAACCCAACAATGATTTTGATTTGAAAGTTGGGTTGAGGAAAGTAACCCAACTTACTAGCTTCAGGGCAAAGGATGTAATGTTAATCTTTATGAAGCAGATTTAGCTAATAATGCTTCTTGGTTAGCAGGAGAGACATTTTGAGAGTTGGCAGTATGACTCTTAGTTTGAATCTGAGCCATTTGTTGTTTAATCCAGTTAGCAAATGCATCTGCAATGATTTTTTGACGTAGTTGCTCATTTAGTTCAGGTTGGATAATTTCTTCGACAAAAATTAACCTTACTCCCCGTGAAGTTACAATCGGCTTGAGGATAGTAGGGGGAGTGGCTGAAAAAACTGCTGCGGAGATTTCTGGTTTTAATTGTTGTCGGTTGACCAGACCTAAATATCCTCCAACCCGACGTTTTTCTCGATCTTGAATATATTGATGAGCTACTTCAGGAAAAGATATTTCTCCTTCGCTAATAGCATAGTAGAGTTCCATCGCTAGATCTTCGTCATTAAGAAAGACTTCATAGATAGCTGCTTGAGTAAAATCTAGTTGATTAGCGACAAAGAAAGGTTCAATTGTATCAGCAAATAAATATTCAGCTAATTTGGTAGAAAGAACTTGATAGCAAACTAACTCTTCAAATTCCTCTATACTCAGACCATTTTTTTCAAGCCATAACCAAGTGTCTTCAATTTTGTGTAGTTTGTTAGCAAGTCGAATGTCATCTGCTGCTTGTTGTAGTTCTTTGGCTTCTGCTTTAATGCCAGCTTCTGCTGAGGCGTGGAGAATAATTTGACGAGTGGCTATGCCTTGAATAATAGAAGGTAGTTGACAAGACAACTTGATTTGCTCAATGATTTTTTCGGGAGAAATATTCAAAATGTCTGACATAATTAGGTTTTTCCTTGGATAATTTACTTGAATCTAGAAGTGACAGAAGTTACAGGAGTTCAGTAGTTGCAGAATATTCTGAATTCTGAATTTCAGATTTCTAAACCGCCTTTTTGTAATTTCTTAAAGGGATCGAGGATAAAATCAATGACTTTACGTTGACGGATTAGTATCTCTGCATTAGCTGTTTGACCAGGAGTAAGAGGCATGGTGTGGGTTGCATCTTGTAGTGGTTTTTCTGCTATTGCTACTTCAATCTCAAAAACTTCGATCGCGCCTTGGGGAGTTTCTTTGAGCTTAGAATCTGGAGAAATCCAATTTAAACTACCTTCAACTACGCCATAGTCTTGGAAAGGATAGGCATCAAATTTAAGCTTGACAGGCATTCCTACTTCAATAAACCCACTTTCTGGGGCTGGCATTTCGCCTCGGAGCACCATAGTAGTTCCTTTAGGAGCAATCTGAACCAGCATTTCTCCTGGTTGTACTACTCCTCCTGCTTCAGCGATAGGCAATTCAAAAATGATGCCATCCACAGGAGATTTAAAAACTCGTTGTTTTAACTGTAATTCTAAAGCAAACAATTGGCTTTGATTCTCAGCTATTTCTGCTTGAAGAGTAGTGATTTCTGCTCCAATTTTCTTATGTTGTTCTTTACTTCTAAGAAGTGCTAATTGTCCTGAATGCAGCACACTTTGATAACTGTTGCGCTGTTCTTGAAATCTTAATTCTGCTTGTTGAATTTTTGCCTGTGCTTCTTGAATAATTTTGTTGTAATTATTTTGTTGTTCTCTTAAATAAGCTTCTGCTTGAGTTATTTCTAGTTGAGCTTGGATTAAATTTTCTTGATTTTCTTTTTCCTCTTGAACTGATGCTGAATAGCGATCGAAAGAAATAACCCCATTTTCGTAGGCTTTTTGATATCTTGGTAATTTTTCTTGAGCAGTTGCTAGGCGTATTTTAGCTAATTGATAAGACGCTTCTTTTAATTTGATGGATTGTTGTGCTTGTTCTAGTTGTGCTTCTAGTTCTGCTTTTTCTACCCCTAAAGTAGCCTTGAAGGATTCAAAATTATGTAGAGCTTGGTCTATTTGGGATTGTTTTTCTAGTCGTTGTGATTCATTATGCTGCTGCTGAGTCTGAATACTCAAAAGAAGTTGGTTTTTGAGTAGTTCTAACTGTGCTAAGCGGTTTTTTTGACCTTCTAGTCTTTGTTGAACTTGGTGAATTTCAGTTTTTATTAATTCTGAGTCTAATTTAAGCAAGGTTTGACCTTTAACTACTGATTGACCTTCTTTAACTTCGATCGAAGCTACCTCTCCTGTAACCGAGGCATCAAGTTCAATAGTATTTCCTTTGGGTTCAAGCCTACCTTTAGCACTACCCGTTTCGTCAACTTTGGCTAACAAAGCCCAGGGTAAGAGAATTTGCGCAAACACAATTAAAAAGTAGAGTAAACCTCTTGTCCAGACTTGGGGCAAAGTATCAATGAGTTCTTCTGTTGCCAGCGACCAATCTGCATCAAGATCTTTTGGCGATATTAGAGCCAAAGAATCTCGATCGCTCGGAGAGTTGAGAAGAGTAATTGAATGAGAAGATGAATCGGTCATAATATTTAGTTATTGGTGGTTAGTAGGGACGTAGCATGCTACGTTCGTACATTAGTTAGTTGTTAGTGAAAATCAGAACCGAAAAATCTAAGAGATTCCAGCCAGTTGTTGTTGATTGAGATAGAAATAGGTGCCTCGTTTGGCAATTAGTTCTGTATGTGTACCGCTTTCTACTAAAACTCCTCGATCGAGAACTAAAATGAGGTCGGCACGACGCACGGTAGAGAGACGATGGGCGATGACAATAGTGGTGCGGTCTTGGAGAATGGTTTCTAGGTTCGTTTGGATTAACCGTTCAGATTCTGCATCAAGATGACTAGTAGCTTCATCGAAAATGAGTAGAGGAGGATTACCTAACAAAGCACGGGCGATGGCAATACGTTGACGTTGACCTCCAGAAAGTAAACCACCGCCTTCACCAATCTGAGTCTCATAACCCATCGGTAATTTTCTAATAAAAGAGTCTGCCCCCGCTTGACGGGCTGCTTCGATAATCTGTTCTAAACTAGCTTCGGGATGCCCTAAGCTGATGTTTTCCCGAATGGTGTTACCAAATAGAAAAGTATCTTGATCGACGACACCAATTTGCTGACGGAGCGATCGCAATGCCAAATTAGTCACATCCTGACCATCTATTAATACTCTCCCCTCAGTGGGTGGATAAAGACCTAAAATTAACTTGGCAATAGTAGTTTTTCCTGAACCACTACGTCCGACTAGGGCGACTGTTTGCCCAGGCTTAACCTCAAAATTGATATTTTCTAGCACATTGACATCACTATCTGGGTGATAGCGAAAAGTGACTTGTTCAAAGCAAATGTGACCCTGTAAACTCGGTAAAAATTGGCGCGATTGATGGTGTAAATCTTCTTCTGGTTCACTATCTAACACATCGTTAATGCGCTCAACTGCAATAAAAACTTCCTGAAGTTCGTGCCATAGTCCTGCTAATCTCTGGAAAGGACTAATGACGTTACCTAGTAGCATGTTAAACGCAACTAATTGTCCAATGGTTAATTCATTGTGAATAACTAACCATGCTCCGTACCACAATAGTGCAGTTGTGCCAATGGTATGCATAGTTGAACTCAAAATTCTTAGTTGATTACCAATTACCTGCCCTGAAAATCTCTTTTTAACTAACTTATTGAGCAATTCTTCCCATTGCCACCGCACTGTCTGCTCTACTGCCATCGATTTAACAGTACGAACTCCAGTTAAAGCTTGGATCAAATAGCGATTTTCCGCAGCGACGGCATGAAAAATTTGCCGTGAAATACGTTTAAGAAAAGGAGTTGATACCAAAGTCAGGATGACCATCGGTGGTACAACTATCAAAACTAGTAAAGCCAGTTTCCAGCTATACCAAAACATCACTCCGATATAGACGAACATGGTCAGTAAATCGAGAATGATGGAAAGTGCTTCCCCAGTTAAAAAACGCTGAATTTTACGATTTTCTTGGACACGAGCCATAATATCGCCGACATAGCGCGACTCAAAGAAAGCCAAGGGTAAACGAAAGGTATGGCGAATAAACCCAACAATTAGTGCCATATCAATACGATTGGCTGTATGATCTAACAGATATTGTCTTAATCCACCGATAGCGACTTTAAATAAGCCAAAAATAAGCAAACCAGAGCCAACTGCCGTCAAAGTAGTGACACTGCGTTGTACTACCACTCGGTCTAATAGTAATTGAGTCAAGATAGGAGTAACTAACCCAAAAACTTGGAGCAATATCGAAGCCAGAAAAACTTCGATTAGCACTAACCAATGGGGTTTAACTAACTCGAAAAATTGCCATAGAGGTTGCCTAACTTCTTGTGTTTCGTTCAGTTCTACTGTTGGTTGCAGCAAAAGAGCATAACCTGTCCAACCAGCCTGAAAATCTCGCCAACTGAGATGACGCTGACCAATAGCAGGATCGCCAACAATTATATGTTTTTTGCTAATTTCATAGACAACTATATAATGTTTGCCTTCCCAATGAACGATCACAGGTAGTGATTGTTCTGCTAGTTTATCTAGACTAGCTTTGATTGGTCTAACGGCAAAACCCAGACTTTCTCCTGCTGCTGCTAAACCTCTTAAGGAAGCTCCATGGCGATCGACATTGGCAATATCCCGTAAACGATTAATACTAAAGTTTTTACCCCAATAACGACCTACCATTACCAAACAAGCTGCACCACAATCGGCTGCACTATGTTGAGCAAAGAAGGGATAACGCCGAGATAATCGCTGCCACAATTGGCTTCCTTTTTGAGTAGGAGTAGGAAAATAAGCGCGATTAATTTGAGGCTGAGTTGGAGATTCAGTCTTAGTCTGGATAGGACTAGATGGCTTGGGAATGATAGCGGAACTCTGAGTATAGTTTGTTTTAAGAGTACTATCGGATTTAATCAACTCTGCCAATGCTGGTAAGTACTCTAATGCCTTTTGCCAATCATCATCACTCATTGTATAGAGTTCAGTTCCTTGGGTTGCTTGCCAACCTTCTTCCTTCCCAGACACAATATAAATGCTACCTGGAGTAATTGTCTTGCCCGAAGCTTGTTCTAGTTGACCACAATGAAGTAACCAAAACTTTGTCTTGTCAGAAAGATTGGTAATCTGCTTTCCTGCTTTAAAATAATGCTGTTTTAGCCATGATAAAGCTGGCTTCATTTCTTGGAAACTCAAATTTATCGAGGGCATTGCTTGACGACACAAACAGAAAAGTGACCACAGTAGTGCTTGACGATAAAAGCGTTTGCTAATATCAGGATACTTGCTAAGTAAACTCTGCAAATATTGTTGAGGGAGATAACACAATTTCAAACTGATAGAAGCTCTTGCCATATAAGGCTGAAAATTGCTATCAGGAAAGAGGTCTAATTCACCAAAGGATTCCCCTTGACCAATAGTTGCTAAGAGATTATTTTGTTGGTCTAGTAGTCTGACTTTACCTCTAATAACAATGTAAACTCCTCGATCGCTTTGAGAAGATTGCCAGAATAATTTACCCGCCGTTGGTTCTAAAATTTGAATTTGTTGTAAACATTTAGCAAAATCCTGTTCTGAGAAAGTTTTTCCTAGAAGTTGTGTTATTTGCTGCTCGGAAATCTTTGCAGTCTGTGAGGATTGAACCATGATAGAGATAATTACCTAGAGATTACTTCAGTTATTCAATATTCGTAGCTAAATCGATTGCCATAACCAATAATTATTTACCTCAGATGATCCTGAAGAAGGTAAATTACGAATAACAATCTTGACTTCTTCTCGATCTAGATTATTTTGACTTGTTTGCAAACATCTTTCTCGTTTGGAAAGACCCATTTTTTTCAGTAGACGATTGATATGTCTGGCACTGAGTTTAATCCCGAATTCATTTTCTAGATGTTTGCTTAACCATTCTGCTGTCCAAGATTGAAAGGAATAGCCATAAGTGTTAGGACTACTGGTTACCAATTCTTTCAATCTTTGCAGATAGTCTTCATTAAATTTTTTGGGTCTACCAACGGCTATTTCTTGCCACTTGTGAGCGAGACCATTTTGAGCCATACTCATCCAATAGCGAGCCGTGTCTTTAGAACAACCTAATTCTGCACAAATTATTGTTTGAGATTTACCTTGATCTGCTAACAGCATAATTTCAATTCGCTGGCGGTATTGCGGACGTAAATCCGTTTGCAGATGCTTAAGTAAAAGTGATTTTTGAAATGGAGTTAAAAGTTTAGATTGGGCAGAGAAATCACGGTTTACATTTCTTTTTATTCCTAGTGTCATATAATTGCCTCCAATACTTACTCATCATCATATTTAGATTCACTCTTCATTTTTTTATAAGTCTAAACCTACTGTTATGTTGATATTAAGAGCTAAATTATTTTCAGATTGAAATGGTAGAGTAATTTCAATTAGCTTTAATATTTGCAGTAGCATTTATTGACTTTTTGACTAACCAAAGTGATTGCTTAGGTTGAGTTTTTTTCTGGATTTATAAATTATTTCTTGTTGATTATTTGATCGGTAATGATTACTTCAAAGAAAAAATAAACAAAGAATATCATTTGAAACCCAAAGATATTAAGAGAACGCAAACAATAAACTTAGGTAATTAAATCTGCAAAATTACTAATTCTTCGTTTGTTTTTTAGATATATAAATCTGCTCCTATATTTTTGTTATTCAAGGGTTGTAACTGTCACAGGATAGATAAGAACAAGAGATTATATAAGCTATGAGTCATTGGCAATAGTAGACAAAAGACTAATAACCCAAAACTATTGAAATAATTTATTGTTCTTATCTATCCTGTGACAGTTACAACCCTTGAATAACAAAAATATAGGAGCA
>JASJDI010000201.1 GCA_030065155.1 Xenococcaceae cyanobacterium MO_188.B29
CTAATATCCCTACCATCAAAGGATATTGACTTGTCAAATTCTTGCATTCAGCTTTTTTTCCTTAACTTATTCACTTTTTCTTTTTCTAGCAGCGATCCTAACATTTCTACAGTCTTAATTTTCTAGTCTTAAATCTCTCAACTTAAAAATTTAGGAGACGGACAGTATACACTATATAACTATGTATCATCAGAGAAAATTTCTCGCAAACAGTTTTTACCTCTAAATGGATAAAAGATTTTTTAATATTTTTAATTTAACCGAGGATCAGGCGATCGCCATTCTTAAGAAGCCTTTAGAAGAGCTAGAAGATCAATCTGAGCGTTATGTAGCAGTTTCCCATTTAATCAACTTTCCCACTGAGCGATCGATTCAAGCTTTGATAGATACTATCGAAGATCACAACCCCCAAATGTATCATCGCATTGCTAGACGTAAAGCTGTTGAGAGTTTGGGCAGACTTAAGGCATCTGTAGCTTTACCTGTAATTGCCTCTTGTCTTCAAGATGATGACCCCTATACTGTAGAAAATGCAGTATGGGCAATTGGAGAAATTGGTACAGATGATAATTCTCTTTTAGAGAATATGGCTCAGTTGCTCACTAAACCAGAACAAAATTATCGAGTTATCATTCAAACTCTAGCCAAATTCGACTATAAGCCAGCTAGAGACCGAATTGAACCATTTATCGACTCTGAAGACGAATCAATTTCTAGTGCTGCCATCTCAGCGATCGCTCGCTTAACGGAAGATTATAGCCAGATGGATAAGGTAGTTGGCTTTTTGCACCACTCCAGTGTTAATGCGAGAAGAGCTTGTATTCAAGATTTGATTGATGCCGAGTATTACCCTTCTATCCCAAAAATTGCCCAATCTCCCATATCTCTAGTATTTCGTCTAAGAGGAATTAGACTACTAGCAGCAACAGGATTACCTTCAGGCAAAATCACTTTTGCCGAGATTGAGACTAGCTTAGACCAAGTCATTCGCGATCATCCTCAAAATTTAGAAATGGTACACGAATATGACCAGACACCAGCTTTAGAATTTTTAATTCGAGAACTATATCATACTGATTTTGGACGTTGCTATTTAGCTAGTCAAACTCTATTAACAGAATATCCTACACAAGCTGGCGAAGCTCTTATGAAAACTTATGAAGAAGAAGCTTGCAGCGATTACGGAGCGCACTATCATGTAGTTAAATTAATTGGCTGGCTGAAATATCAACCAGGAAAAGCAATACTTATAGAAGCATTGAATAATACTCAACCCCAATTTCAAAAATCTCGCGCAGCAGCAGCTCTTGCTCTTGCTAATCTAGGGGCAACCGATGCTATCCCTCTAATTAAAGAAACTCTCAATACTTCTATTTTTGACTTAAAATATGCTTCTCTCCTAGCATTGGAACAGTTAGAAGATCTAAGTGGTTGGGCGATCGCAGCTAATGATAAAAATTTATTAATTAAGGCTAAAGCAGAGAGTAATTTGGGGAATAGGGAATAGGGATTAGGTACTAGGTACAAAATTTTGACTACTAACTACTAACTACTAACCCCCTCAACCAGGTAATTGTATTGGTATCGATCTATCTATTTAAGGAGAATTACTATTGTCACTTGAAGAGCGTTATCCTAACTTAAAACATAAAAATCCTCATCTTAGAAAGAGGACTATGCAACAAATTGCTGAAGAATATACAGAAGAAACAATTTCTGAGCTAGTATCAATTCTCTATTCAGAAGATGTAACTTTTCGTCGTACAGCAGCAAGAACTTTGAGCGTAATTGGTTTGGATACTGTACCTTTGGTGGTAGATGAACTAAATAATAGTGACAATTCTATTGTCAGAGCTAGTTGTGCTGATATCTTAGCTAAGATTATTTTTTACCATGGGGAAGAAGGAAAATTTCCTCCCGAAGCTATAGCAGGTTTAAAACAAGCTTTAGAAGATCCTAATCCTCTTGTTTACTTAAGTACGATTGGTGCATTGGGGACTTTCGGTAAATCAGCTTTTAATATTTTTAAGGAAGCATTAGAGGTAGATAATATTGCTGTACAAGTAGCGGTGGTAGATGCTTTAGGTTCTCTTGGGGATGAACGCGGATTGGAACTTCTCAGCAATCTAGCGGAAGATGAAACTATAGATGTTTATATTAAAGACTCTGCCATTAGTGCTTTATCTCGCCTAGAACAGGTAATTAAGTTCAATCAATAAAGTTCTAAGAGACTGTTTTTAAACGTGCTAACTAATTTCTATTGTCGTCACCGTTACATCTTCGTCTTATAGCGGTGACTTTAGTGAATGGCGTTCCCCAGTAATATTCTTGCTATTGTTTGCCCACTAAAGAATCAAGCTCTTTGCCATTTAGTTTAGCTTTTATTGCCAGGTACGGAGAGGGGGGGATTCGAACCCCCGATGGAGCTTACACCCCATAACTCCTTAGCAGGGAGCCGCTTTCAACCGCTCAGCCACCTCTCCAAGGGTATCGGTCTATTATCATAACAAACTATTGGCTATATTCAAACGGTAATTTAGCCAGCTTAATGTTTGTTAAACAAGAAGGAAGATTTGGGTATCAGCAACTTAGGCAAAAATCAACTCAAGCAGACTTTTTATCAATGTATTCTCGCCAGTAAACAATTTTTCCGTTTCTTAGCTCTAGAATAATGGCATCTTCAGCATAAGCTTCTTCTTTAGTTGTCTTGTTTGTATCTCGCCAAGTCCACTCTACTGCACCGCGATCGCCCTCGACAATAATTTGAATAATCTTGACCTTAGTTGATTGAAATTGTTCAAAATATTCTGTCACTGCTGCTTTAATTGCTTCACGACCAGAAAAAGTAGACTCTGATACTACAAAAATACCATGTTCAGCAAAATCAGCTACAATAGCTTCTGCATCAGCATTTTCCCAGGCTTTTGCTTGGCGAACAACAATCTCTTGAATCATAGAATTCTCCAAGTTGAAGGAAATAGGTCTTAAAGCGATCGCTCCCTCTATATAATTAGAGCTTATCTCTCCAATTAATAAAGTCAAGAAACAAATACATATCTTCCAGGGAAAACAGAGCATCTAGTTATTTATCATGTGAATATAGACATAAGAAAAAACTACTTTAATCTTACATGACTACACAGATTGTTACTGGTATAGGCGGTTTTATTGGTTCTCACCTAGCAGAATCTTTACTAAAAAAAGGATATAGCGTCATTGGTATCGATCAATTTAACGATTATTATAATCCTAGTTTCAAGCGCAAAAATGCGGAGCATTTATTACAATATCCTGCCTTTAAGCTTATTGAAGAAGATATTCAGGCTTTGAATTGGCATGAGCTATTAAAAGATGTAGAAGTAGTGTATCATCAAGCAGCCCAGGCTGGAGTAAGAGCTAGTTGGGGGGAGGGATTTCGTAATTATACTGAGAGAAATATAAATGCTACTCAAATTATGCTAGAGGCAGCAAAAGAGACTCCATCTCTAAAAAGATTTGTTTTTGCTTCAACTTCCTCAGTTTATGGCAACGCAGAAACCATGCCTACCCCAGAAACAATATGTCCTCAGCCAGTTTCTCCTTACGGTATTACCAAACTAGCAGCAGAGCGTATGTGTTGGCTATATCTGCAAAATTTTGGAGTTCCCGTAACTGCTTTACGTTATTTTACGGTTTATGGTCCTCGTCAGCGTCCAGATATGGCATTTCATAAATTTTTTAAAGCTGCGATCATTGATGAGCCAATTTCTATCTATGGTGATGGGCAACAAACTAGAGACTTTACTTTTGTGAGTGATATTGTTGCTGCCAACCTCTTAGCAGGAGAAGTTCCCGAAGCCATCGGTGAAGTCTTTAATATTGGTGGAGGTTGTCGAGTTGTCCTTGCAGATGTTCTCACCACTATGGAGAAAATTATGGGTAAACCTTTACAAAAAAATTATATCGATCGAGCTAGAGGTGATGCGCGTCATACCAGTGCAGATATTTCTAAAGCAAAAAAAATTCTAGGGTATAAACCAGAGGTTTCTCTTGCAGAAGGATTAGCTCAAGAATGGTTATGGATTCAACCTTTATATAAATAAAGAATTTCCTGAAGTAGGGTCAAGGCATTGCCTTGCCTCTACTCCTATAACTTCTCTTTATTCTAAAAACTAATATTTTCAATGATACGAATAGGTAAATAGCCAACTTCCTCAATTAAACGCTGACCTTCTGTAGACAGCAGCAAATCAACATAAGCCTTACCTGCCAATTCATCTAGATGTCCATCTTCACGAAAAATAATAAATATGCGCCGAATCAAAGGATAACTACCATCAAGTAATGCTTGTTTGTTGACTGCGCCAAAAGCCGTCATCGGTTGTACATACCTTGTGGAATTTCCTTTGGACAAACCTATTAGTCTAATAGTGCGCTGACCAACTACTAAAGGCTGTGCTCCGTAACCAATAGCTCCTGGAGTCGATGCTACTTTACGAATAGCAGAGGTAGTATTACGAACTACTTGCACATTAGGACCAAAACGTTTTGATCCTTCGAGCATTCCTTGCAAGAGAAAACTACTGGAAGCTTTGGCATCAGGAGTTTGACTTACTGGAATAATCGGTAAATCTGGTCCTCCCAATTGTTGCCAATTAGTTAACTTCCCAGTGTAGATTTTTTCTACCTGAGCAAGAGATATACCAGGTACTTTAATATTTAAATTAGTATAGAAAGCTATGCCACTAATAGCTACTGGAACTTGTCTTAGCTTAAAACCACGAGAATTAGCTAAATCATATTCATACTGTTTAAGCGGTCGGAAAGATTGAGAAAAGCTCAATTGTCCATCAATTACCATTTTGATCCCCATCTCTGAATCAGGAGGAGAATTTAAAGGATCGATATAAGATAAATGAAATTGAGGTTGAGCTTTGGCCATCTCATTAACTATGCTGTTAGAACGTAAACCAGCCGAAGCAATAGCACCTCCGTAGAAAAAAACCCCCTGAGGAACATTTCTCACGTCTTCCATAGAGTTATAGAATTTTAGATAAGAATCAGAATCAGCCTTGGTATTCTGAAAAGTTAGCTCTTGAGGACGAGAAGTAACTATAAAATTTTCAATGCTAGCTTGTTTGAGAGAAACTGCATTTTTGCGCCAAACCAAAATGAGTCCTCCACTCAACAAAAGTAGCAAAAATAGAGGAACTATTGACCAAGGAATAGTTAAGAAGTTTTGAGATGGCTTATATACAGGAACAAGGCGGTATTCACAGTTCTGACAGTAAATGGTACTCAGATTATTTTTAAAACCACATTGAGGACATTTCTTTTTCTGAATATTCTCTGGTAGTTGTTTTTCATACTTATTCATTGTTTTGATATTCATTTTTTTTGAGTAAAAGAAATATCGTTATTTTTTAAATTAGCCGAGGGAAGATAATTGCTGGATTAGTGCTGGTAAAGCTCTAATAAAGAAAAAGCCATAAAAGAATACTCCTAGTAAAACCACGACTTCTCTCCACAGAGGTGGTCTTAATTCCACAGGTAAAAACTTACGGTTGATATATAAAATATGTATCCCTAGGAAGGAAAAATTAAGTCCTGCAATATTGGCTCCAATGAGAATAAGCAGTAATGGTTTAACATCCAGAAGTAAAATAAATAAACCCCAGAGAGTAAATAAGGCTAGTACACCATAATAGACAAAACGAATGTCACCACCGCGCCATTCGCGAATACGGCTGCTTCCAGACCAAATAATGTCTGTTACCATCCTGACAAAAGCATCTGTTACTCCAAGCTGAGTACTATAGAGAATCCAAAAGCCAATCAGCAGAATTATTAGCCAAAAGATATGATTTCCTGTTGCCAATGACATGTATTGAGCCTGATACACAGCTATACCAAACTCATTGTTGAACTTAGTACCATAGGGAACAAATTCAAGAGTTATTAAAGCAGGCAACATCATGCCTAAAAAACAACCTATTGCCCAAATCCCATACTGGTCAGCACTGACAAACTTCCACCATTCTCGCCAGCTTTTTTTGTTTTCTGCAGTTAAAGGGAAAATTTTCCCTGTTTTGGTTAAAGATATTTTTCTTCCACCAATAATGGCGGGAATGTAACCCACTGTTTTGCCCATGGCAAACCCTTTATCTCGAAACCAGTTACCAATGGTGCCATTGATTACTCCACCAGCACCAGCATCGGCAATAAAGGCACTAATAATTACCCAATCAAGCCCTGGAGGAAGTACCCCAAAATAAGTTATCCCTCTAGTGGCTGCACTCCAAGTAGCAGGAGAAGTAAAAGCAGCAGCTACGAAAATCAGGAACAGCAAAATTGCAGCGATAAAAAACCATTGAATTAACTCTATTGTCTGCTCGATTTTTTCACCGAAAATAACAATTACAGTGGTGGAAATAAACCAGATAAAACCAAATATTTTGATTAGGTATGCGTGTTCACTAGTGGGAAAACCGCCAATATACAAAGCTGTTAGCGCAGTAGCTGCTGCTGATGCCCACCCAGGCCAACCAAGCTGAAGAAAGGCTGCAATAATGTAAAAAACTCCCCAGAATTGAGGTCCAGGACGAGTACGCATGAAACCAGTGTAAATTGGCTCACCAGTGTACATAGTGTAGCGGATGAACTCTGTATTAATAATTACTTGAAGAATTATCGAGACAGGAACTAGCCATAACAAAAAACCTCCGTACTCAGAAGTTACTGCAGGACCTAGTAGCCATTCGCCACTACCTATAGATGTTCCTAGTAAAATCGCTCCAGGACCTATGATGCCGATAGCACTACGTAAATTAAATTTGGGTGGTACTGGCAAATCTCCCATTTCCCAAGCTGGTAGTTTACCAGCGGAAATTTGGGTTTGAGCATCGAGGGTTTTTTCTTCGTCATTAATTTTCGACGAGTCTGATTTGATTAAACCAAAGAGATAAAATGCTAAGTAGACTAAGTAGCCTACAACAATCCCTGCAGCTAACCAGCCATAAAGACCGAACCAGAAAGATAGCTCTCGAAAAGCTCTAAATCCATCCTGGAAAACTGTTATGGCTGGACCTATTATTAAAACTGTAATTGCTGCGAATATTCCGTATTTTTGAGATGGTGCTTGAAAGCTAGACATTGATTCAAGCTATATTATTTCGTTAATAGTGTTTTTATTGTGTGCAAAGTATTAATCTTAGAGTAGTTATTGACAATAAACAAGATATAAACTTATTCATTTATTAATTGACATTGAGAAGGTGAATTATGTCTTGGCAACGCCCAGATGGTCGTCTACCTAACCAACTTCGTCCTCATTGTTTCCAGCAAGATTTTACTAGCTTACCTTTATCATCCGTATTATCTATCTCTGGTAATACCAAAGTTCTTTGTACTATCAGCATTGAGCCAGGAGTACCGAAATTCCTAGTTGGTAGTGGTACAGGTTGGCTGACTGCTGAGTACCGTATGCTACCAAATGCTACTGTACCGAGACAACCACGAGAACTCATGAAGTTATCTGGTCGCACTCAAGAAATCCAAAGATTAATTGGCCGAAGTTTAAGGGCAGCATTAGACCTTACTTTGATTGGAGAAAGAACTATCAATATTGATACTGATGTTCTTCAGGCTGATGCAGGTACTCGCACTGCTGCCATTACGGGTAGCTATGTTGCTTTAGCTTCTGCTATAGAAAAGCTAGTTACTAGAGGGGAGATAGAAAAATCTCCCTTGATTACTGCTATTGCAGCAGTTTCTGTAGGACTGATTGAAGGAGAGGCTTTTCTCGATTTAAATTATACCGAAGATGTAAAAGCTGATGTTGATTTTAATGTCATCATGAACAGTAATCTAGAATTAATTGAGGTTCAAGGAACAGCTGAATCGCGTAGTTTTAATCGCTATCAGCTAAATTTAATGTTGGACTTGGCAGAACAGGGAATTAAAGAATTGCTGTCAGCGCAAAATCGAGCATTGTTATCTTCTTAAGTAGACATTGACTGTAGTTTCAATTACATTTGATGTATCAATCATACAATACCATATGAGTAAATATTCGATTTTGGTGGCTTTTTTACTAGAGATTTTTTTTGCTGGCAAAAAATAACTTTTTGTAAGGTTCTTGTAGGGATTGATACATTCATCGAATAAACTGAGCTTATGGCTTTTCTTATTAAGACGTAATTTTGACTCAGATTAGTTATTCTCTTTTGTCTAATAATTGATTGGCAATTTCATACCATTTCTCTCGATACTGACGATGTTTTAAGTCTTCAGTAAGTTGTACCCCTTTTAAATTAGGATACTTTTGATAAAATAGCCTATCCACTTGATTGTAGAAAGTGCTCGGATTTAAGTTTAAAGCTTCAATTCGTTGATAAATTTCTTTTTGTTTATTTTGCTCTTTTTGTAACAAATAAGTATTATCCTTTGATTTAAAAGAAAATGAATTAGAGAGATTAAATAGATTATTGATAAAAGTAAAAGAAAGAATACCAGGTACAAAGATAACTCCTAGTAAAATCAAGCCAAATCGTTTTAATTTTGGTCGATCGCTCCCGTTAGAGACAAACTTACTGATCTGAGCCGAGAAAGGTTGAGTATTTAACCGAGAAATATTGCTGTTGGCTTGAGCAACTACAGGTTTAACTATTTCTTTAGAATTAGAATTTGCGTGGGAATCTCCTGGGGCAACTACTAGAGTACGTAAGCGGGAAATAAGATTACTAGCAAAGGAGTTAGATTGTGCTGTTAGTACTTGACTAACTTTTTCAGCTGAAGGGTAGCGATCGCGGGGATGGTAAGATAGCATCTTATCCAAGATTTTAGCTAACTCAGAACTAACCTTAGCGTGGGATCGCCAATGCCAACTACCTTTGTGGCTATTGTAGATATCATCAGGTTGTTTCCCTGTCAGCAAAACTACAATTGTGGCTGCTAAAGAATAGAGATCGCTACTAGGAATAGCTTTTCCTCTGCCCATTTGTTCTTCTGGAGCATAGCCTTTTTTGCCAATTAGGGTAATATACTGTCCCGTTGATTGAGAAACTGCATTGGCAGCTATTTTGACACACCCAAAATCGATTAGTACTGGTTTACCATCGCTATGACGTTTAATTAAATTATCTGGCGATATGTCCCGATGAATTAAGTTTTCCTGATGAATATAACTTAATACAGGAAGAAGTTCAGCTAAGAGCTTAGTTATTTCTTCCTCACTAAATTTTCCTCCTCGTTTGAGCAAATCCCAATAACTATCACCATCGATATATTCTTGAACTAAAAATAGGCAATCTTTGCCATCTACTCTTGTTTTTAGTAAAGCTTCAAAGCGAGGAATTTGATCGTGTTTGAGTTTGTAGAGAATACCTGCTTCTCTGGCAAATAGTTCTTCTGCTTTACGTAAAGATCGATCGCTTTCTACTTGCGGGGCAAATTCTTTGAGGACACATTTTTCTCGATAGCGTTGAGTATCTTCTGCTAAATAAGTTCTGCCAAATCCCCCCCTACCTATTTGTCTAATAATCCGATAGCGATCGTTAAGAATTGTTCCATCCCGCAGTAAAGCTGAAGTTCTTGCCATTTTAATTGTTACCCAAGGACAAAGCTATTTTAGCAAGAGTTAAAAGGAAGTCACTTAGAGTGTGTGCCAGAAATAAATTTTGCACTCACTCTATTTAAGTAGGGAGTAGGGAGTCACTGGACTATTTATTGCAATGTAGCGTAAGAGTTAGGGAGAAAAAGAATAGAATAGTTTTAAACCAAGCGATCGAGGATCGAACCCATTGGCAAAGCGCAAATCAGATCAAGAACGGCAAAATTCAGGCTCTTCCTACTCTCGTCTACCAGATTTTGGCGAAGACTGGCAAATTGCAATTGCCAATACGACACAGAGATTTGAGCGTGAATACCGTCAAGAAAAGTTTGACTTACCTACAGAAGTAGAAGGTCTTTCTATTTTTGATGAGTGGCAGTTGGGAAGTCTGCAAGACCGTGTTGCTTCTAAATTTTGGGAATTGAAAACTCCTAAGAAAAAGCAAGCTTGGCTAGATATTGGTTGTGGTTTAAGTTTTTTAATCTATCCTTGGTACGAGTGGGATGCTTTTTTCTATGGACAGGAAGTTAGTACCGTAGCACGGAACATCCTAATGAGTCGGAGTCCCCAACTAAATTCCAAACTGTTTCGCGGAGTAAAATTAGGTGCGGGTCATCTATTAGCTTACGAAGATAATCAATTTGATGGGGTAATTGCTACAGGTTGGAGTTGTTACTATCCTCTTCATTACTGGGAGCGAGTTATAGATGAAGTTAAGCGTGTTTTAAAACCTGGAAACAGCTTTATTTTTGATGTTATCGACCCTGAAAGTCCTCTTGCTGAAGATTGGGCGATTTTGGAAACCTATCTGGGTGCAGAAGTGTTACTAACGCCGTTGAGTGAGTGGCGCAGTCTCGTACGTCAAGCTGGAGGTAAAATTGTCAAAACTTCTACTGGTGAGTTGTTTCAGATTTGGCAAGTTAGTTTTTAGTTTTTCTAATGCAGTAAATCTATAATTATTAGTTATTTGTGTGAATTGGCGAGGGGAAATGAAATTAGTTTTGCTGTTTTTACTATTATTTTCCAATCATTATGTGTTAAATAGAAGTACCTCTCAAGTCGAAACTAAGCTAAAAAGTTCTCGCACATTTGATCTCAGCAATCATTTTATAATACTCAAAAATCCTCTCCATAATAAACTACAAAATACAATAGACTACGCGAATATTTCTGAGGTATCACCAACGAAAATAGCCATTAAAAATTCCCACAAAAAACTAGAGCAAAATGCAGACGAGCAAAAAATATTTCACCAGATAGTTCAAAATTCAATCAATCATCAATTATCAAGTAGATCTATAGGAGAAATTATTCAAGTTATTGCTGAAAGTTTTCTCGGTGCTAAATACAAAGCAGGATTATTAGATCGATACGAGCGGGAAACTTTAGTAATCTCTTTTAGAGAGTTTGACTGCGTATTATTTGTGGAAACTGTATTAGCATTATCTCGTAGTATTGCTTTGCAAGATTACAGTTACCAAGCTTTTGAAAAAAATATTATCGATCGAAGATATTGGAACGGTAACTTAAATGGTTACTGTAGTCGATTACATTATTTCTCCGAGTGGATTTTTGATAATCAAAGAAGAAAAAATCTTGAAGACATTTCTATTTCTATTGGTGGTACATCTCAGATAAAAAAGCTTGACTTTATGAGTAAACATCGTAATAGATATCCTCGCATGAGCAAAGATGATACTAATTATCAATGTATAGTCGAGATGGAAGCAAACCTTGCCAATCAAAGCATACCAACCAACTATATTCCGAAAAAAAAGATTAGCAATGTCTACAATCAGCTAAAACCAGGAGATATTATTGGTATTACTACTAATATTTCTGGTCTTGATGTTACTCATACTGGATTAGTTTATTATAATTCTGATAATACTGTTGGCTTAATTCATGCTTCGCCTATTGGTCAAGTAACAATTGCTCCCGATCTTCATAACTATGTAAATCGTATTCAAAACTCTACAGGTATTATAGTAGCTAGACCTATAGATCCCAGAACAAAAAAATCAAATTTAGTTAACTACTAAGAGTAATTTATTATTTACAACTCTAATCAAGCGAGTTTATCTACATTCTTTTGCACAGTTTGCTGAATTCTTACTGCTAGACTATCTACTGTAGCTGTTTTATCCTCCTGATAGGCAGAAAAATAATCTTTAAGGTTAATTGGTTCACCAAGAGAGATAAAAGCTTTACGTCGTCCTTTGATTGATGGATGTTCTATTTTGAAAACTTCGCGTTCTAGAGTAGTTAAAGTATCGAGAAAACGCTCTGGGGTTGGGTTTTCTGCTACATAACCATCGTAAATAGCATCAAAGTTAAGTAAGCGAAAAGCAGAACGATATAAAGTTTGATAGGTTTGTTCTTCTTCTTTGGTTAATTCTTTATCGGTAGAATCAATAATCGATTGAATTTTGTAAACTCGCTCTCTTGCTGGTATATGTTCTTTAGGGGTTAATTGTAATTGTTGTTCACATTTATAAAGAACAAGATCTTTAAGTTGTTCAATTCTTTGATTCCAATCTCCTTTAGTTGCTTTTACACCGTATTCTCTCTCAAGATTAATTAAGATTTTTTCAGCGATCGATCTTAAACGAGGATAGAATTCTCTAGTGTTTACTTGAATATATAAGGCTTCTTCCAGTTGAGATAAACTTTTCTCAATTACCCAGTTCATCTGTCTGGTGTAACTATACTTAAGACCGACTGGTACTAAATATAAATCGGGAAGATATCCTTCTTTTTTCACCAATTGATTCATAGCACTGAAGGGTAATTGAATTGCCCCCGAACGAAAAGGCATTACAGTATCATTTTTATAGGAGCAACCACCTTCAGGAAAAATTACCACGCGGGATTTTGGTTGTTGGAGTAGCTCAAGAGTTTGACTAATACTAGCGCGATCGCCTAAACCTCTTTTGATAGAATAAGCCCCAATACTCTGCAAAAATTTCCCCATTAAGCCTTTAAAAGCTTCTTTAGCCACAATATAGTGAAATAATTGTCCTAAACGAGCAGACAGCATAAATAGAACTATTCCATCATCAAGAGTCGGATGATTTGGTAGATAAACAATTCGGTGATCTTCTATAGTTTTGATTTTGGCTATGTCTTCTGCTGCAACTACTAATTCCACTTGATAGGCATAGTAAGCAACTAGAGGAGAAATACTCTGAACTAAACGAGTAAAGACAGGATTGAGCTTGGGTGGATAAAACTGAGGATTAGAAGTAGAAGCAACAGGCATAGGAATTTACAGGAGTTCAGAATTCAGGAGTTCAGAATTCAGGAGTTCAGAAGTTCAGAAGTTCAGGAGTTCAGAATAAACTTATAATAATTTAAATTTGCTCTAACAATTGATCGATCGCTTTTTCTTTGTCAGATACAAGTCCTACTTTAATCAATCGAGGTATTAATTCTTTCCAGTTTGGATTCACTGTAAAAAGCTCCTTCAATATTGATTGTGCGTCTTCGACTCGTCCAACAGAAGCTAAAGTAATAGCGTACCAAAACATATCTTCTGGGTTGTCGGCTACATTGAGTATAAACTCAGTTGCTTTACTAAATTCTTGGGCTGCTAACTCAAACTTTCCCTCGTCTGCCGACGAATCTAAAAGAAGATTAACTGCTGTTTGTAGATGAAGCCTAATTTTAGCTTTTTTCAATAAACTTTCTAAATCTTGCAGGGGTTCTTTACTATCATCTATTCGCAGATTAAATAACTGCTTATTGATGATTTTATCGCTATATTGACTGGATAAAACCAATAAAGCTGCTGATTGCTGACCGCGCATATCTCCACCTTCAGCTTGTGCAGCAAAAAGAGCCTT
>JASJDI010000202.1 GCA_030065155.1 Xenococcaceae cyanobacterium MO_188.B29
AGTCACAACTCTCTGGTCTGGTATCTTGCCAAAATGCTTTTCTATCGATTCTTTTAGGGACTCTTTCCTCATGGGAATAAATACATTATTGTCCCATTTTTTTCTCTATCCGTTTGATGCGATTACCCTGGTTCAAAATGCCCCGTAAGGGAGTAATCATATACAAAAGAGTCACGGTATAACCAGATAAAACTGCCGTTGAAATAGTCATAATCTTAGTTAAAAACAACAGCATCAATCCTAAAGGAATAAAGAATAATACTAATCCATATCCATTAGCGATCGCATAAATAGTCATTGCTTTCATCCAACGAAAACGTAAAGCTGATGCTGTTACTTTTAAATCTTCTTGAAAAAAAGTTTGTCTTCGTTGTCGATGTAATTTAAGTTCTTTAGTCCCTTGAGTAACAGTTTGAAAATGTTGGAATAAATCATCTTGGGTTTCACGAGCTATTTTAAACCATTTAAGCCCTTTACTTGCTAAAAATTGGTAACTCAAAATACCCAGGATGATAAAAAATAAGAAAATTAAAAATACTGGTAAAGATAACCAACACAAATAAACTAAGCAACCTAAGACTAAAGCGATACTAACACCAAGAGCAGAAATAGCAGCAGAAGAATTAGCAATAGTATTAATATCTGCCGTCAATGTAGCTAATAATTTGGGCGCACCAATAATTTCTAATTGTCTGAGAGGACAAGCAAAAATATTTTGAGTGATTTCTAAACGCAGATCGTAAATAATATCTTGAGATAAACGACTTAGTAATATCCAAGAACTAGCTGATGAGACCATCAACAATAGACATAAACCAATAAAACTCCCAACTATACCAGCAGTAGTTTGTTCTAGATTTTGCAAAATATAGTTAATTACAGCAATTAAACCCGCACTACTAGCACCAGTAATAATACTCGCAATCGCACCAAGAAGAAAAATCTGCCACGAGTTTTTGAGGAGAAGACGAATAATTTTCATATTTTACAGAAATTGTAAAGCTGAGAGTTATGCAATTTGACTATTGAATTGATCGATTTCAAAATTGCTCAAATTAGGGACGTTTTGCTAAATGCTCTATTTAATTCATTTATACTAACTCTCCTATTTTTGCTAGGAAAATAATCATAAAAAAAAGAGTTATATAATAACATTTATGTCTTATATACTATGACTAAAAATCAACTACTGTATCTCTGATTAATGGTCGATAATTAATGTTACAATATTTAAAGGAAATTATCTAACAATAAAATAGTAAAGTTTATCTTCTATTAGGGTAGTTTTCTATAATACCCATAGATGATAAACCATGGTAGAAAGTAGAGTTGTAATCTAGTTAAAGCGATCGAAGAAAAAGAAGAGTAATTTTGATATCTAATAAATGCTAGTTTTGTCTAGCTTTTAGGAAATCATATATAGATATCAATTGACAAAGTATTAACTAATTTCTAATTGATATGAAACTACTCAAAAAAATAGCTGCTAGCTGTTTGTTAAGCTTAGGATCTATTTGTTTACTAATTTCAATTATTACTTTTATTGAGCCAGAACAAAGCCAAGAAAGTAGAGAAGATGCCTTGATTACTTTAGTTTTGGGATTGCCTCTAACTATCTCTGGTGGTTGGCTACTCTGGAGTTTATCTAAGCAGAATCAGCAACAAAAAGACAATCAAATTCGCTCACATTTGTTGCATCTAGTTGAAGAAAGAAATGGTTCAATTACTGTTCTTGATTTTGCTAAAGAGGCTAAAATATCTAGTGTAGAAGCGAAAAAATATTTAGACAAATATTTGAAAGAGTTTGATGCCATTCTGGAGATAACAGAACAGGGAAATATTATCTATAAATTTGCTTTTTGGCAGCAAGGTAATACCCTACAGCAATTACCAGAAAAAAATAAGCAGTAATCGAGGATAATAGATAGTTGATGTTTTTATAAAGAACCAATATATGCTTTCTCAGTGGGACTGTTTTCTGAAAAATTTGGGTGAATGGCATGGCTCTTTTACACGAATTTCTCCTGAAGGAGAAGTAACAGAAGATACTCCTAGCATAGTTACCTTAGAGGGAAGAGACAATAACAAAGCAGTTCATCAAGTAGTTCGCTATCTTCCTCCTAATGAACCACCCCGCGATATAGTGTTAGACTATCAAAACTTAAATAGGACTATCCTATTTTTTGAAAATGGTGCTTTTTCTCAGGGTTCAACTCAATGGTCGCCTTATGGTCAGTTTGGTGGTGAATTTGGTTTGATTGAGGGCGATCGACGTTTACGAATAGTACAACTATATGATGGAAAGAAAATCGATCGAATAGTCTTAATTCGAGAAAAATCCCCCCAAAGTAATACCCCAGAAAGACCAGTTCTTACTATAGAACAGCTAATAGGAGAATGGCAGGGACAAGCTGTTACTGTCTATCCAGATTTGAGAACTCCAGATACTTATTCTACCCATCTGAAAATAGAATATAAATATAACAATACTATTGAACAGAACTTATATTTTGGTAATCGGATAATTACTTCTTGTGCCAAAATTGATGGTTCAAGACTTCTGTTTAGAGAAAGTAGTTTACCAATCCAAATTTTACTTCTACCTGATGGTGCATCCTGTAATTGCCCCGAAGAAATCAAATCAGATCAACCTTTTGTGTTAGAAATAGGTTGGTTATTACAACCAAATCTGCGTCAGAGAATTATTCGTAGTTACAATGATAAAGGTGCTTGGATTAATTGTACTTTGGTGACAGAAGAAAAGATTTAGATTAGGTCAGAAGTCAGAAGTCAGAAGTCAGAAGTCAGAAGTCAGAAGTCAGGAGCGGTGCGACCCCCTAAAGGGTTCAGCAGTTCCTTCAAGTCGACGGGGCTTATAAAGGGCGGACGCAGGTTCCGCCCACAGCCCCTTGGGAAACCGCCCAACGGACTGCTTCACTGCGGAATTTTCAATCCGCAAAGCGGTCAGAACCCGCGTCGCCGTCAGGCGCAAGGGAACGCTGACCAAGACAGGAACGCGCACCGAAGGAGTCAGAAGTCAGAAGTCGGAAAAATTTTAGCTGAATTAAGAAAAGTATACTTTGAGGTTGAGGGATGCTCTCGGCTAGAGAACATATCCAATCGAACAGTTGGTAATCGGATTTGGTACGATATGCAATTTTGGCGTGGATTAGCTTATTTTAATCCAACAAAGGAATCCACAATTCTGAAAGAGGAAGTTCCCAATCAGGAAGTAATTCTGGAACAGTGAGAATTTCTCCGTTTTCTATTACTTCTGCTTCTATACCAGGACGATAGATAGTTACGGTTTGCTGATCTGGATCGATCAATAATCCTACTTTAGTTTCTTGTTGTAAAAACAATTTAATTTTATCCTCTAAAGTCGATCGTCTCTCAAAAGCAGATTTAACTTCTACAACCAAATCGGGTAAAACTTCGGGATAGGTGCGAGGAATACGTTTAAGTCTTTCTTGTAGGATAAAAGAGATTTGCGGGGTAAGTATTTCCCCATCAGCAAGTTGATATCCTGTGGTAGAACCAACTACATAACCTAACTTACGAGGTTCAACCCAGGTAAACAACCGAACGCTAAAACGAGTACTTACTTCGCTAGCAGTAAAATCGGGCGTTGCTTCTTCTAGATATTCACTAGTCATAGCATTGGCAGAAGACTTGTTGATCTTTTCCTGAATAGCCTTAGCAATCATTGTCTCAGAACCTCGTGGAGCAACTTTTAGTAACTGGGTTCTCAGTTTATCAATATCGATATTTAATTTTTTTAAAACCTCAATTGCCACTCCTTCTGTTAACCGAAGCAAACCCAGTAAGAAATTTTCTGTGTCAATATGATAATGACCAAGAGCTTTAGACTCTTCTTCTGCATTCTTGAGAAGTTGAACCGCTTTAGCAGTAAAAGGTATCCCTAGAGAAATATTTCCTGCCCCACGACCGATAATTCTTTGTACTTCTGTTTGGACAACTTTTTGGGAAATGCCAAAAGACTTGAGAGTTTGGGCAGCAATGCCCTTATCTTCAGCTATTAATCCAATCAGAATTTGTTCTGTACCCACAAAGTTATGCCCTAAGCGACGGGATTCATGTTGAGCAAGCTGAATAACCTCAACAGCACTAGGCGTAAATCTAAGAAAAGGATTATCCAATAATGATGAATAGGATGACTGGGCAAACATACTTTTTTCCTCCGTAAAGAAAATAGTTTCGATCGAAGTGTTAAATAGTTGAGCAATTTTGAAAGCCAAAGGCAAACTAGGATCGTACTTACCTACTTCCAGCGCATTAATAGTTTGACGACTTACACCCAAACGTTTTGCTAACTCTGCTTGTGACCAATTACGCTCAACTCTAAGAATACGTAGTCGATTTTTCATTACAGGCGAACAGACTTATCTATATAAACATAACTGTTCTTTAGCCCTTACCCTAAGAGTAAAGCTTAATTTACTTTATGTCAAGCTTGCTTTACACAAAAGTGCAAGATTAAATTGCAAAATAATAGAATTTGACAGCAACAATCCGATAGAATTGAGCCTCATCTTTAAACTGTGCTGGGATTAGCCTAAAAGCCAAACAAACGTTAGCATTAAAAAATTTATGAGAATCTCTGATTTACTAGAATTACTTTTATTGGCTGCGGTTTGGGGTGCTTCTTTTCTCTTTATGCGGATTGCTGCCCCTGTTTTAGGGCCAGTTTTATTGATTGAATTAAGAGTACTACTAGCAGGTTTGGCTTTATTACTCTTATCAATTCGCTTAAATCGAATCGCAGAAATTCGCAGACAGCTACTTCCGTTGTTTGTGGTTGGTTGTATCAACTCAGCAATTCCTTTTTTGTTATTTGCCTTCGCTTCCTTATCTTTACCTGCGGGATTTACGGCAATCCTTAATGCTACAGCCCCTCTTTTTGGTACGGCAATTGCTTCTGTCTGGTTAGGAGAAAAGTTAACATTCAGCCGATTTTTTGGCTTAGTCCTCGGTTTTGCTGGTGTAACAGTGCTGGTTGGTTGGACTAATATCCCTATTACTCAGTCTTTCATTTGGGCAGTACTTGCTGGACTTTTCGCCTCCTTGATGTATGCAATCGCTGCTCCTTATACTAAACAAAAGTTATCTAAAGTCTCCCCCATAGTAATTGCTACAGGCAGTCAATTAAGTGCAGCAGCAGTTTTATTGCCCATAACGCCCTTTTTCTTACCGACAGAATTGCCATCAGTATCAGTAATCTCAGTAGTTTTAGCTTTGGCTTTTCTTTCTACCGCTTTTGCCTACATTCTTTATTTTCGCTTGATTAGTAATATTGGTGCTGGTAGAGCTTTAACTGTTGCCTATCTCATTCCTTTGTTTGCTATGGTTTGGGGAGCAATTGTATTGAGTGAAGTAATAACACTGTCTATGATTTTGGGTTGTGGTCTAATTTTAACTGGTACAGCGATCGCAGTATATAGCTCTTAAATAACTAATGACTAAGAACAATAGTATAAATTTATTATTTAATTAACTATGGGTGCGATTTGAAACAGATATTGCCAAGAATCCCTTAGGCTTCGTGAGACAATACAATTGAAAAGGAAGCTTCCCGACTGGACATCTAAAAGCTTCCCTAGTTAATTAAAAACCTATTCACAGTATACCAATGACCAATCAATACGGAAATAATAGCGATCGCCTAGACAGAATTGAGGCTATTATCGAAAGAATAGCCGAAAGAGATGAATTAACCGCCAGAAGAGACGAAGTTACCGCTATCAGAATTGAAAGGTTATCCTTACGTATCGAAGAAAACGAGCGCAATATCCAGGCTTTAAATCAGGCTACTCAAACTATGATTCGACAGATGGATGCGGATCGTCTCAAAAGAGAGGAAGAGAGAGAAGAACATCAACAGCAGATGAGAGAACTGAGAGAAATACAAAAGGGTATTGCTGAAACTCAATCTGGTTTAACGAAAATTCTGATTAAGACTGAGGAAAATCAGCCTACTATCTTGAGAAGATTAATGACAATCGAAAATAAGGTTGATACTCTAATCGAACGAAATCAATAGCCAGTAATTCTGACGTTGGGTAAGTTTTTTAAACTCTTACCCAACACAACAAAATTCTTTTTTTCTTACCAACAGAATTGCCATCAGTATTAGTAATCTTTTAACTGGTACAGCGATCGCAGTATATAGCTCTTAAATAACTAATGACTAATAACCTTAGTATAAATTTATTCTTAATTTCTCAGAAACAATTAAGTAAAGAAAGGTTTAATTAGTAGTTAAGAGAACATTAACAAGCTTCAAATCAAATGGCAAAAAAGTTTTTAAGTTTATTGGTTTTTAGTTTATCTGTGGGATTAGGACTAACAGCGTGTAGCCAGAATTCTGCTAACCTAGAATCGCAGAAATTAACCTTAACTGGTTCAAGTACAGTTGCACCTTTAGTTAGTGAAATTGCCAAAAAATTTGAAGCAGAAAACCCAGAGGTCAGAATTGATGTACAGACGGGGGGGTCTTCTCGTGGTTTGGCTGATGCAGCCCAAAGTTTAGCTGATATTGGGATGATTTCTCGGGCATTAAAAGATTCTGAAACCGATAAGTTTAAAAGCTTTGCGATCGCTCAAGATGGGATTGGGATTATCTTAGAAAGTAGTAACCCCGTTCAAAGCCTTAATGATCGACAGATAGTAGATATCTACACAGGGAAGATTGATAACTGGCAAGAAGTAGGGGGAGCAGATGCACCTATAACTGTAGTGAATAAAGCAGAAGGGCGTTCTACGTTAGAGCTATTTTTAAAATACTTTGAGTTAGAAAATTCTCAAATTCAAGCCGATGTGATTATTGGAGATAATCAACAGGGCATTAAAACTGTTGCAGGAAATAAAAACGCCATTGGTTATGTTTCTATTGGGGCAGCAGAAAGAGATATTAGTGCAGGTGTACCTCTGCAATTGTTATCAGTGGGAGGGATAGAAGCTAGTACCGAAACTGTACAAAATGGTAGTTTTCCTTTATCTCGTCCTTTAACCTTGGTAACAAAAGAAACACCTTCAGGATTGACTAAAGAATTTATTGAATTTGCCCAATCAGAAAAAGTTCATGACCTTGTGGAAGCCCAAAATTTTGTCCCTATCTCCCCTAATAAGTTGGTGCAAAAACCATAAAGATTTAGTTTTAATTTGGATACTAAGAATTATAGCTGCGATCGCTGGTGCGATTATGGTCTTGATTTTGGGCTTTTTACTCAGAGAAGCTTTACCTATATTGCAATCAGTAGGAATTAAGGCTTTTTTGACTGATAAAACCTGGAGTCCTAGTCAACAATCCTATAATTTAGTACCGATGATCTGGGGAACACTTTTTACTGCCACTGGTGCGGTATTGCTAGCTACTCCTTTGGGGATTATTTCAGCACTTTTTTGTCAGTATTATGCTCCTAAAGCGATCGCTAGTGGTTATCGTCGTTTAATTGAACTGTTGGCAGGGATTCCTTCCGTAGTATATGGCTTTTGGGGTTTAGTGGTGTTAGTCCCTCTCATTAATCAACTTCATCCCCCAGGGACGAGTTTATTGGCAGGAATTCTTATTTTGACTTTAATGATTTTGCCTACCATTGCCTTAGTTGCCGATGCCACCTTTGCTGAAGTTCCTCAAGCATATTTATTGGGTGCAGCAGCGATGGGTTTATCTTCCTGGGGGACAATTTGGCAGATTATACTTCCTGCTTCTAAGTCGGGACTTTTTACAGGAATGATTTTAGAAATAGGCAGAGCGATCGGTGAAACCATGGCAGTGTTGATGGTATGTGGTAATGTAGTGCAAACTCCTGATAGTATTTTTGCTCCTGTCCGTACTCTGACCGCTAATATTGCCCTAGAAATGGCTTATGCTTTAGATAATCACCGTTCCGCTTTGTTTGTCAGTGGTTTATTACTTTTGAGTGTAATTATACTTTTGGCGATCGCAGCAGAATTGGTAAAGTGGGATAGGGTTTGATTTTTAGATTTGATGGTTGAGATGGGCAGGGGAGCAGAGGAGGACAAGGAGGACAAGGAGGACAAGGGGGACAAGGGAGAAAAAGCTGATTCTTTCGTTGAAATGATATTAGATAATCACCACTTTATTAAAAACATACACCTACAAGTTTGAGTCTATCTGGGGATAAATTGAACATTCATTAAACATTAAACATTTTTGAACAGATCATGGAAAATGTTGTCATTATTGGGGGAGGACCAGCGGGTTTAGGAACAGCTTTAATGTTAGCTAAAAGAGGCTGGAAAGATATTACTGTTCTGGAAAAAAGACCATCAGCAGATTATTATGAACCAGATAAATCTTTTAGTTATCAAATAGATGGTAGAGGACAAAAATTCACCGATCTAATGGGAATAACGACAAAATTAGCCGATCTAAGCGTTCCCAATACCGAATTTTACTTTACTATTATTCAAAAAGACGGTAAGCGAAAAACTATTAAGCTACCCATTGCCGACCCTAATCGTAAAACAGCCTACTGGTTGCCGAGAGCATCTTTTGTCAACTTGTTCTACCAAGAAATCGAGCAACATTGGCAAGACTCAATTCAAGTATTATTTAACACTAAATGTGTAGAAATTAGACACAAAAAAGAGCAATTAGAAATTATTACTCAGTCTCAAGACAAGGATCGATTATCCTTTACTCCTATTCTCTTGGTGGGTTGTGATGGTTTAAACTCGATCGTGCGTCAAACCCTTCATCAGCTAGAAGGCGAAGGAAATAGCTTTGAGATGCAGCAATTTCCTTCTGCTAGTTCGGGTTTAAAATACAAAGTGCTAACTTTACCTTGCCAATTTCCCCTATCAGATCGAGAAGGAGATGTAGCGCAATGCAAAATGGCTTATGGCATTAGATCTAGTTTTAAAGGAAGTAAAAAAGCAATTTCTTTGGGTTTATTACCTTTGAAAAATCCCGATCGACCAAGGACTGCTAATATTATCGCCTACCCAGATCATCAAATCTGGCAATTAGAAACGAAAGAAGAAGTTGCTCATTTCCTCACCCAAGCATTCCCCCAACTCCCCCTCAAACAAATTCTTTCTCCTGAAGAAATAGCCAGATTTACAGCCAGCGATGGGGGTACATTCCCCATTCCTCAATATTGTTCGGGACTATATCAAATTTGGGGACAACCTCAAGAAAACCAAGGAACAGCCGTAATTTTATTAGGAGATGCAGTTCACTGTTTTCCTCCTGATATTGGACAAGGAGTGAATTCTGCTTTAGAAGATGTCTGTCTTTTGCAGCAAACTTTAGCAGAAACTCAAGACAATCTGTCTCAAGCACTTCCTTGCTATCAAAGCTTGCGTCAAGCAGATATTAAAGCCTTAATCCGTCTAGTACAAATTAGTTATCCTTGGCAATATGGTCAGAATCTTTTACAAAAACGATTGTGGAGTCTTAACTTTTTTCTGCGTTTTCTCTTGAGTCGTGTATTTCCTTTTTTATTCAAACCCCATTCCTTCTTACTGATTCAAAATCATGAACTATCTTATTCGGAAATTATGAGGTTAAGTAACAGAACTACTAGAGTTTTATTTATTTTAGGGGGTTTAGTAATATTACTGTTGGCAATGTCTTGGATTAATGTTCGATGATCGTCAATGAGAAACAACAAGGTATAGATAGAATAATCAGTCTTTTGTTTTGGTTCGTACCGTTACTGATTACTGCGATTTTTATTTGGATTTTAGGAGATATTGTTCGGGGTGGCATCGGACAACTCAATTGGGCGTTTCTGACTACTGCACCCATCGATACAGGCAGACAAGGAGGAATTGCTCCGATTTTAGTCTCTACCCTGCTAATTCTGGGAGTCTGTTTAGTTGTGTCCCTACCCATTGGTATTGGTACTGCAATTTTGCTGGCAGAATTTACTTCCAATAGTAATTGGTTTGGTAGATTAGTCCGTCGTAGTTTAGATGTGCTAGCAGGAGTCCCTTCTATTGTCTTTGGTTTGTTTGGTAATGCCTTTTTTTCCAAAACTTTGGGTTTGGGTTTTTCGATCTTATCTGGTGGTTTGACTTTAGCTTGTATGGTGTTGCCGATTTTAATTCGTTCCACTGAAGCAGGATTAAGCGCAGTCCCGATCGAATACCGCTTGAGTTCCGCTTCTTTAGGTATATCTCGTACTAGTACCCTGTGGCATTTACTCTTACCTGCAGCTACCCCAGGATTATTAGTCGGTTTAGTTTTAGGTATTGGCAGAGCGATCGCTGAAACCGCAGCCCTTATTTTTACTAGTGGTTACGTCGATCGAATGCCTACTTCTTTATTAGACTCTGGTCGCAGTTTATCAATTCACATCTTCGATCTTTCTATGAATGTGACGGGAGGAGATGCTAATGCTTATGGTTCTGCTTTAGTTTTAATTTTAATTTTATTACTTATTAATGCGATCGCTGCTTGGTTAGCTAGTAAATATAATAGGAGTTTATGATAAAATTCCTGAAAAAATCTATCGATCATATGATTGATGACTAATTATTAAACATTGAACATTGAATAGTGAACATTTTGGATTCAAGCCTGCTTCTTTGCCGAAGGATAAATGATAAATGATAAATGAAATGACTGAAATTCAGTCTTTAATGCAAATCCAACAACTAAGCTTGCGTTACCAGCAAAAACTGGCGTTCCAAGATATTACTCTTTCTATTCCCCAAAATTCTATTACTGCCATAGTTGGTCCTTCGGGTTGTGGTAAAAGTAGTTTTCTCACCTGTCTTAACCGTCTCAGCGATCTAATTCCTGGTTGCACCGTCTCAGGACATATTCAACTAGGAACGCTAAATATACGTAATCCTAAAATCAATACTACTGCTTTGCGTCGGCGCATTGGTATGATTTTCCAAAAGCCTAATCCTTTTCCCATGTCGATCGAGAAAAATATTACTTTCCCCCTCAAAGAACATGGTATTAAAAATGCTCAGGAACGCGATCGCATTGTGGAACAGGTATTACAAGATGTAGGTTTATGGTCAGAAGTCAAGGATCGTTTACAAGCTAACGCTTTAAACCTCTCAGGAGGACAAAAACAAAGGCTGTGTATTGCTCGTACCCTGGCATTGCAACCTGAAATTCTGTTAATGGATGAGCCTTGTAGTGCCTTAGATCCTATTGCTAGCGGAATTGTCGAAGATTTGATTATTAGTCTGCGCCAAAAATATAATTACACTATCATTATTGTGACTCACAATCTAGCTCAAGCAAAACGCATTGCGGATTATGCAGCTTTGTTTTGGGTTGATGGTAGTTGTGGAAGACTCATTGAGTTTGCCCCAGCCGAGCAGTTTTTTAACGCTCCCAATCATGAGTTAACTCAAGCTTATGTTAATGGGATTAAAGGATAAATACGAGGGTTGATAAAAAGGATTTTGGCTCGGCAACAGTGGATATCGGCTCGTAAGGAAGCAAGAAGAGTAGAGGAGTAGAGATAATCTATCAATTACCCCTACAACTAACTAATAATTAAAACTCTCCTTTCAACGCGCTATCACATCGATCGCATATTGTAGGATCGTCGGCAAAAGTACCAACACTCACAGAATAATTCCAGCATCTTTCGCATTTCTCTCCATCAGCTTTAACAATAGCAATAGAAACATTATCAGACTGACTCTTATATTCTGATTTTTCGATCGCATCGATATTATCTACTAACTCTACTTGAGAAGAGAGGAAGAAATAACGCAATTCATCCACAGATTTAGCATCAACTGAATTAGTGGAATTGAGAGAAGCTAGTTCATTTTTCCACTTAAAATCACCCAAATAAAGTAATACTTTGGCATCTAAAGAAGAACCGATCGCTTTATCTTGTCTTGCTGATTCCATTACCTTATTTACTTCATCCCGTAGGTTACGAATAGTATCCCAAAATTCCACCATATCGGGTTTTTTCCATTCTGCTTTTGTTTCTACCCAACTAGATTCAAAAACAGACTTATAACCAGTGTCATAAGGAATAGATTGCCAAATATCCTCCGCCATGTGGCATAATACAGGCGCGATCGCTTTGGCTAAATTTTCTACTGCTACAGCTAATACTGTCTGACAACTACGGCGACGGAAAGAATCTAAACTGCTGATATAGAGTCTATCTTTAGCAATATCTAAATAGAAGTTAGATAAATCTACCACACAGAAATTTTGGACAGTTTGGAAGAAACGATAGAACTGATAACTTTCGTAAGCATCGGTGATATCTGCAAAGACTTCCGTGATGCGATGGAGCATATACTTATCTAGTTCGGGTAAATCTGCATAAGCTACTGCATCTTTCTTTGGATCGAAATCGTGTAAGTTCCCCAACAAGAAACGGGCAGTATTACGAATCTTACGATAGATATCTGCTAACTGCTTAACAATACTATTACCGATGCGAACATCGGCAGAATAATCTACAGAAGATACCCATAAACGTAGCACGTCTGCACCATAAGGAGGTTCTTGCTTTTGGTTTTTGCCACCTTGGATAATAACACTAGGATCGACACCATTACCAAGAGACTTACTCATTTTGCGTCCATTTTCATCGACAACATAACCGTGAGTCAGGACAGTTTTATAGGGTGCAACTCCGTTAACCGCAACACTGGTAAGTAAACTAGACTGAAACCATCCCCGATGTTGATCGCTTCCTTCTAGATAGATATCTACGGGATACTTTAATCCCCTAGCTTTAGCAACAGAAGCCCAAGATGATCCAGAATCAAACCAGACATCCATAGTATCTGTACCTTTGCGATAAGTTTTACCATTGTTACGATAGGATTCAGGTAATAATTCTTCTACGGATAATTCCCACCAAGCATCAGAACCTTTTTCGGCGATGATCTCTTTAACATGGTTGATAGTTTCTTCTGTAAGTAAAGCTTCGTTAGTTTCTTCATCGTAGAATACGGGAATAGGGACACCCCAACTACGTTGACGAGAAATACACCAATCAGATCGATCGCTTACCATAGGAGTAATGCGATTTTCCCCTGCTGCTGGTATCCAAGTAACAGATTTAATTGCTTCCAAGGCACTATCTCGAAATCCTTCTACCGAGGCAAACCATTGTTCTGTGGCACGGAAGATAGTAGGCTTCTTAGTACGCCAATCGTAAGGATATTTGTGGGCGTATTCTTCGTGTTTTAGTAATGAACCTGCTTCTTGCAGTGCATCGATGATCGCTTGATTACCCGCACTAACTTTCTCATTGCCTTTAGCTAATACTTGTAAACCAGCAAACTTACCAGCTTCATCGGTAAACTTGCCACTATCATCTACAGGGGAAAGAATGGGCAAACCATATTTCTGTCCTGTGATATAGTCTTCTTGTCCATGTCCTGGCGCAGTATGAACTAAACCCGTACCAGATTCCGT
>JASJDI010000203.1 GCA_030065155.1 Xenococcaceae cyanobacterium MO_188.B29
GTTGGCATTTTGAAGTTTTGCGCCCCCTAGGTAGGCAGATTGAAGATTTGCGTCCCCTAGGTCGGCATTTTGAAGTTTTGCGCCCCCTAGGTTGGCAGATTGAAGTTTTGCGTGGTCTAGCCTGGCAGATTGAAGATTTGCGTCCCCTAGGTCGGCATTTTGAAGTTTTGCGTCCCCTAGGTTGGCAGATTGAAGTTTTGCGCTCCGTAGGTAGGCAGATTGAAGATTTGCGCGGTCTAGCCTGGCAGATTGAAGATTTGCGCGGTCTAGCTCGGCAGATTGAAGATTTGCGCTGTATAGCTCGGCAGATTGAAGATTTGCGAAGTTTAGGTCGGCATTTTGAAGATTTGCGACCACTAGGTTAGCAGATTGAAGATTTGCGTCCAATAGGTTAGCAGATTGAAGATTTGCGCCCCCTAGGTCGGCATTTTGAAGTTTTGCGCCCAATAGGTCGGCAGATTGAAGTTTTGCGCCCAATAGGTCGGCAGATTGGAGATTTGCGTCCAATAGGTCGGCAGATTGAAGATTTGCGTCCCCTAGGTTGGCAGATTGAAGATTTGCGCGGTATAGCTCGGCAGATTGAAGATTTGCGTACCTTAGGTGGGCTTCGGAGAGATTGGTAGAACTTAAATCAATTGTTTCATATATATTAGATTCGGGGTCTTCACGCCGTCTGATTACTGTCAGAACTGCTTGAGCAATTGTTTCATATACATATTCATATATATTAGGTTCGGGATCTTTACGCCGTCCGATTACTGTCAAAACTGCTTGAACATCAGTACTTACTTTGGCTAGTTTTGCTGTTTCTTTTTGTTCTTGTTCTTGTTCTTGTTCTTGCTCTTGTTTTTGTTCTTGTTCTTGTTTTTGCTCTTGTTTGTGTTTTTGCTCTTGTTCTCGTTCATTTTCGGCAGTTTGTTCTGATTCTGTTGATAAAGGAGAGTTTTCCCGAACGTAGGCAGTCAACACTTCCATTATTGTCCAATGGTCTTTAGGTGAATCTTTGGCAATTCGTTCTAAAGCGTAAATCCCTCCTACACGAACTGTTATATCTGGAGTTTCTCCTTTTATATCTTTATTTTTTCCTAGTTGTTCTACCGCTTTAGAAAAACGTTCTGTAATCAATCTTTCTTGTGTCAGCCTACGATCTTCCAATCCTTCCCACAAAGCAAATAATAGTCCCAATGCCGTAAGACTTATACCTAAAGATTTGATTATTTCTAAAGCAAAATCGCGACTATGAGGATGTCGTACTTCCCACCAAAAAACTTTCCACCGATGCTTTTCTAAATAGTCTTTTGCTTCTCTCCAATCATCTTCAGAAGTTCTCTCTCTTCCTTCACTTCGGCGTTTTTCCGAGATTTTGTGTGCCTCGATCTCGATTAGTGCCTCTGGTATCGAACTAGATTTGCTCATTGTTTATTTTTGAATCCAAGGTTTTTTAATCCCTTGTCAGAAGATTTCTTGTCTCTAGTTTCTATTTAGGTACTATTTGGTTAAATTATGCCAATTATTTAAAGTTAGTTCGGGATATGCGCGATCGATCCTACAAACACTCGATCGTTGAAAGCGGTAATCAGTAATCAGTAATCAGTAATCAGTAATCAAGCGATCGCTCTTTAATTTGCATATTTCCGTCTTACTTTATCGAAAACCTGATAATAATGGTAATAAGACTAAATTGAATACTCTATTATTCTTTAATTATGAATAGTAGACAAATTATTAAAAGATTGAAAGAAGATGGTTGGTATAAGGTTGGAACAACGGGAAGTCATCATCATTTTAAACATCCGAAAAAGAAAGGAAAGGTTACTGTTCCCCATCCCAAAAAAGATATTCCACTCAAAACCTTGATTAGTATTGAGAAACAGGCAGGAATTAAGTTGAGGTAGAAAATGAGATACTATATTGCTACCGTTCATAAAGATTGTGATAGTGAATATGGCGTTCAATTTTATGATTTTCCAGGTTGCATTACAGCAGGCGAAACCATAGAAGAGGCTCGAAAAATGGCAAATGAAGCATTAAAAGGTCATTTGGCTTGGATGATTGAAGATGGAGATAAAATTCCTACCCCTAGCTCTTTAGAAATTATTCTGAACGATCTTGACCATCAAGATGCGATCGCTTTTTTAGTTATTGAAATTGCTGATGATTTGAATGAGCGTAATTTTGAAGAAAGACCTCTTTTTCAAGTTTCAGGAAATTTTTGAGAAAATAAAGAGAAATTTAAAATCAAACTAGATTTTTTCGATACAATCTCCAGTAAAGAAAGTAAATCATCTAAAGAAACTTGTTTCTTACCCGCTACACATCGGAGATACTGCAATACACTGGGGAGCATTTAATCCTCGTTATTATTTCTATTAGCGTTGCCATCGCCATTGGTATTCCTTTAGGCATCCTTATTACTCGGCAACCGAACCTAGCCAAACCAATTTTAGCGATCGCCAATGCCATTCAGACTATTCCTAGTCTAGCTATCTTTGGATTTCTCATTTCTGTTCCTTTTTTAGGCGGTATTGGCAAAATTCCTGCCATTGTTGCCCTATCTCTTTATGCTTTACTACCTCTAATTCGCAATACCTATACAGGCATTAAAAGCGTCGATCCAGCTATTATTGAAGCTGGTAGAGGCATGGGGATGAGCGATCGCCAATTACTCTGGCAGGTAGAAATTCCTTTAGCATTAGGAATTATTTTGGCAGGGGTAAGAGTCGCTACAGTAATTTGTGTAGGGATCGCTACTATTGCTGCTGCTATTGGGGGAGGAGGTTTAGGTGTTCTGATCTTTCGTGGTATTGCCACAGTTAATAACGAGTTAATTCTAGCGGGGGCAATTCCTGCTGCTATTATTGCTTTAGGTGCAGATCTGTTACTAAGTTGGCTAGAAGCCAGTTTAGATACCAAGAAAACAACAGGAAAATTATCTATTTGGCAATGGACATTACCCTTAGGCATAATCTTGCTAATTCTGCTTAGTACTATATTTTGGCAACAAACTGCCCTGGTTAGTAATAGTAACGACAAAATTATTATTGGCTCTAAAAATTTTACTGAACAAATAATTTTAGGAGAACTTCTCGCCCAACAAATTGAAAAAGAAACTAATCTTCAAGTCGATAGACGTTTTAATTTAGGAGGAAGTTTTATCGCTCACGAAGCAGTTAAGGCAGGAGAAATTGATGGCTATGTAGAATATACAGGAACAGCTTTTACTGCAATTCTTCAACAAAAAGTAATTACCGATCCTCAAATAGTTTATCAACGAGTAAAACAAGCTTATGCAGATAAATTTAATTTAGTAGTATTAGATTCTTTGGGTTTCGAGAATACTTTTGCCATTGTTATTCGGGGTGAAGATGCCCAAAAATACAAGCTGAAAACTATTTCCGAGGCAGCTAAATATACTCCTCAATGGCAAGCTGGTTTTGGTCATGAATTTTTAGCCAGAGAAGATGGTTATCCTGGTTTAGCTAAAACCTATGGTTTACAGTTTGCGCGATCGCCTAAAGGGATGGAAATAGGTTTAATGTATAAAGCCCTAAGTACCAAACAAGTAGATTTAGTCGCAGGGAATTCTACCGATGGTTTAATACCTATCCTGAATTTAGTTGTTTTAGAAGACAATAAAAAGTATTTCCCTCCCTATGAAGCAGTACCTATATTTAATCAACAAACCTTAACTAAATATCCCCAAGTAAAAGAGGCGATCGATCAACTTGCTGGAACGGTTTCTGCTGATACAATGCAGCAAATGAATTATCAAGTAGACGAGCAAGCTTTACCCGTAGAAGAAGTTGTTAGAAAATTTCTAGCCGACTAATATAACTTAAAATGTAAACGAGATTGTTTACTTTGAATAATTTTTTAACATTTAGTGATAACAATTTTATGGACATTAGTTAGAATTATCAGTGTGTGAGGCATAATTGCATAGATTATGCATTAAATAAAAATTGTGATTATTCCAGGATAGCTATGACGCTAAAAAAATCATTGGTAGGAATTATCGCTGGGCTGGCGTTAGCCTTTGGTGCTACTGCTACTCAGGCTCAAGCGAGTGAAATCAAAAGTAATACTTATTATTGCGCCCAACTTAATGGTAATTGGAACACTTTTGTAAATACTCCTAGAGGTAGAGTTAACCTTATTACCTGGATTCGTAGTTACTCAAAGGAATGGGATCAGAAAGCTCGTTGTTTAGCAGTATCCAAAAGATTTCAACGTTTTCTGGATAATGGAACTTTAAAGTACATTCGTACAGGAATTGTCAATGAGCAACCAGTACTTTGTGTTACGAATACTCGTGGTGGTACTTGCCCCAACAATAATGTTTTGATTACATTTAAGCCAGGAACTAACCCAGAAACAGTCCTAGTTAAACTAATTGATTTCCGTCGCACTGTTAGTGGTCAAACAATCGTTCTTGGCGAAAACGATGCTGGTTTTTATGAAGCTGGCAACTTGTACGTTGATATGGAAAAATTCATTGAACAAGCTTCTTTGAGTCAATAACACAATAGCTAAAACATAAAATTATGCTCATATTACTTTAAAATGAGCATAAACAGTTATTTAGATCAGGGTATTTTTAAAGATTAAAATTCAATTTTTCAAACTATTTATTTGTTTGACCAGTATCGGTATGATATTGTCCGGAGCGGTCTATTTATTAAAGACCAATAAGGTGGAAAGTATAGTTTCTCAATCGTCTCCCTCTCCAACCACCATCGATCAAATAGCTGCTAGAATTACCGTCAAAATTTTAGCTACAGAAGCGATTGGCTCTGGAACTATTTGGGATAGTCAGGACTCCAATTATATAGTAGTTACTAATAAGCACGTACTACGAGTAGAATCCCCACCCTATCATATTCAAACTTCAGATGGACAAATACACCATGCTAGAGTTTTAAGCAATTCTCAGCTAGATGATTATGATATAGCTGTATTGAGATTTCGCGCTGTTCATAATTCTTATCAAACTGCAATACCTGGAGATTTTCTCGCTTTAAATGTGGGAGAATCTGTCTTTGCTGCTGGTTTCCCTTATGATCTAGACAATGAGAATTTAGATATTGAACGATCGCCAAACGAATTGTCAAAGTTAGCTCTAAAAACTGGCAGAGTATCCATTGTCTTAGACAAAGCCCTCGAAGAAGGTTATCAAATTGGATATACCAATGATGTCAAAAAAGGAATGAGTGGGGGACCTTTACTCAATATTCAAGGAGAGGTTGTAGGGATTAACGGGAAACATGCCTACCCTCTTTGGGATCAGCCAGATCTATTTGAAGATGGTTCTCAACCTTGTTTTCCTTTACAAAAACTGATTACTCGCTCGAGTTTAGCTATTCCTTTTAAGACGATTATACAGGTTGCTCCACCATCTATCTTTCTATCTAATTACGATGATGATAAACTACGTTTCAAAAAGCAGCAACAACCGATAGTTGTCAACTCAAAACAAAATAATAATATTGAAAAACTTATTTATCATATGCAAGCAGAAGCCAGATTTAGCAAAAGCTGTCGTGAGTTTTCGCCAGATTTTGGTTTATAGGAGGTCAAAATAATGAATCTTGCTGGCAAATTGGCAGCAATATCGATCGAGATAGCTGGGTTAGCGATCGCCATAGCTGTACAACCTTATGTGAGTATGGCACAAGTTCAGCAACTCACTCAAGCACTATCTCCAGAACAAATCAATCTTCGAGCCAAACAAATTACAGTGCGTATTGATGGCAGTGGTATTGGTTCAGGAGTAATTATTAATCAATCAGATAATATTTATGCAGTGCTGACTAATTGGCACGTTGTCCAAAACCCTGGAGAATATACAGTTCAAACTATTGACGGACGAAAACATCCAGTCAATCCAGCCGAGATACAGCAATTACCAGGGCTAGATTTAGCCATAATTAATTTTACTACTAATCAAAATTATCAAGTCGCTGAAATAGGTAATTCCGCTCAAGCAGTAGAAGGACAAAATATCTATTTTGCTGGTTATCCTGGAGAATTACGGCAAGAAGACAGTCGTTATTATCGCTTTTTTTCAGCCAGTTTAGTGGGCATTTTGCCACAATCGACTCAAAATGGTTACTCTTTGGTATATAGTGGAGAAGCTTTCCCTGGAATGAGTGGAGGTCCCGTTTTAGATAGAAATGCTCGGCTCATAGGTCTTCATGGTGAAGCAAACATTCATGCCTTAACAGGAGCAATATCTAACTATGCTATTCCTATTAATAGTTACAAAGAAGCGATCGCTCAGCTGATACCTAATAGTAACTCAGATACTACTTCCGAACAACCTTCTAGCAATGAAAATTCTACGACTGCCAATAACTCTAATCCTCCTGAAATTACTGTAGAAACTAACAACTCAAATACTGTTTTATCATCTGTTGATACAGAAACTAATTCTGATAATCAGCCAGAAAATAACTCAAACCAAGAAGCAGAAGCATCTCAGACTGAAGGGGAAAACGAGTCTACAGAAGCGGAAACTCAAGCTACTGCACCAGAGGTAGAAAATCCTGAAGCAGAACAATCTCAGACTGAAGGGGAAAACGAGTCTACAGAAGCGGAAACTCAAGCTACTGCACCAGAAGTAGAAAATTCTGAAGAAACTACTGAGGCAGAAGCATCTCAGACGGAAGGGGAAAGCGAGCCTACCGAAACGGAAACTCAAGCTGCTGCAACAGAAGGAGAAAATTCCGCAGAAACTACTGAGGCAGAAGTATCTCAGACGGAAGGGGAAAGTGAGCCTACCGAAGCGGAAACTCAAGCTGCTGCACCAGAAGGAGAAAATTCCGCAGAAACTACTGAGGCAGAAGCATCTCAGACGGAAGGGGAAAGCGAGCCTACCGAAACGGAAACTCAAGCTGCTGCACCAGAAGGAGAAAATCCTGAAGCAGAACAATCTCAGACTGAAGGGGAAAACGAGTCTACAGAAGCGGAAACTCAAGCTGCTGCACCAGAAGTAGAAAATTCCAAGGAATCTTCAGAAATCGCTGTTTCTACAGATAACGCTTCTGCCGATTCTCCATCATCAGATACTGTTGTCCCTGAAATTACCCCCATTATTTCTACTAAAACAGGAATTGATTATACTGAACTACAAAAATTACTATCACAAAAAAAATGGGCAGAAGCAGATCGCCAAACTAATTATTTAGTCAGTGAAATAATTAAGACAGCAAAAAGAACCAACTCTCGTAGGTATTCCAAACTAAGACCTTTAACCGATTTTGCTTGCAATGATCTAAATACCATTAATCAACTATGGCAACAACATAGCGAAGGAAATTTTGGTTTTACTTCTCAGCAACAGGTTTGGTTAACTGTGAATGAAGAAGGAGACTTTTCGACAAAAACTTGGCGTAACTTTGCTACTCTTGTAGGCTGGAAACAGGGAGATGTTGATAGTAGTACTGGATATCTGTTGTACGAACAATTGACTTTTGATCCTGAAAAAGCACCCACAGGTCACTTGCCTTGGTGGTTTGCTTCTAGCGAAGAACAACAAAATTTAATTAAACACGTTTTTAACCGTTGTAAATTTGATCCTGTAGAACAAGATGATGATATTGAGGAAGATGATGATTAATTTTTTGTCCTTTGTCCTTCGTCATTGATAACACCAATTCTTATTAGAACTTAAATAGGATTGCCATAAATCATTTCTATTTTCAAGACACTTCTAATAAAGAAAAAAATAGTAAGAGTAGTACTTTTTTATACTCTTACTATTTAGTGAATATATAAATCTCAAATTAAATACTTAATAATATTCAATTTATAAGATAAAATAAAATCTATTTCATAATACAGATATCAGACTATTAGTTTAATATACTAATGCCCATGTCCTGCTTGTATTTTAGGATTTTCAGCCTCTTTAGATTTAACTATAGCTTCTACAAATAATAGTAAACTAACGGATACAATAAAAGCACAAACCCCTGCAATTTGAATCCAGGTCATATGGATTATCCCTTCAACAATTACTTCCCGTAAGACAGAAACAAGGGTGACTTCTACTGCTACTCCGATAGAAATATGATGATCTTCTAAATACACCATCATTAGTCTGAATAACTCAACCAAAATTAGCAGAAAGAGCATATCAGAAATAGTTTGTCTAAAATCTGGCTGTGCTTGTAAGTGAAGAAATAGATTCACTAATAGAAGCACCATTACAATTAATAAACCTATACATAAAAGGCATACAAGTGCATCTTGGACATTATCAAGATTATTAATTATTCTTTTTCTGTTAAATATAGTTCCTGTAGAACCCCGTCTGGTAGTTCTCATAGTTGCGTTTGATTCCATAGATAGATTGCTAATTCCTAGTATTTTTGACAACGTATTCGATAACAATAAAGGAGAGAAAAACAAACCAAGGTTGGGTTGGCAAAAATTATGAGTAGCATTAATGTCATTGTTTATCCGCTACTCATTTTGCTTTTTTCTATTATTGATTAGTCTGATTTGTAGGCAAAAGAAAAAGTTACAGTGCTCACAACTGAAGATGTCTTAGTTTCAGTTATCTAATTATTCCTAACCAATAATTCAACTTTATCAATTGAATTTTGGTAATTAAACATCTCTGATTTGCTCAAAATCACTGCTAGATTCTTCAAAATCATGCTCGTGGTTTTCATGCGCTCTCTGGAATCTTTCAGAGGCGATTAAACCAACAACGATTACCAAAATAGCAAAAGTAAACTCTATTTCTGTAGTGTGTTTCGATAAAAATCCTTTATCTGAACTACTTGCACCATAATCACCTCCATAAGCTTCTGCTTTTGCGTCTTTGGCTTTGGGCGCAGCTGCTACTTCTGCATAGGCTTTACTATCGCTTTTGTAAGCTTCTTTATCAGCACTTGCTACCTTATCTGAATCTTTGTCTTTTGCATATTCAGTTTGGGTTTTTTCGACTTGTGCTTTAGGTTCTTCTATGTTAGCTTCTAATGTTTTCTTCGTCTCAGAAACTTTTAATTCTGATTTTAATTCTGAAACTACTTTTTCATCATTGCTTTTAGCTTGGATAGTTTCATCAGCTAAAATGGACAAATGTCCATCTGCATCTAAAGCATCTAGATAGATGTCTGCATCGTATCTTGTTTCTTGTGCTTCAGCAGATAGTGTGGCAGTGGCTAACAGTGTTAGTGTTACTGGGGTAAATATAGACCAATTAAGTTTCATTTTGATCCCTTTCTCTTTAAAGTTAATTACTAAAAAACTCGGCTTTGCTTAACGCCTGACAAGATGTTACCAAAAAATAGTGTAGAACAAAGTAAAAACCATTGTGGTGGTTGTTACTCGTTTAGCTAGCTGGAAAGCCAACTATAAACTATCTTTATTTAGTGTTTATTTTTAACTACCATCTTGTTCAAGTTTTTGTATGGCTTGCTGATTACAGTTAAGCGAAAAAAAGTGGCAAATCCGAGACATTTGCCCACATATTGTCTGGTAAATTTAATTTTTATTTTAGTAAAGTAGTTGATTTATTTAACCTTAAAATTTAATAAAGATAGCAATTAATTGTGGATAAAATAATTGGCTAAATGTTACAATCAAAGATCAGTTTTTCTATTTCTTGAATAGTTTTTCCTAAGTTATCATTTGTAATACAGTGAGTAAACTCTTGACTAGCTGCTATCTCTTCTTTAGCTCTAGCTAAGCGACGAATAATAACTTCTTCTGAATCTTTACCTCGACTACGTAATCTCCTTTCTAATTCTGTTAGGGAAGGAGGAAGAATGAATAGACGGAGGGATGAAGGAAAAATTTGTTTAATTGCTCTTGCACCTACTAATTCTATTTCTAAAAGAATCCATTTACCCAAATTAATAGTTTCTTCTACCTTATCTTTAGGGGTTCCATAATAGTTACCTGCATATTCAGCCCATTCTAGCAGTCGATCGTTGTCGATCATCGCTTCAAATTTTTGTCGATCGACAAAATAATAGTCTCTGCCGTCTATTTCCCCAGAGCGAGGTTTTCTAGTGGTGGCAGAGATAGATAGAGATAGTTGAGAATGGCTAGCGAGTAGCGAGCGCACAATTGTGCCTTTGCCTACACCGCTAGGCCCAGTTATGACAATCAGTTTTCCTGTTGACATTGAATAGAAGGTATGTACTTTTCTTAATTTGACTCGTTGACTATGATTCTTTATTACCGACAAAACGATGAGCTATAGTTTCTGGCTGGATTGCCGATAAAACTATATGGCTTGAGTCAGTTATAATCACTGCGCGAGTACGACGACCATAGGTTGCATCTACGAGTTGTCCTCGCTCACGAGCATCAGTAATGATCCGCTTAATAGGAGCGGATTCAGGACTTACGATAGCTATAATGCGGTTAGCGGAAACAATGTTACCAAAACCTATATTAATTAGTTGTATATCCATAATTTTCAGGATGTTTAAGATGTCCTAGAGGATGGTTAAAAATACGATCTTAATGGTATATATAAAAAATTAGCTTTACAAGCATTTAGACCAGATAAGTAATGATATTTTAGTATTTTTTACCTTTTTTTCAGCTTTTTCTCATAATTAAATTTATTCTGTAACCCAGATAAAATTTAATTATCATAACTCTTTTATATAAGGTTCGTCCCTTAATTTTATGCAATCAGTTGACTATACGACCTTAATTGCTTCTGCTAACGAAATAGAGCATAACTGGATACCAGCCCGTACAGAACAGGTATATCAGCGCGATCGCCATACCCTTTCTTTGGCTTTGAGAACCCTCAAACAAAGAGGTTGGTTAACTATTTGCTGGCATCCTGAAGCAGCGAGAATTTGTCTGAGTGATCCTCCTCCTCGCACCCCCGATACCTTTACTTTCAGCGATCAACTCCGACATCAACTTAAAGGATTAGCTTTGATTGCGATTAAATCGATCGCTCCTTGGGAAAGAGTAATCGATTTACAATTTGCTCAACGTCCAGAGGAAGAACCTTTATGGCATCTTTATGTAGAGATTATGGGTAAATATAGCAATGTTATTCTGACAGATGCTAATCAACAGATTGTAACGGTTGCTCATCAAGTTAGCTCAACTCAATCTAGTGTTCGTCCTCTCCAAACAGGACAACCCTATAATTTTCCTCCTGCTATAGTTGGCACTTTACCAAAATTAGAGGAATATTTTGCTCGGTGGCAAGAAAGGGTTAGTCTTGTGCCTGGTGGACTTAAACATCAGTTACTTAATAGTTATAGAGGATTGAGTCCTAGTGTGGCAGTAGAAATAATTCAAGCTGCTGGACTAACCCCAGAAAAATCCACAGAAGAATTATTATTATCTGACTGGCAAGCATTATTTAAATATTGGCAAGAGTGGCTCAAAATACTAGCCACAAAAAATTTTCAACCTGGTTGGCAATCAAAAGGCTATACTGTCTTAGGTTGGAATATGCTTAAACCTACTTCTAGTGTTCAGGATTTACTTAACGGCTACTACACAAAAGAATTTAATCAACAGATATTTAAACAACTACACCATCAACTAAGGCAAAAAGTAACTAATCTGTTGAAGAAAATGCAGCAAAAAGCAGATACTTTTCGCCACAGACTCGAACAATCAAAAGAAGCAGAAGCTTATCGGCAACAAGGTGATTTACTCATGGCACACTTACAGCAGTGGCAACCAGGAATGACATCTATCACCCTCGCAGATTTTGAGACAGGGAAGCCAGTAAAGATTAAACTTAATCCTGAAAAAAACGCGGTTCAAAATGCTCAATCCCTCTATAAAAGTCATCAAAAGCTGAAACGAGCTAAAAATGCGGTCAAACCATTGTTACAAGAAGTAGAATCAGAAATTAACTATTTAGAACAAGTTAAGGCAAGTCTTAGTCAATTAGAAACTTATTATCACCCTGAAGACTTAGAAACTCTAGAAGAAATCCGCACGGAATTAATTGGACAAAATTATCTAGCCAATAATCGTCCTAATCAAACTCAGGTAGATATTGACTCTAAACCTTACCGCTACAAGACCCCATCGGGGTTTGAATTGTGGATTGGTCGTAATAATCGTCAAAATGATCGCCTAACGTTTCGGACAGCAGGAGATTACGATCTGTGGTTTCATACCCAAGAAATTCCTGGTAGCCATTTACTGCTACGCTTAGAACCAGGTGCTATTCCAGAAGAAAAAGATTTACAGTTTTCTGCCGATCTGGCAGCTTACTATAGTCAGGCAAGACAAAGTGAACAAGTCCCAGTAGTCTACACAAAACCTAAACATGTCTACAAGCCTAAAGGGGCAAAACCAGGAATGGCGATTTACAAGCAAGAACGAGTTATTTGGGGTCGTCCGCAGTTAGCTGAGGAATATCTTCACAATATCTAAACAGGTTAAGATAATATCTTTAAAAGTTTTTAACAATATAATCGTATCTTCTGTTACAATTCTTATTAAGGAATCTAAATAGTTGCCAATTTTGGGAACG
>JASJDI010000204.1 GCA_030065155.1 Xenococcaceae cyanobacterium MO_188.B29
TAAGAAGCTAATGTCTAGCCTGAAAGATATAACAGGCAATGCTCGACAGAGATACGCGTAATGTGTGGGATATGCTGACGTACTGCCCTGAGTCTGAGTAAGGAAATAAGTAGTTCTTATTTCTTCATCTTCATCTTGATCTTCAAACGTCCAGGTACTCCAAGCTACAGGGCTAGTTTGTCCTCGATCGTCTAGTTGCCAAACTTGTTCTAATTGCCTGATGTAATGGTCTGCTACGGCTGATAAATCTAGATCTGTCTTGAGGATAGCTAAAGAGTAACAATAATCATTATTCAAACCACTAGCTCGATACTTTTGATAAGAATTTGGTGGCTCAAATAAATTGGGAATAAGTTTGTACTCCCTAAAATCAAAACGTGAATTTCCGTACTGGGAACGACGAGATTTCGGCTGAATCGTTAAGCTTACCTCTGTAGGTCGATCTAATGCCTTATATGTCGATATTGTTATGGCTGGACCCTTAGAACTAAGGTAGAAAATTTGAGCGTAATTATAATAATTAAATCCTCTTTTAAAACGATCATCTTCCTGCCAGCCTTCACCTAGTAAATGTTGGCGATAAAAATCAATTACCTGTTCTTTTGGCTGTTCTGTATCAAAGATAATTGTAACTCGTTTGTCAGGATCTACCTTGCTACCGATAATCTGACTGCTTTCGAGAATGGGTATTTCTACTGGAAGCTCATCGGGTAGCTTGCCCACAATTAGTTGTAATTCTTCGCTAGTTTCAATCTCAGCCAATCTTCGATCTCTCAACAACCGCATTGCCAAATCGCGAAAGGCTACATCATTATCATTTGGCTCTTTCTGTGCAGAAATCATGTTTCCTATTACTCGATTTTTTTGAGGATTTTGTTCGGCAAGACGAACTCCTTAGAGACAGAATATACCCTGTCTCTATAGACAGTCTTTCAAGGTGTAAACTACTTGCTCTTGTTCCTCTTGCAAAATACCTGGGAACATGGGTAAAGATAGTACTTCGCGGGCAGCTTTTTCTGTAACAGGAAGTTGTCCTAGTTGATAAGCTAAATCTTGGTAGACAGGTTGCAAATGTAAGGGTAAGGGATAATAAATCATCGCAATAACCCCCATTTGAGCTAGTTTTTGCTTGACTCGATCGCGCCGTGGTTCTTCATCTATCTGGTCATCTTTGATTTGAATCGTATACTGATTCCAGACACTTGTACCTCCTGGTAAAGCTTGAGGTAGTTTAATTTCAGCAATAGGTTGTAGTAATTGGTGATAATAGGTTGCTGCTTGTTGTCTTTGTAAATTCCAGCTATCTAAATATCGGAGTTTAATTGAGAGTATGGCTGCTTGAATAGCATCGAGACGGCTATTAATCCCTGTTAATTCGTGAAGATAACGAGCTTTTAGACCATGTTCCCTCAACATAGTAACTTGAGAGGCGATAGCCTCATCGTTAGTAGTTAAAGCACCACCATCACCACAAGCACCTAAATTTTTAGTCGGATAAAAGCTGAAACAGCCAATATGTCCAATACTACCTACTTTGTGACCATTCCATTCTGCCCCTGTTGCTTGGGCGCAATCTTCTATTACATAAAGATTGTGTGCTTCGGCAATTTCCATTAGTCTTTGCATATCTACTGGTTGTCCGAATAGATGCACGGGAATAATTGCTTTAGTTTGGGGGGTAATGGCTGCGTCAACTTTTTCGAGGTCAAAATTAAAGGTATCAGCTTCGATATCAACAAATACAGGTGTTGCACCTACTCTAGTAATTACTTCTGCTGTTGCCATAAAAGTAAAAGGAGTAGTAATGACTTCATCTCCTTGTCCGATATTCAAAGCTCTCAGAGCGAGATATAGAGCATCCGTACCAGAATTACAGCCAACACATTTATCGACACCAATGTAGTTAGCAAATTCTTGCTCAAAATTAGTAACGGCTTTACCGCCAATGTAACGACCAGAATGAAGAATTTCAATAACAGTTTTACTCGCTTCTTCGCTGATAACTTGATATTGTCTGGTTAAATCGAGAGGGGGAATCTTTTTCACTTTGATCGCTGAGATATTATTTTAAATAAAATTAAATTTTGCTTTTAATAATAAAGCATGGTTAAACAATTAGCATAGAAGTTTTTGATAACTAGAACTTTGTGGATAATTTAATTGAACTGGATTTTATTGATTTAGCCTTAGCTTTAGGTATTATTGGGCTAGCGATCGCTCTTTCTCTCTGGCAAAGATTGGCTTTGGAAGGGCAGCTGGTATTTGGTGCAGGACGTTCTATTCTGCAATTGCTAGTAGTAGGCTATGTTTTGGAAATTATTTTTGCGCTGAATACTTTTTGGTCTGTACTACTAATTTTAGGGGTTATGACTACTATAGCGACTGTTGTTGCCCGCAATCGCATCGGTAAAAAAATTCAAGGTTTGTTACCTGTTGTCTGGTTATCTTTGTTTGCTAGTAGTGCTTTGAGTGTTAGTTATACAATACTGCTGATTATTCAACCATCTACTTGGTATGAACCACAATATTTAATTCCGTTAGCGGGTATGCTTTTAGGTAGTGCCATGAATAGTGCTTCTTTAGCAGGCGATCGCTTTACTAATGCTATCAAAAAAAATCGTTTAGAAGTGGAAACCCATCTTTGTTTAGGTGCAACTCCCCATCAAGCTATCACTAGTTATCGTCGAGAAGCAATTCGGACTGGTTTAATTCCTATTCTTAATAATATGATGGTAGTGGGATTAGTCAGTTTACCAGGAATGTTTACTGGTCAAGTATTGGCAGGAAGCGATCCCCTCAATGCTGCTTCCTATCAGATTTTGATTTTGTTCGCGATCGTTTTGACTAATGTAACTTGTGCTGTGTTAGTGACAGCAGGATTATATCGACGTTTTTTTAATCAGGATGCTCAATTAATTTTGCCTTGATATTGGAAATAGATAAAAAACAGGATTATTCAATAGACAATTGAATTGATAATTGAATAATTTAGTCTAATCTCTTGTAATTAATAAAGACTACAAAAGAGGAAGAATAACAATTGCTTTTCATCCTCAAGATAAAAAATTTGAAGTTTCTAATACTGCAATTAGTAAAGATAGATCTTGGATTGGCGACATTGCTCAAGTTTTTTCTCATACTTTTCAAACTTTCGACTTTGTTAATAGTTATTGTAAAAAAAATGAAGGTGCAAATCAAAATGAAATTCACCAAAGTATTGCATCGCTTCAAGGAATAGCTAACAATCATATTGGTTTAATAGAGCTTAATTCAGACTTGGATATTGAAACCGTAACAGAAATTTTTATTCGTATCAATTCACAAGGAGCTAGATTAAGTCAAGCAGATTTTGCTATGTCCAAAATTGCTGCAAATGAAACCTATAGATGAAATTTATTGAGAAAATGTATTGATTATTTCTGTTATTTAGCTGTTTCTCCAAACTTTTATCAACAATTATCAATATTAGATTCAGATTTTTCGGCTACAGAGTATTTTCAAAAAATGTCTTGGTTAAAATCTGTTAATGATAATTTATATGCACCTTCTTATACAGATATGTTGCGTGTTGCTTTCACTTCTGAATTTAAACGGGGGCGTTTAGAAGATTTAGTAGCTTTGCTTTCAGGAAGAAATTTTGAAACTAGAAGTTATGAGGAATCAATCGCAGAATCATCGTTTCAAATGCTAGAACAAGGAATTATAAATTTTATGAATGAAACAAATTTCAAGCGGTTCATGATGATTTTACGTTCTGCTGGATTTGTTACTTCATCTATGATTCGTTCTCAAAACGCTATTAATTTTTCCTATATTGTTTACCTGGTTTTAAAAGATAAAGATACTGCTCCTCATTTAATAGAATCATACGTTCGTAAATGGTTTGTTATGTCTATTTTGACAGCAAGGTACTCTGGTTCTCCTGAATCAACATTTGATACTGATATTAAAAGAGTTAATGAATTAGGAGTTACAGAATATTTATCAAAAATAGAATCTGCTCATCTTTCTGAGGCTTTTTGGAACTCATCTTTGCCTCAACAAATGAATACTTCTGTAGCTAGTAGTCCTTATTTTAAAGTTTTTCTTGCTTCTCAAGTTAAACATAACGATAAAGGATTTTTATCTAAAGATATTACTGTCAGCGATCTTTTACTCCATAAAGGCGATACTCATCACATTTTTCCAAAAAACTATTTACAAAAACATGGCTTTACTCGTGGCAAATATAATCAAATTGCCAATTACGTAATAATGCAAAGCGAAATTAATATTGCGATTAAAGATAAATCACCATCTGATTATTTTTCCTTGCTTTTACAACAATGTAACAACAACAACCCAAAATTTGGTGCAATAACAGACTTAGAGCAAATGCAAAAAAACTTTTCCTTACATTGTATTCCTCAAAATATGGAAACGAAAACAATTGATGATTATGATGATTTTCTTACCGAACGTCATCAATTAATGGCTTATAAAATTAGAGACTACTATCTCGCACTGTAAATTTTATCCCAAAGTGATATTCAAATAATAAATATCAACTATTCCCTAGTTTTCAGAACTGCAATTAAATCTAAACGATTAATTTGACGGCGAATAATTAATCCTGAAATCAAAGACGCGATCGCAACTACAATAAACGCAAAAGCATAATTAGAATTGGTAATTATTAACGGTAGGCGATACAGTTCGGAGTTGAAAGCAGAAGACATAAGTGCTGATAAACCATAGCCAATTACATAACCTACAGGAATTGCCAATAAAATTAAAATTGCTTGTTCTCCCAGTAAAATAAAAGCCACTTCAGCTTTAGTAAAACCCATAATCCGTAGACTAGCTAATTCTCTTCCCCTTTCAGAAAGAGCAATACGAGCAGAATTGTAAACTACGCTAAAAGTAATAATGCAAGCAAAAATTACTAGCGTAGTAGTCATAATCTTCAGACTTTCGGCACTGATTTCCTTGAAGCTATTTAAGTTAGCCTCACGGGTAGATATACCAGTAATTGCAGGGATTTGTTTTAATTCTGTATAAAGTTGATTGGCAAGATGAGAATCTACAGCCAGATAAGCTCCAGAAATAGTTGCACCTTCCCGCATCAAGCGATTAAGAGCCTTAATATCAATATATGCTTGCACTCCTAACAGTTCATCTACCAGTCCTGCTACGGCAACTTGCCGTACAGGGCGATTTTCTTCTAATACTTCTACAGTTAAAATATCTCCAGGTTTGACACCTAATATCTCTGCTAGTTTAGTTGTCATAACTACTCCATTACTGGGAAGGTAAACAGAGTGTAAATTCCGATCCATCAAGCGACGAAATTTCCCTTGGGGTTCGATACCTGTTAAGGCAGTGCGATAAGTGCGGTGTTCAAAACGCAGTCTGGCAGAAACCAAGCGAAATGGTTCAGAATCAATTATCCCAGGTAAATTAGCTACTTCATAACGGGTGCGAGAAGGGCGGGGTTCATTGAATACAATGGTCATGTCTTCCCTTTGTACCTGACGGAATTGAAAATCCATCAGATAGTTCATACCATCTATCGTATAATTTCCCGTAATCAGAATTGCTACTGCGAGAGAAACACCGAAAATTGATAAAATAGCTTGTATAGGTTTTCTTTCTAAATTCCGTAAAATAATTCTTCCTGCAACTGAAAAGAAACGCTGTAAACCCAGTCTTTCAATTATAGTCGGCTTAAACTTAGCAGGAGGTTCGGGGCGCATTCCTTCGGCAGGCGGTAAAATAACGGCCCTACTGACTGCCATAAATGACGCGATCGCAGCAGCAGTATAACTAATTATAGTAGCAGTGACTAAAACTCTAGGACTAAAATCGAAACGCAACAAGGGAAACTTATAAAGCTGGGTGTAAAGTTGCGTAAGTCCTCTTCCCAACCACAAACCGACTAAAATTCCTAAGATTGAGCCAATGGTAACAATAGTGAGCACAAATTTTAGATAGTGCCAACCAATGGTAAAGTTATCATAACCAAAAGCTTTTAAGACCGCTATCTGTTCCCGTTGGGTACTAACTAGACGGGAGAGAACTACGTTGAGCAAAAAAGCAGCAACACCCAAGAAAATGGCAGGTAAAAGGGTAGCCATAATGTTTAAACTCTTAATCTCGTCGGAGAGAATCTGATGGGACACTTGATCCTCTCTGCCATAAGCACCCAAACCGCCATAACGCGCCAATAGTCTATCTAATTGGGCGATAACTTCAATTTCTTTAGCACCAGGACTTAGAGATAGGGTAACATTATTAAATGCTCCATCAAGATCGTAAGCTTTCCCTAATGCTTCTCTACCCATCCAAATAATGCCGAATCGCTTATTATCAGGAAGTTCCCCACCACCCCGTACTTCATAGACATATTCAGGAGAAAGAGCAATTCCCACAATCTTTAACTGTTCCCATTTACCATTAATAATTGCGCCAATGCTATCTTCTAGTTGCAATTGATTTGCTTCGGCAAAGGCTTCACTGATTAATACTTCATTACCCCTTCCTAGCTCAATATAGCGTCCTTTACGGATAAAAGGCTCATTTAACATGGAAATCTGCTGTTCGGGAATAGAAATCAGTCTTCCTGTCCCTGGTTCGGGTAAATTAGGAATATCGAGAGTAACGTCTACGACAATCCGCGTCTGGATTTGGGCTATTCCTGGGATGTCTGAAATCTGTTGTTTGAAAGTTTCGGGGGCGCGTTTGAGGGAAGCAAACACCTGGGCAAAATGATATTCGTTGTAATAGGTATTCTGCGTGAGAGTCAGGGATGTATAGGCACTCCTCGCCATGACAAAACTAGCAATACCACAGACAACCACTAAGGCGATCGCGATTACCTGTCCTCTAGTGTGCCATAAGTCTCTAAATAGTTTGAGATCGAGAGAATTCATATCTTAATTTGAACGACATCAAGTCAACAAAGGAAACTTTTGAGAGTTCTATATTTATTCTGACAAGAACAAAGGTTTACCTGTTGCTAACGTAAAACAATAATTAATCAAATAGATAGCCATCTCGAACATTTAAAATCAATCTCAGTATTTATACAAGAGTAATACAGAAAACAAAAAATACTTTTTAATTATCTTCACAGTACCTTTGAAGTATCTTCATAAAACAATTCAGTATTTTTAAGAATTTACTAACTCTTATTGATTTAGTTAATATTTGTATTAAGTTGATTTACTTTAATAAAACACCACTTACTTAATCACAAATTTTTCAAGGAAGATATTCAATGTTTAATAAAATTAATTTAAAGAAAATTGTAGCTACAAGTTTTTTAGCTATCTTAATGTCAGAAACTTTAGTTATGAAATCGGCTATTTCTAGTAATAATGATAATCTTGTAGATGAAGACTTAGTTAGCGTTGAGCTAGTCTTATCAGTTGATGTTTCTCATAGTATTGATGATGATGAATTTGAGTTACAACGTGATGGCTATATTGCAGCTTTTCAAGATGAAGAAGTTCAAGAAGCTATTAAAAATTTACCCAATGGATTAGCAGTAAATATGCAATTTTGGGGTAGTAAAGATGTGGTAGATGTTGGTTGGCACAAGCTTATTAAAAATGATAGTGATGGTATCAATAATTTAGATAGTTTTATTCAAGTAATGGACGAGGTAGAGAGAAATAGAAATGCTAAGAAAGTGACAGTAAATGGAGATACTGTAAAGACTGGTGGGGGAACAGATATTGCTCTAGCTATTAACGAAGCTACAGAACTACTGCTCAATAATAATTATGAGGGACAGGCTTTAGTTATTGATGTTTCTGGAGATGGAGTCTCAGACGATACACCCTATAATAGTGGTACATGCTCCCACACTCATGTTTGTCCACCAGTAGAAGAAGCAAGAGATAAAGCCGTAGCAGAGGGAATCACTATTAATGGTTTACCGATTGTTAACAATCAAAACATCGATAATTTAACTCACGAAATTGATATTCATTACGAAACACTAGTTGTAGGTGGCGAGGGTGCTTTTGTTGAAGTAGCTGATGATTTTAGCAACTTTACTACAGCAGCGAAAAATAAAATATTGCGGGAAATTACAGAAGCAGGGGAAAGAGTAGAAGATCCGACTAGCAGCAATGAAGTAGTATATGCAGATTAAAAATTACTACAAATGCTTGATGGTTGAGATAAGTAGTCACCGTTACTCCGCCGTAAAACGAACGGGGCTTACAAGCTCTTGAATTCGATTCAAGAGACAGCCCCTCCGGAGCCTGCGGTGACCGGCGTTCCCCGGTAAGTATTAATTTCTAATGACTAATAGCTCATAAATATCTGTTCATTCTTTCTTGTATTTTATATAAACTACAATAATTAATATTAATTAGATTTAGATCGATCGCTTTTAACGCGATCGATTTTTTCTTTAGGTGTATTTTAAAAATAGGAGAAAAGACTGAGTTCCCCAGTTAAATACTATCTATTTTGTCTAAATAGGTAACTATTTCTGGTTGAGCATCTTTTAACTCTAACCACATACTTCTAATGCGATCGTAAGCATCTTCTGGAGAAATTTGACAATCAGATTCTTGTTCACACACTATCGACACATCATCACCAAAACAGCAAAGATGATTCGTTAAGGCTGATAGTTGAGATTCTGCACGATCTAGTTGCTGTTCCATAACTGCTAATTTTGCTAAGGATACTACTTGTTTAATCAATTTTACAAGCACTATCAATATTTTTAGTTACAAATTTTATAAATTAAAGGGGCTTTGCATAAAAAGCCCCTGAGAAAAAACTAGAAATAATTATTAGGTTTAGTTAATCAAATAAACTATGACAAATAGCACTAACCAGATGACATCAACAAAATGCCAATAAATTTCTGCTGCTTCTACGCCAAAATGACTGGTACTAGAGTAGTGACCTTTATCGCGGGATCTCCACAAGACAGATAGAATTAATAAAACACCAGTTGCTACATGTAAACCATGAAATCCAGTTAAGGCAAAGAAACAACTGGTAAAGAGATTAGTAGTTAAGCCAAATTCAGCATGGAAATACTCATATCCTTGTCCTAGAAGGAAGGCTAACCCCATTATTGCAGTTAGACCAAACCACAATTGTAGACCAGAGATATCACCTTTTTTCAGGGCATCTTGTCCTTTATGCATGACAAAACTACTAGTTACCAGAATAGCCGTGTTAATTATGGGTACTAATAGTTCTAATTCTGGTGTTCCTTCTGGAGGCCAAGCTGGCATTATGGTGCGATAAATCATAAAAGCAGCAAAAAGACCAAGAAAAGTCATACTATCGGCAATCAGAAACACAAAAACGCCGAACATACGATGGTCTGGATGTCCATGATGACCTGTTACTGCTTCTTGGTGATAATTGAGAGTTACTTTTGACTCGTCTAAAGCTGGGCTTTGCATAAATTTTGTTGATTGTTAATTGTTGATTGCGGTGCGACCTCGGCATGAGGAAACTTCAGCCAAGGAACGCGCACCGTTGTTAATTGCTCATATTTTGTCAGGTGGGCAAAATTACTTTTTCAGTATGTCTTTAGGTTGAAAGTAAGGTCTGCCCACTCTACTTATGTTGACTGATAACTGAAATTAAGACTCTGCACCCACTTCTGCGAGCATTTCTTCGACAGATTCTTCTCCATCAACACTTTCTATGTCGATACCATATTCATAGGGGCCAGCCCAGAGTACAGGTTCTTCTTCAAAGTTTTCAATGATGGGGGGTGAAGCAGTTTGCCATTCTAAAGTTAGGGCGCGCCAAGGATTACGAGGGGCTTTTTCTCCTTTAAATACACTCCAGATAATATTGATAAGAAAAGGAAAGGTAGAAACTGCCAGAATGAAAGAGCCGATGGTGACAAGCATATTTAAGGATTGAAATTGGGGATCGTACAAAGCAATCCGACGATTCATTCCTTGTAAGCCCAGAGGATGCATAGGGAGGAATGTCAGATTGAACCCAATGAAGGTCAGGGCAAAATGAATTCTGCCCAAAGTTTCATTGACCATTCGCCCTGACATCTTGGGAAACCAATGATAAACCGCAGCAAAAAGTCCAAAAACTGCACCACCAAAGAGGACGTAGTGGAAATGGGCGACAATAAAGTAGGTATCGTGAACGTGGATATCAAAGGGTGCAGAAGCCAACATTACACCACTTAAACCACCAATCAGGAAGGAAGAAAGAAAACCAACACCAAATAGTAAGGCGCTATTGAGATTGAGTTTTCCACCCCAGAGAGTGGCACACCAACTAAATATTTTAATTCCTGTGGGTACGGCAATAATCATAGTGGTTGCCATAAAGAACATCCTCAACCAACCAGGAGTACCACTAGTAAACATATGGTGCGCCCAGACAATCAAACCTAAAAAGCTAATTGCCAAACTAGAATAAGCGATCGCCCGATAGCCAAAGATTGGTTTGCGGGAATGAACTGGTAATACTTCCGAAATAACCCCAAAAAATGGCAGAATCATAATATATACTGCGGGATGGGAATAGAACCAGAACATATGCTGATAAACAATCGGATCGCCTCCCCCTGCGGGGTTGAAGAAAGCTGTTCCGGCAATTAGGTCAAAGGAAAGTAAAATCAAGGCTGCTGCTAGTACTGGCGTACCCAAGATAATAAGTGCCGAAGTAGCCAGCATTGACCAACAAAACAAGGGCATACTGTGGATATCCATATCGGGCATCCGCATCTTAAAGATAGTGGTGACAAAGTTAATTGCCCCAAAAATTGAAGATGTCCCTAGTAGCAAAACGCTGAGAATCCAAATTTCTTCTCCCCATTTACCACTTACCAAACTTAAAGGGGGATAAGATGTCCAACCAGCTTGGGCTGTACCGATAAAGAAACTGCTCAAAAAGAAAATTCCGCCAGGGGGGATAATCCAAAAAGCAACTGCATTAAGCCTAGGAAATGCCATATCTTCTGCCCCAATCATCAGGGGAATTAGATAGTTGGCAAAAGCAGCCCCCGCAGGAATAATCCACAAAAACAGCATAATTGACCCATGCATGGTCATTAACTGATTGTAGAATTCTGGTTGCACAAAATCGGGATCGGGAGTAGCTAGTTCAATACGCATAGCTTCTGCTAATGCGCCACCGACTAGATAAAAGAAAAATGCTGTAACTAGGTATTGAATACCAATTACTTTGTGATCGGTACTAAAAGTAAAGTAGTCTTGCCACTTTCTTTCTTGATGTTGGGAACTATGTCCGTTTTCAGTTATTTGGGCTTCTGTTGTTGTAGTCATATTCTCTTGCAATCTATGTATCCGCACCTGTGTATATGTCTCGGATAGTTTTAATGATGGTGATCGGGGTGTAGTTGAGCGATCGCTTCTGCTTCTATCCCTAAATCTTCTGCATAAGGTGCTAAAAATTCTTGGTCTGAGGAATTGCTAATATTTAGAGCAACAGATTCCTGGGGATTATCTGCTTGGGCAAAGGTATTATCTTGTACCCATTGTTCGTAATCTTCTGCTGTATGGACTGTCAAGGTGGTTTTCATCCCACCGTGATAAGCCCCACAAAGTTCGGCACAGATAACGGGATACTGACCAACTCTATTAGGAGTAAAGGTTAGTTGTGCGTCTCTTCCAGGGATGGCATCTTGCTTAATCCGAAATTCTGGTAGCCAGAAAGCATGGATTACATCACTAGCATTAATATTTAACTGTACAGGGCGATCGATGGGTACATGTAAGTCTCCGGCAATAATTCCTGTATCTGGATAGGTGAAAATCCAAGCGTATTGAATACCATTGACATTAACCATCAGAGGAGCATTACTTTGCTCGGATTCTGGCGATGCACCAAGTCCTAAGGCTATTTCTTTTCCTTCTGTATTCATCGCAATTTGTTGCTTTGGTCTCATATCATGAGATGCCATAGGATCGAGTCCACCCATAGCGTTGTACACTTCAAAGCTGTAGATTGCCAAGATAAATACAATCACAGTGGGAATAGCTGTCCAGACTATTTCTAACGGTACATTACCTTCTATCGGGGGGCCATCGGTAGTATCCCCTTGCTTTCTTCTAAATTTTATGACTGAATATATGATTACGCCTTCAACCAATAGGAATAAACCTGTAGCAATGGTCATCATTAGGTTGAAAAGTTCATCTACTTGACCTGCTTCGTTAGAAGCAGCAATGGGTAGTAAACCATGATTTTGACCATACCAAAGACTAATTAAAGTTAAGGCAATGCCTGCAATGAGGGTAACAATATTACTTGGAATGTTCACGGAATTATGCTTGCTTGATTTGTGGGTTAAACTACCTAACTAATAATTAAATTATTAAGATGATTATTAGTTATTTGGTTTATCTGTATGTCTACTAGGGTAAAACAAACAACAGGATAGGTGTAATTTTATAAAGGAATATATAGAAAGTCTTTGTTTTTTTTTTGGGATCGTCATAA
>JASJDI010000205.1 GCA_030065155.1 Xenococcaceae cyanobacterium MO_188.B29
CAGCATAAATACTGTTAAATAAAACTCAGTAATTACACGGAAACAATGTTGCCATATATATTAAATTATGGCTCTTGATTTTTTCCTCCCTATCTATTTACTATTCGTCATCGATAATATTCCCATGATTATTTTTCCATCTGAGATAATCGATCGCACTTCTATCCAGCAAAATCTTAGATAGAGAATATGAAACTGCAAATATCTAACCAACTACGCCTAACCATTGCTGGATTTATCGGACTGTATTTACATGGAATTGTCGTCGCAACCCCAGGAGCTTTTTTACCAAAGTGGATAGTCGCATTTGATAATGAAGTTAATATAGGAGCTTTCTATACAGTATTTTTACTCAGCAGCTTGGCAGGACTTATCCTGGTTGCCAAAAGAAAAAAACGCCATCCTTTTTTGGTTATTGCATTTGCCATGATTGGAGTTGCGTTTGCTGCCTCATCCTTAACTCCTGCTTTTTTTTGGATTAGCCTAGCAGCTTTACCTCTTGGTTTTGGAGACGGAATTCTCAATTTTCATTGTAATAATTTGGTCGGAGAGCTGCATCCAAACCGAAGGATTGTGATGCTCAACTGGGCTAATGCTACTTTTGGTTTAGGAGCTTTAAGTACTCCATTACTTAGTACATTTTTGCCTTGGCGATGGGCATTTTTGTTGGTAGCAGCCTTAGCCTTAAGTTCTATTTTACTAGCATGGGATGCGCCACCTATTTTGCACTATACGCCCAAACAAGAACAAATTGATTGGAAACAAGCTAGTCCTTTTTGGCTAGTAATTTTGTTGTATGTAGGTCTAGAAAGTTCAATTGGTACTTGGAGTGGAACTTATTTAAGTAGTGTTGGTTGGAGTGTTAGCGAAAGTAGTGCCTTATTATCTATTTATTGGTTAGGACTTACCTTAGGACGTTTGAGTCTTAGCATCTGGGTTAAGTTTAAACCCGTGTTAAGGTTACGGCTACTTTTACTTACAGGAATAGGTTTGCTGGCACTGACGTTTATTCCTTCTGGTGGTTTTTTCTTTGCAGTAGCAGCTTTTTTTTATGGTCCAGTCTTTGCTACTATCTTTGCTTTGCTACAAGAAAGATGTGGTCATGGTGCATTGAGTTATCTGTTTTATGCTGCATACTTAGGCAAAACGCTCATCCCAGCCTTATTAGACCACATTGATAATCCATTGCGTTTACCCTATGGATTTTTAGGGCTAGCATTGCTGCTTTATCTAATGAGCTATCAACTTCCTATCCGAAAATTCAAAAAAGCTATAAGCTATAAACCATAAGCTTTGTAGATAATCTTCCCCGTATTATATTGACTCCAAAGATGATTACAGCCAAAAAAATCAAAAAAATCATTACACTTGGACTGATAACCTTTAGCTTATCGTTGGGAATAGGGATTGTTCATTCTCTTCATGTCGATCGCTCTTTTATCTATCAGACTCTTAGTTGGTTAAGTTGTCAATATTCTCCTGCACCTAGTTGCCTGGTGGCAAATGCCAGTACAGAAATGCCCAAGGCATCAGGTAAAAATGGGGTAGTAGTTTCGACGCAACGAGAAGCCTCTAAAATTGGGTTACAGATTTTAGCAGAAGGAGGAAATGCGATCGATGCTGCGGTAGCGGTAGGATATGCTTTAGCGGTTGCCGATCCTTGTTGTGGTAATCTTGGCGGTGGTGGCTTTATGACAGTTCATTTAGCTGACGGTACGGAAACTTTTATCAATTTTCGCGAAAAAGCACCCTTAGCAGCTACCGCAGATATGTATCTTGATGAACAAGGTAAGGCAGATAGACAATTAAGCAGGAACGGTTATTTAGCTGTAGGTGTTCCAGGTACAGTTAAAGGCTTAGACTATGCTTTAACTAAATATGGCACGATGAATCGTCAACAAGTTATCTCTCCAGCAATTGAGTTAGCGAAAAAAGGCTTTGTACTTGGGCAAGGAGATGTAGACATATTTAAAAGAGGGAAAAAAAAGCTACTAGATCCCAGTGTTGCCAATATTTTTCTGAAAAATGGCAAAGATACTTATCAGGTAGGAGATACTTTAGTCCAAACGGATTTAGCTAAGACCCTAGCAATGATTGCCCAAGAAGGGACTGATGCTTTTTATCAAGGGTCTATTTCGCAAAAAATTGTCGCAGCTAGTGAAGAAAATGGTGGTATTCTGAGCCAAGATGATTTTAGCCAATATAATATCAGCGAATACGAACCAATACGCTGTAATTATCGCGGATATGAAGTAATTTCCTCTGCGCCTCCTGGGGGTGGGACAACAGTTTGTCAGATGTTAAATATTTTATCTGGCTATGACTTAAAAAAATTAGGGTGGAGAACTTCTGATAGTCTTCACTATATGTTATCAGCCATGCTCTTTGCTTTTGCCGATCGCAATAATTATTTAGGCGACCCTGATTTTGTCAATAATCCGATCGATAAGTTACTCTCTCTAGAGTATGCTGAATCTATTAGAGCGCAAATTCCCGACAATAAAGCGATCGATCCTCAATCCGTTTATGCTAATCAATTAATCCCAGAAGGCACTAATACTACTCATTATTCTGTGGTAGACAGTCAAGGCAATGCTGTAGCAGTAACCTATACCATTAACTCTTATTTCGGTGCAGGAGTAATTGCGGGAGATACTGGTATTTTACTTAATAATGAGATGGACGATTTTACCGCTAAGGTAGGAGAGCCAAATCAATTTGGTTTAGTACAGGGAGAGAATAACAAAATTGAACCTGGTAAACGTCCTCTAAGTTCTATGTCTCCTACTATTGTCACTAAAGATGGCAAAGTTGTTTTAGTTACAGGAAGCCCAGGCGGTCCAACAATTCCCACAACTGTGATGCAAGTAATTACTAATACGATCGACTATGACATGAATATTACCCAAGCAGTTAATACTCCCCGCATCCATTATCAAGGTTTACCTAATCGGGTAATGACTGAACCCTATGCCTTAAATCCTGAGATTGTTAGGGATTTAGTTCTTAAAGGATATAACATCGTTCCCTTTACTAAGTGGGGTGCTGCCGAGTCAATCTCGATCGATCCCCAAACCCAATTATTACAAGGTGCTAACGATATTCGCAAACCCGCAGGTGCAGCAGTAGCTTATTAATAGTTGTTAGTTTTTAGCGGTAGGGGCGAACGGCCGTTCGCCCGTACAGTTGTTAGTTATTAGTTATCATGAAAAATTTATCTTTTCTGTGGACAATTCCTCTAGCTTTCTTATCTTTTCTTTTCTATAAAATCACTAAATTTATCATTGGTAACTTATTTACTATTTATCTTGCGATCGACAAAGATAAGGCTTCCCAATGGCGAGTCTTATCTCAAGAAACTCTCGATTCCCCTTTGACTTTACCTGTCTTAATGACCAAAGGCCCTCGTTGGAATACCCATGCTATTATTGGTACTCTTGGCCCTTTTTCTGTCAATGAATCTATTGCTATAGATATTGAATCTGCTAATAACTCTGCTCGGTCTTGGATTGCAGTTGTTTATAGTTTTCCTGGCTATAAAACCGTTACTAGTATCAAATCTGATGATATTGAAACTAATAATAAATGGTATTCTCTCAAGCTTAAATTTGGTAAATATTCTTTGGGGTTGAGATATTATAATCATTTGGATAAGATGAATTTGCCAGCTATTAAAGTAGACGATCGAGAGTTAGTATCTACCGAACCTATTCCCCAAAACATTAATGATTTTTATCACGACTTAATCAAAGCTAAAAACTGGTTTTACTCAAGCTTGCACTATTATATTTTTACCATTCTCAAGTTCAGAAAATGGTTGCCAGAATCTTTTGTTAGAAAAGAATATTTACCTGTAGGCGCACCAGATACTTTTTTTGCTTACAATTATTTGGATGAAGGTCAAGCTCTAGAAATTGACGTTGCCTCAAAAATTATTAATAACTTTGATATCTATTTTACTTTCTACAATCGCTCTAGTTTACCATTGAGTTGGTGTCAGATTAAATCAGAAAAATACACTCTTCCAGCAATAGGTAATCCAGGATATTATTTACTCAGAATCCGACCTAATTCTAATTCATCTAACTTTAAAGCCGAATCTCTACAAGCTAAAATATCTTCTCTAGAGTCTGAGATGCAGAAATTAGAAATCATACTAAATCCAGTTTAGATATGATACTTAACGGTTAGGGAAGTCAGGAGTCAGGAGTCAGGAGCGGTGCGACCCCGCGGAATTTTTAATCCGCAAGGGAACGCGCACCGAAGGAGTCAGAAAAATTTTAGCTAAATTATGTAAGAGCTATAATAGCTAATCGAGAAGAAGTAGGGTAGAAACATATTGTTTAAAGAAAATTAATAAAATACCAGAAAAAAGCATATTTATTTTGAGGTTGACGTACTTAAAAAATGTACGAAAAAAGAGAATAACAAATGCTTTTAACAGAACAATCTACTCCAAACCCCCCTGCATCTGAAACTACTTTAATTGATAAAAAACAACAAAAAAAACTCTCGGCACGCTGGGAATTAGTTGATGGCAAACTTGTTTGTCGTTGGGTTACTAAATAGGGTTGGCTGATAAAGTAGTGAGTAGTGAGTAGTAAGTGGTAAGTAGTAAGTAGTGATTTTTAATAACCAATGACTAATAACTATTGGTATCATTCTTGAGATAATACTGGACTGACGCTAGTAGCCTCACAATCAGAAATTGCAGCTAAGTTAATCAAATTACCTTCAATACCAGAATCAATAAAAACATAAGCTAAATCTATACCTCGATTATTCGCCTTAATTTGCCAAAAATCCTGATAATTTACGGTTTCCATCGATAAAGTTTCAATGATTAGGGGTTCAGGAGTTGTCTCGCCACAAGGTTCGCACAGTAGATAGATTGTCTGATTTAGGTCTAATCTCGATAAGGCATTGAGACCTTGTTCTTTGGTGATATAAGAACATTGGTCAGCTAGTGCGGGAAAACAAAAGACAACAGAGTAACCTAGAGTGCAACTAAGAATTGACAATAAAGATTGGATGTTTTTCATTTCTAAATATGGGAACGTGTTCGGGAAGTCAATATTCTGAAGTTTCCTACGAATTACGTTCTCAAACTCCACCATTTACATATTTGTTAATAATAAGGCTTTATTTGTTGTGGTAGTAGGGGCGTTTCGTGAGACAGTTACGTTGCGGAGGTATCCTCCGTTGAGTAAAGCGCACCGCCCGCGCTGAGGTTTCCTCAGCGTATAGGACGGAGCAAGAACTGTTGAACCCGAAGGGCGAAACGCCCCTACACCAGATATATTATCCTAAACTATAGTAATGAAACAGCCCTACCCTGCTCCCTCTGCTTTCCCTAATTATGACTAACAGTCAAAGTATTGTGCGTGGAGCATCTTTTCTTGTTGCTTCGGAATTAAGTTTTGCTATCAGTGCAGCTATTATCAAATCCCTATCAGTTTCATTACCTAATGAGTCTATTGTATTTTTTCGCAATCTCTTCGGAATACTTATTTTGACTCCTTTACTGCTCAAATCTGGTACAAATATATTAAAAACCGATCGCTTGTTCTTACATTTCCTCCGTTCTGGTTTTGGGATGGGAGCAATGTATTGTTTTTTCTATGCTTTAGGTCATATTCCTTTGGCAGATTCGATGTTAATTAAGTCAACTATTCCCTTAATTATTCCTTTTATTGCTGCCCTTTGGCTGAAAGAAAATATTTCTCATCGAATTATTTTAGCTGGAGGAATTGGATTTATGGGGGTTTTTTTAATTTTAAAGCCAGATGGAAACATGAACTGGGCTAGCGTCATAGCATTGATTAGTAGTTTACTGGCTGCTATGGCTTTTGTGACTGTACGGAAGTTGTCAGCGACTGAACCAGCCTTACGTATAGTTTCCTATTTCGCAATTATCGGTCTTTCTATTTCCGCAGTACCCTTAATTCGGGTTTGGCAAACTCCCACTCTAAGTCAATTATTAATGCTAATGGGAATAGGTTTAACCACAACAATTGGTCAATTATTATTAACTCGTGCCTATCAAAGTGCTAGTGCTTCAAGTGTAGGAATTTTCACTTATACTTCCGTGCCTTTTGGAACATTTCTCGGTTGGTTGTTTTGGAACGAGTTACTAGATATCAATTCTCTTCTTGGTGCTATCTTAATTGTTTTGTCTGGTTCGATCGTTTTAAAGGAGAAAAAAAATTGAATTGAATTTGAATCTAGTTTTAAAATCTCAGCTGATACTCAATTCTAAATTCATTGCCAGTATCAATATCATCACTACTATCGAGAAAGTTGAGGGGATAAACATAAGTTGCTCTAACTGAAGACTTTTTATTAATTTCGTAAACACCTTCTACAAAAGGAAATATTCGCAAATAGTCCAAACCAATTTCTTGTCCTGCATCAACAACAAAATCGCCAAATTGGTTGAGGAAAGTTCTTCGTAGTGGGGCAACTACAAACTGAATTGCACCTGATTGTAATAACTCTGCTGCACCACCACTCCCGCTTTCAAATTGTTCTGCTAATTGTTCGGCAGAATCAATAACTTGATTAGTCAATAAACTAATAATTTCTCCTTCGCTACGGGAAGGAGTACTAGTAAGTGATACTACGGGAGAAGTAAGTACCTGTCGATTGAACCCATCAGCTAAGGCAGCGATTTCGATACATTTGGCTAATCGATCTAATTGTGCTTGAGTATAAACTGCTTCTCCTGTAAGAGGTGCATCGTCGGGACGAACAGGACAGTAATCTGAGGGATCTTTACCCAAACTAGGGAGAATTTCTTGCGCTTCTCCGTCTATACTTAGATTAACTGCTATTCTTTCCCCATTACTTAAGGCTGTAATCGGCTCTGGAATTTCATTACTGTCTTGAGTTAATTGACGATTACTTAGTGCTGAATCTGAGTCAGCATTGTCAACAACAATAGTTGTTTCTAGTTGAATATTTAAATAAGGATTTAAAACTCCTGCTTCTGGATTAAACACAATTACATTGTCGTGTCTACGGACTAGAGAAAAGTTTTTATTAGGACTAGCTAGACTGTCCACATCAAAACTAGTATTAGTAAAATCGTCACCAAGCAAATTTACATAACCTTCAGTTAGCTGAAGTGTTCCCTCTGCTTCAAGATTGGGAACATCATCTACACGTCCATTCAAAGTTAAATCTCCCATTGCCTCAAATTCATAAAAGGGATTTTGTTGAAATCTCAAGTCTTCTAGATCGACTTGTAAATCCTCTAATCTGACTATTATCGCAGGGGTTTCTTCAGCAGGAGGTTCTGTATTAGTAGCTGCTTGTTGAGTATTGTCATCTCCAGAATCAGCAGATCTATTTTCGGGTAAGAAAACTTGACCATCTTCTAAGCTTACTTTTCCGCTAATTATGGGAGATAAAGCTGTACCTGTAATAATTACTTCTCCTGCTACATCTCCTTCGTAAAGTTCTTTAATATCTATTTCTCCTGGAGGAAGATTAATAGTAAGGGGATCGTTTAGATTTCCTACTGCATACAAAATCGGAAAACTCCCTGTAACAGATAAGTCTTTCTCGGCAAATGTTCCTGATAAAGTTTCTACAGTCAGTACTTGATTCTTTAAGGTGACTTTTCCACTAGCAATTAGAGGGGCTTCAAAATAAGCACTATTAACGGTAGCAGTAGCATTGTCTAAATTGACTTCTCCTGTTGCATCCAAGTCGTAGAGAATATTTTCTCGATTTAAATCTATACGCCCTACTCCTCGTATATCGGCTGTAGCTTCTCCCTCAATCCAGGTTAAATTATTAGAGGTAAAAACATCTAATAAAGAAAAAGCTTCACTAGTTAATTTGATATCTGCATAAACTCGATCGCTTATCTCTGGTTCAATAGGATAAGGAACAGTAGCCTCTACTTGAATATATGATGGCTCAATAGTGTTAAAGGTAAAGAGATTATCTTGATAGTTGTAATTACCAACTATTTCTATTGGTAACTCTCTACGATTAAATGAACCATCGGTAAAATTAATTTGCCCTTCTATTTCTGGTTTAGATACAGTACCTGTTAGCTTACCTGTAGTATCGATCGTACCAGTGAGATCGATGGGGATAGTAGTAAATTTTTTGATGGTATTGAGCGTTAAATTTTGCACTTGATAGTTGGCATTTTGTTGATTGGCAGATAGTTGTCCATCTAAGCTAAGCACAGCATCTTCTACTTGGATAGTAGCAGTATTGAGATAGACGGTTTCTCCTTGAAAATTTCCCTGAATCAAGAGTTTGTCTAAATCGATCGCTGGACTATCTTTTTTAACTAAACCGTAAAACCCAACTATTGGTTTGCCTCTAATCACATCAAAAAAACCAGGTTGAGTATCCCATTCCCAATTGTTTCCTGCTACTCTAAAACTGACTTGGGGAGAAGTTATTGTTCCGTCTAGAGTAATTGCTCCTTGATAACCTCCTTCAATATCTAGTAAGGTTGGTATATTACCCTCTTGTCGGCTTTCGGCGATCGCCTGAATTTGATTTTCTATTGCTCTTAATCGATTTAGTTTCTGAGTTATCGATTGATTAACAGTAATAATTGAATTGGGTTTAACTGCCATAGGTTGGGCATAATCAGGAGTTTCCCAAAGACGGGCTAAGTCTTCTACGCTAAACCAGCGAAAGGTAGTTAAGATATCTTGGATGTATGCTTGTGGAATATTTAGTTGACCATCAAGTTCCCCTGATTGTAGGTTTAAGCCTCCTTGGAAATTGTATTGACTTTCACCTAATTCAAGAGAGGCAGCAGCAACTTCAGCGATATTTTGGTTAGGATCGTAGTTGAATTGAGCGTTAAAGCGATCGGCTGTAATATAACCTACTCCTGGTTCATCGACTGTTACTTCTCCTGCGGTAGCTAAGGTGTAGAGATTAGCATCTACTTCTCCTGTTGCTTTCCCATTTAATGCCCCCCGAATTCCTAAAGGTTGGGCAGGGGCAAGATTGAGTATAGCTAAAGGAAAATTAACAATATCGAGAGAGAATATATCTCCCTGTTTTCTCCCTTCGGCAATTACAGGTTGATTGGTATCTTCTCCTTGACGTAATTCTACTCTGGTAGGAATATAGGGAAAACGACAACGGTTAGCAGTACAAGGTTCTAAAGCTGCTGCAATTACATCTTGTTTACCTTGCAGATCGATCGCAATTTGCTCTCCTGGTTGGGCAATCAATTTTCCTGTCATTACAGGCTCGAAAGCAGTATCATTAAAGGCAAAGTTTTCTAGACGCAAATCTCCGCTTAAAGCTAGATTACCTGGTTCTGTAGGGGCAGAAAGTAGATTTTTACCTTGTAGCTTCCCGCTAAATTGGGCATCACCTGAAAAGTTAACCGATTCTGCTAATAGTTGATTATTATTGGTAGCTTGTGCTAGAAATGCGTCGATGGGTAAGTCATTAAAATCTATGGTGCTATTAATATCGAGATCGGCACTAGCAATATCGGGGCTGGTAGTTAAATTACTGACAATGAAGTTACCCTTAGCATCCAGAGATTGATTACCTGTTTGCACTGCAAAATTATTGACACTAACGGGGAAATTTACTTCTCGATTGAGTATCGGATTAATACTACCTGTAAGATCGACTTGAGCATTAAGATTATCTAGTGTGGGCAGAGAATTATTATTAGGGGCAAAGGTATCTACTAAATAGTTGGTATTAAGATTAGCAGCCCTAAGATCGGTTTGCCATCGATTATTATTTAATTTTCCTGTAGCTAATATTGCCCCCTCTGCTGTAGCTAAATTAGCTTTTAGGTTAGCAGTAACACTACTGAGATTAGGAGATTGGGAAAATTCTAATAACTGCTGTAATCTTCCAGAGAGATCGACGCTAACAGTTTTTACTTCTGTGGGTAGAGGTAAATTGGGAATAAATTTACCAACGGGAATATTACTACTGTAAGCACTAGCTTGAATAATTCCTTGCTCTAACTTACTATTAACAGCGATATTTCCTCCATCTACATCTAAATTCAGATTGGCTGTACCTTGAATTTTATTAAGATCGAAGCTATCTGATTGACCTTTCAATTGAACATTAGCATTGTCTATACTAATAGGGCGATCGAGATTTACTCCTTCTAGTTGCAGTTGAGATAAGAAAGGAGTCAAAGCAATAGAATTAGCCTTAAGATTGGTTTGCCATGTTCTTGCTTCTATATCACTAGTCCCTTCAACTTTGATACTTCCTTCTCCTATCTCGATCTCTGTATTTTGTAGGAGTAAATTCTGATTCATTAAGAAAATTTCTCCTTCACCAGAAATATTCTCTGCTGAGGAAGTATCTGCTTCGGGTATTTCCCATTCGATCAAAGCTTCTGGATTATCCAGATTACCTCTTATTTGTCCTTCTGCTTGGAGATTACCTACCTCAATTTCTGAGGGTAACTGGTAGTAATCGGCAATAGTTGCTTCTGTAGGTAACTGAGCATTAAAATTCAATGCCATAGGCATTTTATTAAAATCTATAGGAGTTCCACTTTCTATAGAACCTTTAAGATTAGTGGCAATCCTACCTTCTGCGGTAATTTCCCCTCCAGTCAAGGGAATTATTTGTAAACTATCGAGAATAAACTCATCTAAATCAGCAGTAAAATTAGCTTGAATTCTTTCAAACTGGGACTTAGCTACCTTGACTGTCTGGGTATTATTAATTTTTCCCTTAACTATCGGTTCTTTAATACCTCCTGTTACTTGCAATTTGGCAGTAACTTCTCCTGCGGTATCTACAGGTAACTCAGTAGGTAGAATTTTTGTCAAACTAGACAATCTAAAGGGTAGAATATCTAGAGCTAAATCATAACCCTCTTGCCAATTTACCGTCCCCGCAAGTTGAGCAACGATATCACCAATACTAGCTTGAGTTCCTTCTACTTGGGCTTTCTCTCCAGCAAAATTTAATTGCGATCTCGCTTTTATCGGTGCAGATAAATCTTTTATCTCCCCAGTTAATTCTTGCAGACTCAGCATCCCTTCTACTTTGGTTGCGTTAATCTCTTCAAAAGAAGGAATATTCACATCGAGATCGGCATTGAGAATCCCACTACTCAGATTTACAGGAGGATTAGGTAGTAGAGTTACTACATCAGTTAAAGCTAAATCTTTAATTAATAGTTTAGTATTTGTTTTACCTGTCTCAATAATAGTTTCGCCCTGAATAGTTGCTTTAGCTTTAGCGATCGCTGCTTCTAAGTCATATTCTACTTGGGTATTATTACCAGGATTATATCTACCACTTCCCTCTATTGCCACTTCAATAGGAGACTGATTGTAGGGTACAGCAGTTATTTCTCCTTCTTCTACATCGACGGTTACATCATAATAAATTAGAGGATCTTTTTTCTCTTCTTCCTCACTCTGCAAAAAATCTAAATTTAACCACTCACCATTTTGTTCTTGTTCCGCGTAAACTTTAGGCTGTACTAGAGTTACTTTTACGGGCAAAGTACGACGAAATAGTACAGGGAAAAGATTAAACCCCACTTTAACCTCTTCGACAGTAACACGATCGGAGTCTGTGGCTGTAGCGGGGATAATAGTTTCGCCAAACCTAATCCCATTTAAAGAAAAACCCTCTACTTCACCCAAATCGATCGGGCGATCGATAATATTACCTATCTGTTTTTCCAGAAAAGGAGGTAATTTTTTTTTAACCAGTAGTTGCAGTCCCCAGTAGCCTGCAATTCCTAAGGCAACACCTGAAATACCAATAATAGTTGCTTTTTTCGATGGGCGTTTTAGCTTGTTCAATAAATTTGTAACTGGAAGCATAACTTTGCCACTAGAGGAAGCATAACTTTGCCATAACAAACTCTACAATACTCATTATTACGTTAAGTAATTTTGTTGATTTTGTCTCTAAAGGAAGCATAATATTGCCGAAAGTTCAAAACGGAAGCATAAATTCGCCAAGAGTAATAAATGAACTATGAACTCCTAGAAGCACTACCATTGTTTAATTACATGGTATCTACTTTTCTGTTTATCTTCACCATATCCAAGTAAAGCTTTTAATCTTCATAAATTGCCTGGGAATTATATAAGTATGCTCTCCCTTGAAGGCTATGCCCCATTCTCGCAAATAAATACATTGAGAACGGAAATCCATGATGAATTTACACAAATCCGCGATCGCCTGAATTATCATTTTCTTTTATATGAGCGATCGCGGATTTGGCAGTTTTAAAAATCGCACTGTTAAAAACTTTCTTTCGCAAATAGCGATCGCGCTAACCCATCCTAAAATTTGATCGCTTTAAAAATTGATCACGCAAATCAAAACATCGCTCGTCTATTGTATATGGGAAAATAACATAGTGCGAGCATCTTGCTCGCTTACATAGATAACGAAGGTAATAAAAGTCAAAACTACTAACAAAAAAATCCTTAGATTACTCAAATTCTTAAAAAATCAACTGTTTTGGCAATATCTAATAAATAAGACTCAACCATTTCAAGTGAATTATTTG
>JASJDI010000206.1 GCA_030065155.1 Xenococcaceae cyanobacterium MO_188.B29
GGTAGGTTTTTAACAAAGAGGCGAGTGCTTACTATAATCTGAACGAAAAAATCAGCATTTCCCCCTTGTCTTCCTTGTCCTCCTTGTCTCCCTTATCTTGATTTTAGGCTTAAATGTAAAAAGTCTACCCTTGTAAGCTTGTCTTCCCTCTCTCTGTCTTAACAGATAACCTTATTAACCGAACAGTATTAACTCCCAACCTAACTTATTTCATGGCAAAAACTATTCCCCTCTCAGAACAGATAATCTTAATTACAGGTGCGTCTAGCGGTATTGGTGCAGCTTTAGCCCAAACCTTAGCAAAAGATTTTCTCGGTATTCGTTTAGTTTTAGCAGCTAGAAATCAAGCTAAATTGGAGCAGGTAGCTGAGTTATGTAGTAAAGCTGGAGCAGAAGTACTAGTTATTCCTACAGATATGGGTAAAGTAGAGCAAGTACAAGCCTTAGCTCAAAAAGCAGTAGAACACTTCAGTAGGGTAGATGTACTAGTAAACAATGCTGGCTATGGACAAATGGGTCCTATAGAACTAATTCCTCCTACAGCAGCACAAGAACAATTAGCAGTTAACTTTCATGGTCCTTTAGTTTTAACTCAATCATTAATTCCTACTATGCGATCGCATGGTAGCGGTAGAATTATCAATATTAGCTCTCTTGGTGGTCTAATTCCTTTCCCCGCAGGTGGAATGTATAGTTGCTCTAAGTTTGCTCTAGAAGCTCTTACTGATGTACTACGAATGGAACTCAAAGGATTTAATATTAAAGTAACAGTAATTGAACCAGGGCCAGTAGTAACAGACTTTTTCCGTGTTGCTTGGGAGAAAGTACAAACAACTATTCCTAACTATGCAGAGACTCCCTACGCTCCTATCTTTGCCAATATTGAAAAAATCGATCGACAATTAGATATCTTGGGTTGGAGTGCAGAAAAAACAGCCAAAGTTATTATTCGTGCGATCTCAGCACCTAATCCCCGTCCTCGTTATATTGCAGCTACAGGAGGAAATATGATGGTTTTCATGATGAACAAAGTATTGCCTACCTGGCTTAGAGATGTCTTTTGGAAACAGTTCTATGGCATTCATCAAGTAGAAAAAAATTGGCAGTCAAGCAATAGTAAAATCTAAAATTAGATTGCTTATTAGTCATTTATAGATTGAAAAAGTCAAATATTGCATGGAATTGATTAATAAATAGCATTATAGAAGCAAATTCTGCATCAAATAATACAAACAAATATTGACAGAAAAATTTAAATGCTAAATGAACAAAAATCAGGTTCATTTTTTTTATTGGTGTAGAGGAAAAAAACAAAATAATGTCGGAAAAAGCAAAGTTGTCGCGACTGGGTAGTTCAGCAGTACTGGGAACTGCATTACTAACATCTGCTGCTCCAGTTGTAGCTCAGGAAGTTAATCTTAAAGATAATCAGCAAAAAAAAGTAACCTACGAACAAATACAGCAATATTCTGAACCTTTAACTGAAGATTGGACGGATGTTGACCTTAGTTCAATGGAGCAAGTAACCAATGTTAATCAACTGCGAGATGTTTCCCCAACAGATTGGGCTTATGAAGCTCTCAGAAGTTTAGTCGATCGCTATGGTTGTATTGTAGGTTATCCCAATCAAACCTATCGGGGTACTCAAGCATTATCTCGTTATGAATTTGCTGCTGGTTTAAATGCTTGTCTCAATCAAATTGAGCGATTGGTTGCCTCATCTGAAGCAATTATCAGAGAAGATTTAGACACTATCCAAAGACTAACCACAGAATTTCAAGCAGAATTGGCTACTTTAGCTAGTCGGGTTGATAATTTAGAAAGCAGAACAGCTTTCTTAGAAGATAAGTCTTTTTCTACTACTACCAAATTAGTAGGGGAAGCTGCTTTTACTCTTGCCCAAGCCTTTGGGGATGATGTGGACTCGGAAGTAGTCTTTACAGATAGAGTTCGTCTTCAATTAGTCAGTAGTTTTACAGGGAAAGATAAGCTGTTTACTCGCTTAACAGCAGGAAATATCGCTAACTCTTTCCAAGATGAAACTGGTACTCGTGAAGGTCGTTTTGCCTTTGATGGACAAGCTGGTAATGATGTAGTGATCGATCGCTTGCACTATGTTTTCCCTCTCTTTAACGACAAAGTACAAGTTACTGCTATGGCAAGTTTAGCAGCCCACCATTTCTATGCAGAAGTATTTAACTCTGGTTTAAACACTGGTGGTGGTGCAAACGGTGCTATGACTCGCTTTGCTGAACGTAGTCCTATATATCGTCAGGGTATTAATCGTTCTTCTACTGGTATCGGTTTTAAATTTACTCCTACTGAACCATTAGAAATCAGTGCTGGTTACATAGCTCCTAATGGTAGCAATCCTAGTGAGGGTAATGGCTTGTTTAATGGTAGTTACTCAGCTATGGGTCAGGTAGCCTTTAAACCTACTGATACTTTTAAAGTAGGTGTGACTTATGTCAGAGCTTATGATACTGCTCCTTTTCGAGGTTCTTTTTTGTGGGGTGGCACAGGTACTAATTTAGGTAATTTGCGCTTGACTGGAGCTAATGGCTTAAGTGTTGGCGGTGTTCCTATCGATTTGGCTGAAAATCCGGTAACTACCAATTCTTTTGGTGGTGCCTTTCAATGGGATCTTAGCTCTAAAATTAGCTTGCGGGGATGGTTTAGCTATACCGATGCTGAACTAGAAGATGGAGATGCCACAGTTCTTAATTATGCTGGCGCGTTAGTATTTCCTGACTTGGGTAAAGAGGGAAACTTGGGGGCTGTGATTGTCGGTGCAGAACCTTATTTAGACGATCTTGACTTAGACATCGGCAATGCTGATTTCCCTGATGATATACCTCTCCATGTAGAAGCTTTCTACAAATATAAGGTGACAGATAATATTTCTATTACTCCAGGGGTAGTCTGGTTAGTTAGTCCTAATCAAAACGATGACAACGATAGCATCTTTATTGGTGCATTAAGGACAACTTTTACCTTTTAAAACTTAAACTTATCCCACCCATCAAGGATAGGGGATGTGTATTGGTATCAGGCATATACTTTTTAAGGTGGGCAAACAATATGAAATATTTAAATGTTTGCTACAAATAAAACCCTGTAAGGGCGAACAGCCCTTCGCCCCTATGCACTAAATGTGTTGCAGTCTTTTTTGTATTTCATATAACTTTCTACTCAGTAAAACACTGAAAAATTAATTTTTGCTCACCTTATTTTTTGATATTTTCTTTTCGAGAAATATCTTTAACGCTATTTTGGCTTTTATTAAGACTTGTTGCGATCGCTAAAAAATTTCAATCAAAGTCTGTTGGTAAATTTGGTTGTTGATAATACGCAAAAAATCTTGATATTTGTTCTTTTTTAACTCTCGATTCTGATAATTCTGGAATTTCTTCTTCGGCAAACCAAGCTATTTCGCTAGTTTCATGACTGGCTTTAGCTTCTCCTCCAATAATCTCACAGTGAAAAAAGAGTTTGTATATATGATAGGGAAAGGCTGGTGGATGTTGTTGTTTTTCTCGATCGTAAACTGCTAGTAATTTAACCACCTGTGTTTTAAAACCTGATTCTTCAAAAACTTCACGAGTTACAGATTCACTGGGCGTGTCGTTCACATCTGCCCATCCTCCTGGTAAAGTCCATCGTCCATTATCAGCAATTTCTCTGACTAACAGAATTTCTGAATTTTTAAAGATAACTCCGCGTACATCTACTTTAGGGGTGGCATAGCCAAATTCAGCAGCGTTAAGTTCTAAAAACTCATCGGTAGATAGATTAGTATGACTTGCTAAAATCTCTGATGAAACGGCTTCAATTCTTCGATAGCGTTCTCGATCGAATTGGTCGGTAGCGTAGTGCAATCCTGTTTGACTAATAGCTTGAAGTTCTCTAGCCCATTCAATCCATTTCATAATTTTTTAGATTAAACTACACAAAAAATTATCTAAATTCTAGTTATCGAGGGGAATAAAACAATAATAAAGATCGCCAAGATTATAAAGGATGAAATGAATCATCCTTTTTTTTAGTACTTTACTTTTTTTGGAAATATCCTTAAACCCTAATCTATCTGAGTTTAAGATTCATCATAAGTTTCTATATCGAGTAAATATAGATAAGGTTCGACTAAATCTCTCCGTCGAAAAGCGATCGCCCTAAGTAAATGCCAGTCTGTCAATGCCTCGAAAGGATTACTGTAATCATCTTGCTCTAAACGAAGAGCCAAATCTTTTACATCCTCCATCGTAAATCTATCAATATCTTTTTGATTAAGCTTTACTGTTTGCATGACCCTTTTCCCCAAGCTGTTATCAATAAACTTAGCTTAGTTACATTCTAGTCTAGACTATATCCTCTACCAGAAAATTATTGGTATTTTGAATTTTTGTTTATTAAATTTTAAACATAGAGAAATATTACTTTAATCTACTCTTGTTCTTCTTCTAACATCTCTTGTAAGAAGAGATTAGCCAGCCTGTTGTATGTTCCTGCACCAATATATTGAGGATATTTATGGGAGCGACTATAAACCCAAATGATTTCTTCTTCATCATAAATACGAATATCCTCTAAAAGACTTTTACATTGGGGTATTAGAGACTTAGCCTGATTAAGAGCATCAGTCCAGCGAGAATACTGTTGGTCAAATTTGGGAGTAACAACTCTAAACACTTTTTATATTTAGGGAACAGAGAATGAGTGATGGTTGATAGTTATTAGGTAATAAGTAATAGGTAAGATTAGACTACAAAAATTTGCTACCTACTACTTACTACTTACTACTTACTACTTACTACTTAAATTATGCACTGCCAATGTAGATACGGGCTAGCCAAAAAGGAATGAGAATAGCTAAAGCTATCCAATCTCGCCAACGAAGACGTAATTGATGCCATTTTACTTGATGTTCGTTTGCACCGGTAAAACCCCTTACATCCATAGCTAGAGCAATTTGTTCTGCTCTCCTCAAGAGATTTTCTAGTAATTTTTCTGCTACTAGTAGCCATACTTTTAAACCACGACTAATACCCAGTTTTTTCCAATCGATCGCTCTTGTGCGTATAGAACGTACTAAATTTTGTATTTCTTCTAGAACCAAGGGAATAAAACGCAAAGATAATGTCAAAGTTAGGGCAATTTCTGTAATGGGTAATTTAAAGTAACGCAAAGGTTTCATTAAATCTTCTAATCCTGCGGTAATCTCTTCTGGAGCAGTGGTTAAAAGATAAAGATTAGTACTGTAGATAAGGGTAAAAATTAGGGTACTCATCCGCACTGCTAAATCTAGAGAGCGACGAGTAATAGTAAATCTGCCCTTGTCTAGTAAAACATACTGATAAGAACTAGCTGGAGGTAAATCCAAGCCATGTTCAGGGAGTCGAGGTTGATAATCTAACCCATAACCATCAGGAGCAAAACAAGCAAAGATAAAGACAAAAACTGATAAGGTAATTAGCCAACCCGCCTGTTGTCGCCATACTCGTAGAGGAATCTTGGCTGAAACAGTCAGCAGAAACAAAGTAACCACCATCCCCAATCTCCAGTATGGATTAGCTAACATATGAACTACTAAAAAAGTCATTAACCACGCTAGCTTAACTCTAGGATCGAGTTTATGTAGCCAAGTGACAGGTTGTTCCAAATACAGTCCAATGGGAAGAGATTTTAGTAAGTCCATTCGTTGTCTTGATTAGTTGGTTGTCAGGTTATTTTGAAACAATAAATTAAATTAATAAATTATCAGAGATGACGATTATAGCAAGTTAACTTAATATCCGAGTTTACAAGTCACCGTTACTCCGCCGTAAAAGCGGTGAGAACCCGCTGCGGTTTCCGCAGCTAGGGAAGCGGACGAGCGCGGTCTTGGGGAGCCAGTCCTGAAGACGGGTTTCCCGTCGCAGGGAACTGGCGTTGGTTTCCCCCCTTCGGATTCGGCACTTTTCTCAAGTCGGGAAACCCGCCCAACGAAAGTGCCTCACCATGAGCGACTCGTTCAAGAACGCTCACCAAGACACGACGGAGCCTTCTTACGAAGTTTGCTCAAGTCGGCGGTAGTCGCTACAACGGGGGGAACCCCCGCAACGCGCTACCTTGGGAACCCGCCCAACGCAACTTCGCGCTGCGGTGACCGGTGTTCCCCGGTCAATTACTGCGGTCTGCGAAGCAGGCACTGCGCGAGACCTTCGGTAGTCGCTGTCGCGATCAGCTACGCTGGCTCGGAACGAGATCGCAGTCAAAGTTAATTTTACCTTCCCATAATAGAAGCAACCGTTTACGATAGAGTAATTATTTATTAATGCTGGAATTAACTTTTATTGGTATTGGTGCTTTTATTGCGGGTGCATTGGGAGGAAAGTTTTTAGCCACTAGAGGCATAACCGCAGATAATGCTTTGGACAATCATCAAAAACCTTTAATTTGGATTATTTTGGGGATTGGTTTGATTGTAGTTCTTTTACTGATTATAGATAACTTTAATCTTGCCCCATTACTACCTCAAGTTTTTCCCCCGATAATTTTGTTATATTTTGCGGGCTATTTCTATCAGCTTATTGTTGGTTTAGGCTGTTTTGCCTGTGGACTATTGTTGCTATTAGAACTATCGGGTAAGCTTTCTCTGCAAAGAATTTATCAGTTAGTCATTTCTTTAGGCGCGATCGCTTTTGCCTTAAGTATTTTATTGGTTTTTTTACGCCCTGTAGATCATCTTCTTGGTAATGCCAAAGTTGTTGATGGAGTTGTGTGGCAGACGACTTCTTATACTTGCGCTCCTTCTAGTATTGCTACTTTAGGTCGTTATAGCAAAATCGATCCTAATTCTACTGAAAGAGAAGTGGTAAAACTAACTCATACTAATCGTTTTGGCACAACTACTCTAGCTGAAATTAGAGCTATGGACAAGTTAGAATTACATCCAGATTATAGACATAATTTATCTTTAAAAGACTTAGCTAATTTACATAAGTTAGCTTTACTCCATGTCAAGGAAGTGAACCCAAAAAATGGTAATAAGTTTTCTCATGCCGTTGCTTTATTACTAATCAATCCTGTGGAGAAATTGGTAGTTATTGGTAATCCTTTATATGGAATACAAGTTAAAACTTTTGCTGATATGGAAGATTATTGGTTGGGCGAGGTAATATTAGTTAATAGTTGATTTTTCCTTGTAGGGGCGAACGGCCGTTCGCCCCTATACGATTATCTAGTTTATTTTTTAGATGTGGATATACAGAAAAAAAGAGAACTATATCATCGATATGAAACTGAACTGTTCTTGATCGACAATAAAAGTAAAGATTAGTAATTCCAGTGGTTAAGAGGAATAAACTGATTAGTTAAAGATATTCCCGCAGCTTCTAAATTAGCGATCGCTCGAACAAGATCTTTAAAGCTCATTTTCTTGTAGGGATTAGCTTCTTGATATACAGCAAAAATACCAGGATGAACAGGTTTACTTTGGTCAATAGCTTCAAAATCTCGACAATTTAAAGTTAATATGATGCGATTTTGCTCTCTAGCATAGCTAGAAACTACCAAATCTGGCTGACCCATTAAACCAGATTCATTGGCTGTAACTACATCATGCTTTGCCTCTCGCAACAATCTAACCAATACTTTGTCTTGAGAGTCCTCATCAATGAGTAATTTTAGGCTCAAGAATAACTCCTCTCTCTTCTAAACAAAAGCGTTCTGCTTCTGCTTCTTGTTGGAGTAGTTGTTGATTATTTTCACAATATTCAATAGCTTCATTAACTGCACTCAAAGGTAAATCTTTACTATCTGCTACCTCGGCAGGAGTCATGCTATTGACAATCATATCTGACCATACAGTATGAGCAGTAAGTTTTCTGCCTTTGAGATAAAGCTGTTTACGCCATGACTCTGGACGTGATTCTAAGTATTGCCAGATAGTTTTTGAAGTGTTAGCAGTCATAATAACTGAAAAGATTTAAGCGAGTATTTTTATGACAATTCTAAATCAAATTTAAATCTGTTGACTGAAGGCGGTACAACCACTATAGTGCTTATGCGAAAAAGAACTAAGAGCGATCGCGCTTTTGTCGGGTGGGCAAAATCTAACAGACAAAATAACGCATCAAATTATTATTTTTGCCCACCTAAACTAAGATATGTAATCTTGTAAAGCTTTAACCTCAAAAGCTTCCGACTGCAAAGAACGAATTGCTGCTACTGTTGCTTTTGCTCCTGCAATAGTCGTAATAATAGGTAACTTATAATCTAAAGCCATCCGCCGAATTTGACGAGCATCGGTTTGAGATTCCTCTCCTGTGGGGGTATTTATAATCAGTTGAATTTGCTTATTTTTAATCCAATCGATGACATGAGGGCGACCTTCATGGACTTTTAGCACTAATTCCACATCTTCAATGCCATTTTCTTGTAATACTTGGCGAGTACCAGAAGTAGCGACTATTTTAAAGCCTAAATCGATAAAATCTTTGACTACGGGTACGGCAGCTTGTTTATCTCTTTCGTTCATAGAGATAAAGACTGTTCCTTCTAAAGCTAAATCTACTCCTGCTGCAATCTCCGCCTTAGCGAAGGCTTTACCAAAGTCAGTATCAATACCCATTACTTCTCCAGTCGATCGCATTTCGGGGCCGAGGAGAGTATCTGAACCAGGAAACTTATTAAAAGGTAAAACAGCTTCTTTAACTGCAATATGCTTAGGAATAATTTCATCCGCCACTCCTAAGGACTCTAAAGTTTGCCCAGAAACAACCAAAGAAGCGATTTTGGCTAGGGGTACACCTGTAGCTTTAGAAACATAAGGGACAGTACGAGAGGCGCGGGGATTGGCTTCCAGGATATATACTTGTTCTCCTTGTACTGCGTATTGAATATTCATTAATCCTACTACTTGCAGAGTGACAGCCAGTTTTTCTGTCCAGGTGCGGATAGTTTCCACGGCTGCTGGAGGAAGAGAATTATAGGGAATAGAACAAGCGGAGTCACCAGAGTGAATACCTGCCTGTTCGATATGTTCCATAATTCCGCCGATCACTACTTTACCTGTACCATCGGCTAAAGCATCTACATCTACTTCTACGGCATTTTCTAAAAACTTATCGATGAGAATGGGATGATCTGGTTCTACATCTACTGCATAGGTCATGTAGTGTTTTAATTCTTTATCAGAATAGACAATTTCCATCGCTCTTCCTCCTAGCACATAGGAAGGACGAACAACTACAGGATAGCCAACCCGATTAGCGATCGCCACAGATTCTTCATAGCTTCTAGCAATACCATTGGCAGGTTGTTTAATGTCTAATTTACGCAGGATTTGTTCAAATCTTTCCCGATCTTCTGCCGTATCGATCGAATCTGGTGATGTTCCCCAAATTTTAGTATTTATAGCTGATTTCTCTAGATATTCTTGGAGAGGAACAGATAACTTCAGGGGAGTTTGTCCACCGAATTGAATAATTATACCTTCAGGATTTTCTGCCTCGATAATATTGAGAACGTCTTCTTTAGTTAGGGGTTCAAAGTAAAGGCGATCGCTGGTATCGTAGTCAGTAGAAACTGTTTCTGGATTGGAGTTAACCATAATCGTTTCTAATCCTTTTGCGGAGAGGGCAAAGGCAGCGTGACAGCAACAGTAATCGAATTCTATACCTTGTCCAATGCGGTTAGGTCCTCCCCCCAAAATCATTACTTTGCGGTTATCAGAAGGGGCAATTTCTGATTCACCTTCTTCATAGGTGGAATAGTAATAAGGGGTAAACGCTTCAAATTCTGCAGCACAGGTATCTACTAGCTTATAAACAGGATTAATGCCTAATTTTTGTCGATAAGCTCTTACTTCGTCCTCTGTAGTTTTAGTGGCAAAAGCTATTTGACGATCGCTGAATCCTTGCTGTTTCACCCAGCGCATTTCTTCTGCTTTAATATCTTTGAGAGTAGTACATTTCAGAAACTTCTCAGTCTCCAATAACTCCTGCATTTTATCCAAGAACCACATATCGATCGCGGTTAGTTCGTGGATTTGTTCCGGTGCCATCCCTAATTTGAGCGCATTATAAACGCTAAAAATCCTTTCAGGATTAGGAGTACGCAGATTAGCACGAACTTGAGATAGAGAAGGAAGAGCCTCCTGGCGATCGCAACCAAACCCATAGCGTCCTGTTTCTAAGGAACGTAAAGCTTTTTGGAAAGATTCACAAAAGGTTCTGCCAATTGCCATCGCTTCCCCAACAGATTTCATCTGGGTAGTTAGGATAGGTTTTGTACCTGGGAATTTCTCAAAGGTAAAACGGGGAATTTTGGTAACTACATAATCTATAGTCGGTTCAAAGGAAGCGGGAGTTTTTTGGGTAATATCATTAGGAATTTCATCGAGGGTGTAACCTACTGCCAATTTAGCTGCAAACTTAGCAATGGGGAAACCTGTAGCCTTGGAAGCTAGTGCCGAAGAACGAGAAACACGAGGGTTCATCTCAATGACAATAACATTTCCATTGACGGGGTTAACTGCAAACTGAATATTGGAACCACCAGTTTCTACGCCAATTTCGCGGATAATAGCTTGAGAATAGTCTCTCAGTCTTTGATATTCCTTATCTGTCAGAGTTTGTGCCGGGGCAACTGTAATCGAGTCTCCTGTATGAATTCCCATCGGATCGATATTTTCGATCGAACAGATAATTACTACGTTATCTGCTAAATCCCGCATCACCTCTAATTCGTATTCTTTCCAACCTAAAAGGGACTTTTCTACCAAAATTTGGGAGACAGGAGAAGCATCAATCCCAAATTGAGCCATGGTTTCATACTCTTCTTGGTTATAGGCAATCCCCCCTCCTGTTCCCCCTAAAGTAAAAGCAGGGCGAATAATCAGAGGATAATTACCAATTTCTGTAGCGATTTGCTTGGCTTCTTCGAGATTACTAGCAATGCCAGATGGACAGACGGGAACGCCTATTTTCGCCATTGCTTCTTTGAATAATAGACGGTCTTCCGCTTTTTCGATCGCTGGCAGTTTTGCCCCAATTAACTCTACATTGTAGCGGTCTAACACTCCATTTTTAGCTAGGGATACTGCTACATTTAAGGCTGTTTGTCCCCCCATTGTTGGTAGTAAAGCATCAGGTTTTTCTTGAGCAATAATCTTCTCTACTATTTCTGGGGTGAGAGGTTCGATGTAAGTACGATTTGCCATTTCTGGATCGGTCATGATCGAAGCAGGATTAGAATTAACTAAAACTACTTCGTATCCTTCTTCCCGTAAAGCTTTACAAGCTTGTGTACCAGAATAGTCAAATTCACAAGCTTGTCCGATAACAATAGGACCTGAACCAAGGAGTAAGATTTTATGTAGATCGTCGCGACGAGGCATAAGAATTAATTTCTAGCGTGACAATTTTATCTCTAGCCAGACCATTCTATATTTTCTTGGTGCAATAGTGTTTATTATTAGAGGTTTTATTTAGGTTTGTTGACTTAGCAAATTAGCTTTAAGCTTTAGAGGATGTCTAATCGTTCCTTTTATAGAGAATGAGAAGTATCTGAAGATTTAATCGTATAAGCGATTTCTTCGATCGCTAAATTATCGGTATCCTGATAATCATAAGTGAGTTGTAGTCTTTGTTCTCCAGCATACTCAATCAGCTTGCCACCATATTTTTCCGCTTTTGTTCCTAGACTTTGAATGCGTACTTTGCCATTAAATACCGTTGCTCTAGCTAAGTAAACCACCAAATCATCTCGTGAAGGGCGATTAACTGTTACACTGGCAGTAAGGTGGGCCAATCCTCTTTCATCCATTTCTTGAGTTAAAGACATAGCAGTATTTCTAACACCGCGAATTGCGACGATCGCAGCAGCAACAGCCATAGTAATATCGATACCTTCTTCCGTCAAAATTTGTTGATTAGAAAGATATTGAAAATTTCGTTCTCCTAAATCTCCTCGAATGCGTCGATGAATTAGGTTATGAGTTTGATAATGATTCAGCGCGCCAGCAATTGCACCACAAGCTGCGCGAGGTTCTCGCCAAGGAGATTCGCGGGTTTTACCATAAATACGTTTTCCCTCTTCTTCTAAACGTCCTACATGAGTTTTCAAATCAATTGCTACTAGTGTCATCGATTGAGAATTACCGTTATATAACTTTTTACGTAACGATTCATCCAATTGATGGGCAACAGTTACATGAGCTAAGGTAGAACCATTATTAGTGCCACCTCCTGCGGGGAAAAATGCTTCTAACTTCAGTTCACCAATTTCAGAGAGAGTAGCAAAGCGGGATGCGACTACATCCCGATAACGTTTAGTAGCTTCTCCTTGATGGATGCGATCGCCACAGTTGGTATAAGCTAGAGTAGTTACTACACTAGGTAAACTTAGATCTGCGCCACAAGCTTGAACATCGGTTTTACTAGTAGCAGCTAATTGAAGTTCATCACGGAGGATTTGTAACCCTTTAATAAGCACATAGCGATCGCTAACAATTTCATTAAGATAGTTATGGTAAGCATTGCGTTCCATGCCAAAGCTGGCAGAGAGAGACCAAAATTGGTCAAT
>JASJDI010000207.1 GCA_030065155.1 Xenococcaceae cyanobacterium MO_188.B29
GTTGGTTTTATCCTTCATCAATACTTTGTTGGTGACTTTGTCGAGCCTGTAACTAATTATTGGCTAGCAGCAGTACCAGTAGTTGTAGTCGGTGCTCCAACAGGTGCTATGTTATGCAACTTGATGAAACGAAAAACCATTGCCAGGGTACTTATTAGTCTGATTTTAATCGAGTTAGTTAGTTCTTTTCTACTTATTCCTTTAACTGCCAAGCTTCTCGGTTATTCTCTCTTCGTTTTTGTTGTCTTTTCGTCAATTTATTACTGGATGTCCAAAAGCCAAATATATGTCGTTCCCAGTTTTGTCCGTGAAAGATACTTTTTTGACCAACACTAATTTATTTTCTGATAATTTTCTCAAAATCAAGGAGGTTTAAACCAATGATCGTAATAATGAAAACTGATACCCCTAACTTAGAAATTCAAAGAATTATCCAAGAATTACAAAGTGAGAGTATTACACCCGAAAAAATTGTCGGTAAACACAAAGTCATAATTGGTTTAGTAGGAGATACTGCCACTCTCAGCCCCGAACACCTTCAACAAATAAGTCCTTTCATTGAGAAGGTGATGCGAGTTGATAAGCCTTTTAAAAGAGCTAGTTTAGAATTTCGGCATGGAGAACCCACAGAAGTATCTGTCCCCACTCCCAATGGAGTTGTGGTTTTCGGTCAAAATCATCCCATTGTCACTGTAGCTGGACCCTGTTCGGTAGAAAATGAAGAAATGATCGTTGAGACGGCTCAGCGAGTTAAGGCAGCAGGAGCTCAGTTGTTGAGAGGTGGAGCTTATAAGCCTCGAACTTCACCTTATTCTTTCCAAGGACATGGTGAGAGTGCTTTAGATTTACTAGCTAAAGCTCGCGAGGTTACAGGCTTGGGGATCGTCACTGAAGTAATGGATTCGGTCGACCTTCCTAAAGTTGCGGAGGTGGCTGACATCATCCAAATTGGAGCTCGTAATATGCAGAATTTCTCACTATTAAAGCAAGCAGGAGCCATTAATAAGCCTGTTTTACTGAAAAGAGGAATGGCAGCTACTATTGAGGATTGGCTGATGTCCGCCGAGTATATTTTGGCAGCAGGAAACCCAAATGTGATTTTGTGTGAGCGAGGAATTCGCACCTTCGATCGCAAGTATACGCGCAATACTCTCGATCTAGCTGCCGTTCCCGTCCTGCGAAGTCTAACTCACTTACCTATTATGGTCGATCCCAGTCATGGTACAGGAAAAGTAGAGTATGTACCCACGATGGCTAAAGCTGCGATCGCTGCGGGGGCAGATTCTCTAATGATAGAAGTTCACCCCAATCCTGCCAAAGCTCTTTCGGATGGTCCTCAGTCTCTCACACCAGAAGGATTCGATCGCTTAATGGAGCAGATGGAAATCGTAGGTCAAACTGTTGGCCGTTGGTCGAAGAAATTTTCGCTATCGACAGCGACATCTTTCTCAACTACCAAAGCTTTATCAAAATCATCGCTAGCTAAGTAGAAGAGTCCTATCCAAACTCAAGCCTGTAAAAAATTGCAGGCTAGTTTGACACTCTTTGCTTGTCAACCCTTATTAACTGAGTTCGAGATAAGGAGCATTGGCAACTTTCTAAGCAAAGAACAAAAGCTTCAGGCTACGACAGAATCAGACTTTGAGCTTACATCGAACTCAGGTTTATTAGTTAATCGATACCCGAAAAATCATCATGTCTCAAGCAAGAACTCTCAACCAAAATCAATTGTCAACAACAACTATTATGCAAGATTCTAGGAAGGCAAGAGCCACAAATTTTCTGGAAACGATTCGATTCCTGACTAATCCCATGAAATTTCTAGAAATTGCTCAAAATAGCAATGGCGACATCTTTACCATAAAAATACCCCCTGGATTTGATCCAACGGTGTTTTTGACCCATCCCCAGGCAGTTGAGGAGGTCTTTGCTACTGACCAAAGGAATTTTGACGCATCGGTGAGTACTTACATTTTACAGCCCTTGATAGGAGACAAATCCATATTAATGATGGATGGAGTATCCCATCGGCGTCAGCGAAAACTTTTGATGCCTCCCTTTCACGGAGCACGAATGGTAACTTACGGTCAGATCATTCACGATATTACCAATCAAGTGATACGTGAGTGGTCTCCTGGTAAAGCATTTTCTATTCGTCCATACAGCCAAGAAATCACTCTGCGGGTCATACTAAAGGTTGTTTTTGGTCTTAAGGATGGAGAGCGATACGAGCAACTCAGGCAACTGATGACTTCCCTATTTGATTTTTTTGAATCGAAACTAGGCACTGGTTTGCTCTTTTTACCATTTCTGCAACGAGATCTAGGTCCAATGAGTCCCTGGGGACGTTTTCTAAGGCTGAAAAAGCAAATTGATGACCTCCTATTTGCTGAAATTCGTGAGCGACGGACTCAACCTTTGGGCGAAGATATCCTCAGTCTTATGATGTCTGCCCATGATGAACAAGGTCAGCCAATGACTGATGTAGAATTGCGGGATGAATTAATTACGCTGATGTTTGGTGGAAACGAAACTAGTGCTAATACTTTAGCTTGGGCGTTATATTTAATTCACTACCATAGTGAAGTTCGTCAGAAGTTGCTCGAAGAAGTGAATACACTCGATCCAGATGCTGCTCCTAGCACTATTGCCCAACTTCCCTATCTCAATGCTATTGTCTGCGAAACTTTGCGCCTTTACCCAGTTATTTTGTTTTCCTTTCTGAGGAAATTGAAATCGCCACTTGAAGTAATGGGCTATCGATTTGAGCCTGGTACAATAATAGCTCCCTGTAACTATCTAACTCAGCGTCGTCCAGATATTTATCCAGAACCAAAGCGTTTTAAGCCAGAGCGATTTTTAGAACGCAAATTCTCTCCCTATGAGTATTATCCTTTTGGCGGAGGAAATCGTCGCTGTATTGGTTCCGCATTCGCCATGTTTGAAATAAAAATTGTATTGGCAACTATATTATCTCAGGCACAACTGACACTTGCCGACAATCGTCCTGTTCGACCTATACAACGTGGCATCACCATTAGCCCTTCCGAAATTAGGATGATGCTCACAGGTTGGTACTAATTTTCTATGGCTTTCACGAGATAGATTTCAAAGTTCACAAAATTTAATTTGAAGGTATATATACGATGAAAAACTTGCTAGAATCGAACATCAAAAAAGTCATGTTTAAAGTTGCTAGTAATACTGTAATGAAAGACGCTCCAGAGCATTTGAAAGAGCTAATGGAACGAGCAATAACAAATGGCCGCAAAACGAAGGAAATGCCTTTCTTGCATTCCAAGATAAATGGGTCGATATGGCCACCTGTTATAACTGAAGAACAATTGAAGATTTGTAGTACATTCCAAACCAGTCCTGGTGATGTTTTTTTGGTAACTTACCCCAAGTCAGGAACCATATGGCTTGCAGAAATAGTTCGTTGCATTACTCAACCCAAAAAATCCAGCCAAGAAAATTTTCCTGATCCCGGAACATTGCGCTTTGAGATGGCTAGCTACGAGCAACTGGAAGCGTTGCCTTCGCCACGCAGTATCCCTACTCACTTACCATTTGCTCTGGTGCCACGCAGCAAAGAACATACAGTTAAGTATATCTATCTTGCCCGCAATCCAAAAGATGTGGCTGTTTCTTTTTTTCACTTCATGCGCTCGTCACGACTTATTGACTTTGATGGCTCTTGGGAAGAATTTCTGCAACATTTCATGAAGGGAAATATTCTCTACGGTTCATACTTTGACCATGTTTTGGAATGGTGGACTCACAAGGACGATGACAATGTTCTTTTTCTCAAGTATGAAGATCTCAAAAAAGACCTTAAGGGGGGGGTTAAAATTATCGCCGAATTCCTTGGCTACAAGTTATCAAAGGAAGAGGCAAATGCTGTGGCAGAAAAATGTACCTTTCAAGCCATGAAATCAAACCCAAATCTAGAAGTGAATAAATTCTCTAAACTCTCTAAAAAAAGTTCGCACTTACGTAAGGGAGTTGTCGGCGATTGGAAAAACCATTTCTCTGATGAGCAATTAGCAGAATTCAATAAATTGTACGAATCTCGCTTGAAGGGAACTGGTCTTCAGTTTTAACTAGCTGTCAGCTTATCCATTCCTTCGGGCTGAAGTAATGAGGAATAAGTAGGTAAATCTGTATAGTGGTGGTCTAATTCACTACTATACAAATCTAGCTGATAGTAAATACTGAACCTAAAGAGCTGAGATCTATCCCAAGCAAGGCGAGTTTTATTTCAATCTATAGCTGTATCCTAGACCAGTTTGATTTAGTACTCTTGCAGAGAGTCACTACACGATACGACAGCTTGTAAACACAAAAATTAAAAGTTAATTCTCATGAAAACCAATCAACTTCAAGCTATGCAAGGAACACTAACCAAAGGTAGTATTAAATTGCATCTAGTCAAGCTGACCGTGCCTATGATCTGTGCTACGTTTGCGCTCGTTGCTTTTAATTTTGTAGATACTTATTTTGTTGCTCAACTAGGAACTAATGAACTGGCAGCAATAAGTTTTACATTTCCGACAATTATGACTTTAGCAAGCTTAAGCATGGGGTTGGGAGTCGGTGTATCCTCCGTAATTGCTCGTGCCATCGGGCAAAGAAACCACCATCAAGTACAACGATTAATAACTGACAGCTTGATGCTATCATTACTTGTCGGTGGTATCTTAATGCTCGTCGGGCTAGTGACAATTAAGCCACTATTCACGACTTTGGGTGCTAGGGCAGATATTCTCCCCTTAATCGAAGACTACATGGAAATAATTTACCTTGGGTCGATCTTTCTTGTAGTTTTCATGACAGCAAGCGCGGTCATGCGAGCCTCGGGAAATGCTATATTTCCCAGCCTCCTAATGATGGGTGCTACTGCTATCAATTTGGTATTAGATCCTTTGCTGATTTTTGGCTGGGGTGGTTTCCCACGTTTAGAAATTCAAGGAGCAGCCTTAGCAACAGTTATCTCGCGCTTCACAGTTATGGTTGCAGCCTTAATTTTCCTTTATCGACAACAAATGATTCTCTTCAACTTGCCGAAATTTAAGGAGGTCTTTAAATCCTGGAGAAACATCCTGCATATTGCTATACCTTCTACTGCCACAAATATGCTCAAACCCATTTCTATGGGTTTGATCTTGAGTATGATTGCCTTTTACGGTCGTGACACTGTCGCTGGCTTTGGCATCGCCTCACGGCTAGAAGGATTTGCCTTGATAGTCTTTATAGCCTTATCAGCAACTGTTGTTCCCGTAGTTGGACAAAACTGGGGGGCTGGGAAGTTTGCTCGTGTCAATCAAACCTTCTTTTTAAGCATACAATTTTGCTTAATTTGGGGCGTTATTACAGCCATAGTTCTTGGTTTTGCATCTCCTTGGCTCGCATCACATTTTGACAACAATCCTGATGTGATATCCGTTACTACTGCCTATATGATAATTGTGCCGATTAGCTATGCAGCTTTGGGCATTATCCAGATTTCTAGTTCAACTTTTAATGCGATAGGAAGAGCTTTACCACCCGTCGCGCTCATGCTTGCCCAGATCATGATTCTTTATGTGCCATTGGCTACAGTTGGTAGAGGACTTTTCGACCTTAACGGAATTTTTACTATCATCTGTTTCTCCAATGTGATTGTCGGTCTGGTAGCATTTGCTTGGAATCGTAAAATCTGTCAAGTTATGACTGCGGAATCTCCAAAGAACTAACACTACTTGGAAGGTTACTATAAAGTTTTTAAAAGCCTCTTCACTACTACATTAGGGGATTATTGGTTGTTTTCCCTATTTATTCTCAGTCTCTATTTACATTAGAGCTATTTACTTTAATCGATAAGTTGAAAAGAATAGAAATAATACGATGAAATCTAGACACCATCCCCAAACTACTCGAATCAATACCAATATACTTGATTTTAGTGATAAGGAACTTCATGGAATTCCCACGGTAGTTCATCCCAAAAACCTCTCATCCTCTAGTAAATGTCTCAATTTGGCATTGTCTTTGATGACGAATGGTCGTGAGTATTAAGCAACAGAATAAAGAAGTCCCTTATTTCCAAAACACCTGAAAAAATACCTGAATTTTTCCCCTTTTACTTCCATAAAGATAACAGCATAATACTGACAAATGTAGGGATGGCTGCCTCACCGCCCCTCACAAAGAGTCCCAAAATTTACAAATTAACAGTGAATCACGCTTTAGTAACGCAAGAAAGGATTAAAACTTATGTATACCAAAACTGCTAATCCCTACATCCGTTCTTTGACAAGCCTTAGCCTGAAGGATCTACCCCTTGTGGGCGGAAAAAACGCTTCTTTAGGGGAAATGATGCAGGCTCTTGAGTTTGAAGGTATTCAAATCCCTCAAGGCTTCGCCATCACAGTAGATGCATATCAAGATTATCTCAAAGCCAATAACTTGACTGAAAAAATTAAATTCTACCTCACAGAACTGGAAAAGAGTAATATTTCCCTGGAACAAGCAGGAAAAGTTATCCGCAGACTCTTCTATCAATCTTCCTTTCCAGAAGCAATTCAAACTGAAATTACCAATGCCTATAGCGAATTATGTCGCTTGTATGACACTGATAATGTAGACGTTGCGGTCAGAAGTAGTGCTACTGCCGAAGATTTACCCGATGCTAGTTTTGCTGGTCAACAGGAATCTTATCTTAATGTTAGCGGTATTGCCGAAGTTCTCGAAGCTTGTCGCAAGTGCTATGCTTCTCTATTTACAGACCGCGCTATCAGCTATCGCAATACTCAAGGCTTTGACCATCTAGAAGTAAGCCTCTCCATTGGCATTCAGAAGATGGTACGGTCTGACTTAGCTAGTGCGGGGGTAATGTTTTCCATCGATCCAGAAACTGGGTTCAATAACATTATCTTGATTACAGGTGCGTGGGGATTGGGGGAAAATGTGGTTCAAGGGACTGTCAACCCAGATGAATTCCGCGTCTTCAAACCTCTATTAAATAAACCCTCACTGCAACCTATTGTTGAGAAAACCCCTGGTTCTAAGGAGAAAAAACTGATTTATGCCCAAGAGACAGAGCGACAGACTCGTGAGGACGCGACCCCCGAATCGAATCGTTCCGCTTGTGCCGTCCGTCAGGTAGAAACCTCTTCTACTGAACGTCAATCCTTAATTCTTAGTGATGCAGAAATCCTCCAATTGGCACAATGGGCAAATCGGATTGAATCTCATTACGGTAGACCAATGGATATTGAATGGGCAAAAGATGGAAATACCGGAGAATTATTTATTGTCCAAGCCAGACCAGAAACCGTCCAGTCTCGACAGGGAGTAGGAATTCTCAAAACTTATCAACTCAAGCAGTCCCATCAACCGATCTTAACTGGAATGAGTGTCGGGGCAGCGATCGCTACAGGAAAAGTTTGTTTGATTGAAAGTGTCGAACAGATTGACCAATTTGAAGATGGGGCAATCTTAGTCACGAAGATGACCGATCCAGACTGGGTTCCCGTGATGAAACGTGCTGCCGGTATTGTCACTGATTCTGGAGGACGCACCTGTCATGCTGCTATTATCAGTCGTGAATTAGGTATTCCCGCAGTTGTCGGGACTCAACAGGCGACCCAATTATTGCAACAGCATCAGGAAATTACTCTTTCCTGTGCGGAAGGAGATAGAGGACATATATACAATGGCATTTTAGAATACGAGCAATCAGAAGTCAGTTTAAACCGAATTCCAGAGACGAAGACTCGCATCATGATCAATATTGCCAGTCCCGCAGCAGCTTTTAAATGGTGGAAGTTACCAGTCAATGGTATTGGTTTAGCGAGGATGGAATTTATCATTAATAACCTAATTAAGATTCATCCCCTTGCCTTAATCCATTTTGAGCAACTAGAAGATCAAGAAGCTAAACAGCAAATTCGTGCGATAACTCAGGGATATAAAGATAAAAAAGCATATTTTGTTGATCAGTTGGCGCAGGGAATTGCCAAGATTGCTGCTTCTCAGTATCCCGAACCAGTAATTGTGCGGATGAGTGATTTTAAGACTAATGAATATGCAGATTTAATTGGAGGAAAACAATTCGAGCCAACTGAAGCCAACCCCATGTTAGGATTTCGTGGTGCTTCTCGTTATTACAGTCCTCGCTACCGAGAAGGATTTGCTCTAGAGTGCCAAGCAATTAAGCGGGTACGAGAAGTAATTGGATTGGAGAATGTGATTATTATGATTCCTTTCTGTCGTCGCTTACAGGAAGCCGAGCGAGTGTTGTCAGTTTTAGCAAAAAATGGATTAAGACGGGGAGAAAATGGGTTACAAGTGTATGTTATGTGTGAAGTTCCCGCCAATGTGGAGTTAGCTGCTGAATTTTCCCAACGGTTTGATGGTTTTTCCATTGGCACTAATGATTTGACCCAGTTAGTGTTAGGCATAGATCGAGATTCTGAGTACTTGGCAGAATTATTTGACGAGAGGGATTTAGCTGTCAAACGGATGATTCGTCGCCTGATTAAAACGGCTCATCAGCAAGGTCGTAAGGTGGGCATTTGTGGTCAAGCTCCTTCCGATCATCCTGATTTTGCCACCTTTTTGGTAGAAGCAGGAATTGACTCAATTTCTCTAAATCCTGATAGTGCTTTGGGAGTGAAACAGGAAGTAGCGAAGATAGAAGCAAAGCTAGAAAACAGGAGTCTTCCACGTCGTGCTGCGTGACGACACTTTAGCCGACTCGGATTTGATTTTAATACAGACAAATTAACTAAGGAGAAAATAGAACCATGAAATTAGGTTTTTTAGCTCGAGCTTACTCTAATCAAATTAAAACTGTTGAGTCTAAATATTATGCTCTTTTCTGGAGAAAAAGTTATACTCTTGGTCTTCCCCGCCTAAAATTTCTGTTAGCTCGTGCGCTCGCCTTCATTCGACTCATAATTCGGCTCTTGCTGAACGGATATCGACCTCAAATTCGTCAAGGTCGCGATCGCGATAACAACGTCTACTGGTATGCTTACTATCCTCTCTCTGGGGTATCAAAAGTGCTCGCTTTCGACGCAGAAATCAAACAGTGGCTCGAATTGACTCAAGAAATTTGATTAGAAAGTAGAACGGTTAACTAATCTCTTAGTCAAAGTAAAAATTTCCCTATAGAGGCGAACATTTGTTTGTCCTAATTACGCTGTCATTTAATCCTCATGACCATACTCGACTTTCGAGATCTGAAACTATCGATCTGGAGTAATCATTTTGAAGTCTGGGGGTGGAGGTTTCGCGACTCTTATTCAACTGATTTATTGACAATTGGCATAATCACAATGATATTCAAATTACTCAAAAATAGAACTCCTTTGGGTTGGCTACAACTCAAGCATGATAAGATGCGTTTGCTAACTGCATTATCAGGAATTGCTTTTGCAGATATTTTAATCTTTATGCAGTTAGGATTTCAAGATGCTCTTTATAAAAGTAATACTCAATATCCTCGAACAATTAAGGGAGATATTGTTGTCGTCAGTAGTCAAGCAATTAATTTTAATAAACTATATACTTTTCCGCGACGACGACTCTATCAGGCGATGGATATTCCTGGAGTAAAATCTACAGAAGCTGTTTATGTTGGTTCTTTAGATTGGCGCAATCCGCAAACTAGAGAGAAAACCTCGATGATGGTAATTGGATTCGATCCCGATCGACCTGTCTTCAATCTACCAGAAGTTAACAGTCAATTAGATAAACTCAAGATACCTAATACTGTTTTATTTGATAAAGCATCCAGGGGAGAATATCAAGAAGTTATTGCCCAAATTGAACAGGGTAAAGTTATAACTACAGAAATCGACAGAAACACAGTTACTATTGCTGGTTTGTTTCAAGTAGGTGCTTCTGTGCAAGACGATGGTGCATTAATTACTAGCGAGCAAAATTTCTTACGGTTTTTTCCGAGAAAACAAGCAGGAACAGTTAGTTTAGGAGTAATTAATCTCAAGGAAGGGTACAATCTTGAAAATGTAAGAAGTTATTTAAACGCCCATTTGCCTGACGATGTTCGTGCTTTTACTTATCAAGAATATGTAGACTGGGAAATTAATTATATCCAAACTAATTCAGCCATTGGTTTTATTTTTGGACTGGGTACGGCAGTAGGTTTTATTGTCGGTATTGTAATTGTTTATCAAGTTCTTTCTACTGATGTCAACGACCATATGGCAGAATACGCCACATTTAAAGCAATGGGCTACCGAAACTTCTACTTACTTGGTGTAGTGTTTGAGGAAGCAATTATTTTAGCTTTGATTGGATTTTTTCCTAGTATAGCGATCGCTTTAGGACTATATCGCTTAACGGCAATGGGGACAGCTTTACCCTTAGTCATGCCAGTATCTAGAGCCATCGCCGTACTGATCTTAACCATTATTATGTGTACTGTTTCAGGTTCGATCGCCACCCGCAAACTTCAGTCAGCCGATCCAGCAGATATTTTCTAATACTAATTTAAATAATTTATTTACGTAAGGAAAGACAAAAATTGTACAACCTGTTACTTTCTTCACCTTAAACACCGATTAATATCTACTTACCTTTACCTAAATTGAAAGCAAGGTCGTGGATCTATACTTAGTTGGTACTTTTATTCTGACTTCCTTACTACTATTCGCAACTCCAGGTCCTGATATGCTGGCAATGCTTGGGCGTGGTATCAGTCAGGGTAGACAAGCTGCCATAGTAACTGTTATTGGTTATGCTCTTGGCGATCTGATTCACACAACATTCGCGGTGATTGGACTGTCGGCTATTATCTATTCCTCATCAATTCTCTTTCAGATTGTCAAGTATATCGGTGCATTGTATTTAATTTACCTTGGTATTCAAACAATTAGGCATAGACATCAGTTTAAACTATCTTCTGAGAGTAAAAAAATTAAAAACGGCAAAATATTGCGAGAAAGCATTTTATCTAGTGTTTTAAACCCCAAAACAACGCTATTTTTTTTAGCATTTCTACCACAGTTTATCGATGCGGATGCTGGTAACGTTCAAATACAAATGTTGGTTTTGGGGGGGATTTTTATGATGCTTGGTATTTTTGCTTATTTTCCGCTCGCTTATTTCTCTGGACTTGTTGGTACTTGGATACAGACTCGTAAAGCTATTGCAGATAAACTTCATTTAATTACAGGAAGTATTTTTATGGGACTAGGCATCCGTATTGCACTTCCAGCAAAATCTTCCTAAGCTTTACTTGGGATTGAGTTGAGAGGAAAGTTGAGCAATAATCGCATCTTCACCATTAGCTGCCCATTTAGCAAAGCGTCTAGCTAAAGGAGGTGCAAAAACCAGAGTACTGGTAAAACCAGAAAAAATATACATTCCACTCATATGAGCCAGCTTACCAACTAAAGCAATATTATCAGGATTAAAAGCTACTAAACAGCAATGACAAGTACCTGGTATTCCCCCTAAATCAGGTAATATTTTGGTTATTTCTTGCCGAATTAGTTTTTCTCCTGTTTTTTGGTCTAATTTTGTCCGAGGATTAGGAATAATTGCACTAATTTGTCCTAAACAAAAACTACCATCAAGAAATTGAATTGCACCAGCATCAATAATAGAAGTAATCGGCTCACTAGATTCTGTATCCCAGTTATCTATGGCAGTTTCTAATCCAAATCTTTTTTGTACTGCGGGCATTACTAAAGCATTTAAAGTAATATCTACAGGAGGTGTCTTGATTACTTGGGCATGGGTGAAATAATTAGGAATAGTAGTTCCTGTCTCTAAAAGTAAAGATAGAGTCAAACCACCAGCACAAACTACTGTATTAGCTGCATAATAGTTATTTTTGTCTGTTTTTACACCTTGAATTAGTTCCCCTTCTCGTACAAAATCGACCACTTCTGCAAAAATTATTTCTCCTCCTTGATGTAGGAAAGCCTGTTGATAAGCATCATTAGTTTTTTGGGGATGAATATGACCGTGGGGTAATTTTAATGCTCCTGCGATCGCGTTAGGATTGAGTAGAGGTTCTAGTTGACAAACTTGTTGTATATCTAAAAGTTCTGGTTTGATAGCAAAGCGATCGTAATTTTGGGCAATAGTTTGAGGGTTGTCTTCTTTATCAATAGTCAGAACTAAATCTAATTCCCTAAATTCTGTATTGCTTTCTAATTCTTTTGTTAAATTGCGATGTAGTTCAATTCCTTCTTGACATAGTTGACTAGTTAACTCATCTGTCCCTGACCAATAAGCAAGTCCACCATAACTGTATACAGTAGCATTATCAGCAATAGTATTTTTTTCGATCAGAAGAACTTTAAACTGCTGTTGACTCAGTTCATAGGCAAGGGCAGAACCAGTTATCCCTCCACCAATCACGATCCAATCATAATTAACCATATTCAGCGAAATTGTTTGATTAAAATCAAACAAGTAATGACCGACTGTATTTTGACATATGGATAAAGCAAGACAAAATTCAGTAGATCACAAAGTCACGAAACAATGAGGTTTTCAGCCGACGCGCTCGAGTTGCTGACTAACCATTGGCGATCGCCAATGGGAAAAGCGATCGCGTGCATTCGCTGATACACTCTAG
>JASJDI010000208.1 GCA_030065155.1 Xenococcaceae cyanobacterium MO_188.B29
CGCGCTATTAGCTTTTAGCTTTCAAGACATTTTTGCTCTATCCTAAATCTTCAAGAAGCAAGTGCTTGATAACTTTCCTTTTATCCATATATAGTGCTATTAATTAAATAGAAACACTATATATAGTAGTTGACAGATAACCTTTTGCTTTAACTTGTCACCAATGCCTAATACCTAATACCTATCACCTACCTTCACCAAGTAATTTTACTTTGCCCAGGTACTTACATTATTATTTATGACCACAAAAAAAACTCTTGATGCTATTTCTCTTCCTCCTAACTCAGGAGAAAAACCAACCAATTTATTAATAATGCTTCATGGTTGGGGTGCTAACTATCAAGATTTAGCTCCTTTGGCTTCCATGTTAAATTTACCTGGTTTTGCTTATATCTTTCCTAATGCACCTTTCGAGCATCCACAAGTACCAGGAGGAAGAGCTTGGTATGCTCTAGAAACTGAAGAATACACTGGTTTGACTGAGAGTAAACAAATATTACGAGACTGGTTACTCTCTTTAGCCAATAGCACGGGTATTCCTCTGGAAAATACTATTATGACAGGCTTTTCTCAAGGAGGAGCAATGACTTTAGATGTAGGATTCACTTTACCCTTAGCTGGTTTATGCAGCTTAAGCGGATATCTCCACTACCCACCACAAAAACAAAATGAATCTGTTGATTTTCCGCCAGTATTAATAGTACACGGTACTCAAGACCCTGTTATTCCTATAGAAGTAGCACAACAAGCAAGAGACAAATTAACTGCTATGGGTGTAGAAGTAAAATACCAAGAATTTGCTATGGGACACGAAATTCAACCACCAGTATTAACTTTAATGCAGGAGTTTATTAATGGATAATAGATAATTGACAATGGGCAATTTTGGATTGTTATATCAATTCTCGAAAGTAACGAGGTATGCTTATCTATCTAGCTAGTGCGCGAGAATTGGTATTAGTTGTCCATTTTTGCATTACTTATTATGTTAGTCACTACTGGATTAATCATCTTAAATATTTTTTGGGTTAACGTACCTGTTTTAGCGCAAAATATAGAGAAAACAGAAAGATGTCGTTGGGCGATCGCTAATACTAAAAGTAAATTGACTACTAGTCTACAGTTAGAAATTCCTTGGGAAAAAACAAGCAAGGTTTATTATTCCGACTATCCTGAAGGTCGTCTTTACAGACATGATTTTGGTATGGAGGGAAAAGCAGTAGCTTCAGTTATGAATTCTCCTGTGTTGATGAAGTCTCTGGCTGAGAGGATTATCAATAACTGTGACTCTATTGGTATAGTGTCTTTTGGCATGTATATGACTGATCGGACTATTGCCTATGGTTTAATGCCTAGTGGTAAGGTAGAAATATTTAAATGTCCAGCAGATTATCCAGGTATGGGCGCTCCCAATTGGAGAGGCTTTATCTGGGGAGAGTCTTGTTAAAGTTAGTTATGTTATCTATTAAGAGTCCACAACTTAGCCATGCTTTTAAAGAATGGGCTGTCGCCGTTGAAGCATTGGAAGCAGGAGATACTATCCTCTTACTGCGCAAAGGGGGTATTCGGGAAACTGCTAAAAACTTTCAAATCAACCATACTCAAGTTTGGCTATATCCTACTTACGAACATCAAAAACCCCATTTACTCAAACCAGAATACGCAGACAAAGTAACTATAGTAGAGTCTGGTTGGCATCCAGAAAATGTCAGAATTGGTAGTCTAGCCAATATTACTCAAGTTATCTCTGTGCAAAAACCCGAACAAGTAAATCGATTGCAACCATACCACATCTGGAATGAGCAGATGGTCAATGAGCGTTTTAAATGGAAACACCATCAACCCTTATCTATTTTGCTCTTGAGAGTTTATCGACTCTGGCAACCCATCTTTATTCCTTACCATCAAAGTTATGGTGGTTGTAGATCTTGGATCGATTTACAAGAATCTCTCTCTCTAGAAAAATTAGAAGCTGTTTTGGATGAGAATACTTACAAGCAACAGGTAAACCAGATTTTAAGTTTATTAAATTTAAATTAGCTACCTCAATACCAGTAAGCTTAAAGGTAAAAGATTTTATCTATCTTTAAAGCAATATAACCAATGCAAAAAGTTATAAAAAGAGCCTTTCTACTTGTTCAGCTTACCTCGCTCGTAATATTTAGTGCGATCGCTGGTCAATGTCGTCTTGCCCAAGCAGCAATTATGATTGCTCCTCTCATCGATGATGTATCAGCAGAAAACATTGAAGCACATATAGATATGCTTTCTAATGAAATAGGAGCAAGAGACACTGAAGAGAGGCAAGCTCAAGCTGCTAACTATATTGCTAATCAATTCAGAGAATTTGGTTATACAGTTACTCTAGAACCCGTACAGAATAGTACAAATATAATTGCTAGACTTTCAGGTTCAGTAGACTCTAACCAGGTATTTGTGGTTGGCTCTCATTTTGATAGTGTTCCTGGTAGTCCTGGAGCGGATGATAATGCTAGCGGAGTTGCGGGAATGTTAGAGATTGCTCGTGTCTTAAGTAATGTACAACCTGACTTTTCGATCGAGTTTGTCATTTTTGCCTTAGAAGAAGAAATTGTTGTTGGCAGCACGGAATACGTCGAAAATATCAGTCAAGATAGTCAGCAAGATGTCATCGGCATGATTGCACTAGAAATGATTGGCTACTATAGCACTGAAGCAAATTCACAAATTCCTTTTGCTAGTATCCCTTCATGTCTGAGTTTGAGCGAAGAAGGACGCAGCACGGGGGACTTTATTGCTAATGTCGGCAATAATAACTCAACGAAATTACTACAGACTTTTCAGGAAGCAGCTAATACTTATGTCCCCGATCTACGCACTTTAACGGCTCAAGTTGCCGACAATGGTAGGTGTTTTCCAGATACAAGACGTAGCGATCATTCGCCATTTTGGGATGAAGGATATCAGGCATTAATGATTACTGATACAGCTAATTTTCGCAATCCTAATTACCATCAACCTAGTGATATCCTAGATACTCTCAACTTAACTTTTGCTAGACAAGTTACACAGGCAGCACTTGCAACTACAATTTTATCTACTCAAAGCGTACCTGAACCTTCACTATTAATGCTAATTAGCAGCACAGGAGTATTATTTTTGTTATCTAGAAGGTACTATAACAATCCTAAATGATATGAGAGAATTTCTATTCCCTGTTCCCTTTGCTGAGAATATATTCTCTTAAATGAAATAGGATTACTATAGCTGTTACTTAACCTCCTAAGAAAGAGCGACGAACTTCTTGGTCTTGTAATAATTCTGAAGCTACCCCCTCAAAAGTATTTTTCCCCAACTCTAGGACATAACCTCGATGGCTTGATTCTAGTCCTTGGCGAGCATTTTGTTCGATCGCTAGTACAGTCAAACCAATTTCTTGATTGAGACGGACAATGTTCTCAAAAATCATTTTAGTCATGCTAGGAGATAAACCAGCACTAGGCTCATCCATCATAACCAGCTTAGGTTCTAACATTAGAGAACGTCCAATTTCTAACATTCGTTGTTCTCCTCCTGACATAGTACCAGCCTGTTGATACTGTCTTTGGGCAAGTTTGGGAAACAATTCTAAAACGTAATCAATCCGCTTCTGGATTCGTTGTTGATTTTTTTCTAAATACATTCCCAATTCTAGGTTTTCCCGAACGGACATTTGCGGAAAAACGCTACGCATTTGAGGGACAATAGCCACACCTGCTTGTAAGATCTGCTGGGGTCTTAGGTTAGTAATATTTTGTTCGCCAAAAATAACCCTTCCCTGGCGGATTTTTACTAAGCCATAAATTGCTTTAAAAACCGTAGACTTGCCAGCACCATTGGGGCCGATAACACAGACAATTTCTCCTGGATTAACTTTTAGGTTAACCCCTTTGAGAATATCAAAATCCCGATAACCTGCGTAGACATTTTCGATCAATAACACCAGCAGATACCTCCAAGTAACAAATTTATCTTTAAAGCTAATAGCTATTTGGGTCTAAGACCTCCGCTAATTTTTAGTGGTCTTAAATTAGTGGTGGGTCACAATCTTTTACTAATTTTTCAAGTTGAGACTCTAACCTTTAACTCAAGGCTAAAAGCTAAGAGCTAACGGCTAAGAGCTATTTATTTAAGTACCAAAATATGCTTCGACTACAGCATCATTAGCTTGAATTTCTTGGGGAGTACCCTCAGCAAGTTTCTCTCCTTGGTTGAGGACATAAACTCGATCGCATAAATCAGAAATAAAATTAATATTGTGTTCGATCGCCAGAAATGTTTTGTTATATTCTCGATTGAGAGTCTTAATGCGGTCTTTAATAGTTTCAATTAGAGTAGGATTAACACCAGAGGTTGCTTCATCTAATAAAATTATCTCTGGATCTGGCATTAGAGCCATACCTATTTCCAGCAGGCGTTGTTGACCACCAGATAAATTTCCTGCATATTCGTGCTGAAGACGAGATAACTGCAACAATTCTAATAATTCTCTGGCTCTTCTGCGGGTATGGCGATCGGTCACTTTAAAGATTACAAATAGGTTTTCCCCGCGCCACTGACGACTAATCAACATATTTTCCCAAACAGTCATTTGGCGATAGACACGAAGTTTCTGGAAAGTGCGAGACAGTCCCATTCTAGAAACTTGATAAGGGCGAGTATTAGTAATGTCTTTACCTTTAAAGATAATCTTCCCTTTATCGATCGATTGAAGACAGCTAAGACAGTCAAACAGAGTTGTTTTACCACTACCATTGGGCCCTACTAACCCGACAATTTCCCCTGGGTAAATATCTAGATCTACTTGATTGACAGCAGCTAACCCACCAAAATACTTGCTAACTTGACGTGCTTCTAGAAGGGGAGCAGTTTGTTTTGTTGGCAACTGTGACATAACTTATTTGATTTTTGCCTTAGTTTTATTACTGGTTTTAAAAATACGTACAATTGAAGCAGTATCATAATTGCCCAAAGCTCCAAGAATTCCATAGGGTATAAACATGATTAGTAAAATCAGCAATACACCCAATACCAACAGATGGTAATCTACCAAATTGCTCCAAATCAGATCTTGAAGAAGGTAAAGTAGCACTGCTCCTATAACTGGCCCCCAAACTGTTCCCAAACCTCCTAACATACACATCATGATCATGATAATATTGCGGTTTTGGAAAAAAACCACATCGGGGTCAATATAGGTATTTTGCCATGCCCAAAAAGCACCACAAATGCCTGTAAAAAACGCAGCAACTGCAAAAGCAAAGAGCTTGTGAAAAGTTGTATCAATCCCTCGCATCTCCGCACCAACTTCGTCCTCTCGAATTGCCACCAGAGACATACCTAGCTCGCTACGGCGAATCCACCACATCAGGCTAACAACAATAGCCATAGTTATTAACATAAAATAGTATTCTCCTGGTCGATTGAGTACTGGAGGTAAATCCAGACCTGAACCACCACCAGTTAGAGGACGTAAGATGCGTACTATTTCTCTGGTAGCTGCAAAGGTACTCAGCATGGCGATCGAAAAGTAGGCTCCTTTTAGACGTAAAGTAGCCCAGCCAATTAAGAGAGCAAATATAACTGCACTTATACCAGTCCAAGGTAAAGCCTGCCAAAAAGATAACTTAGGAGCAAAAGCCAAAGAGCTATTAGTAACTAAAATACCCATGGTATATGCCCCAATACCAAAGAAAACAGCATGACCGAAATCTAAATATCCAGTCATGCCACCAATTAAATTCCAATTAGAAGCCAAGATAACCCAGAGAAAAATTTGCGTAGCAGTAAATAGTTGAATACCACTAGCCCCAGTAAGAGGGTAGAAACTCAATAGAAAAATTAGCGATCCCCAGAGAGTAAGACCACCCCATTTTTTCGACAAAATCTTAGAAAAATTTTTCACAATAACAGAACCTAATCTATCGGCATTCGCTTCAAACCTGTCAAAATTCCTTGAGGTCTAAAAATTAGCACTAATATCAATACCAACAAGCTAATCACTACTCCCAAATTCGTACCAATTCCAGGTACATAGGTAGCTACCATAACCTCAGCCATACCCAAGAGCATACCACCTAACAAAGCCCCAGGAATTTGCCCCAGACCGCCCAAGACAGTAATGGTAAAGGCTTTGAGAGTAAAAGGTTGACCCATAAAAGGAAAGATAGCCTGGGTAGGACTAATTATTGCTCCTGCTGCTGCCGTCAAGGCAATGCAAATTCCAGCAGTGATAGCATAAACTTGTTCTATATCAATACCAACAATCTTGGCTGCATTTTTATTCTGGGCTGCTGCTCGAATTGCTTTACCTAAGCGAGTATATTGCAAAAATAGATATAAACCTAGCATTATTGCTAGAGCTACGACAAAGATTAAACTTTTAACTAGAGGTAAAGAAAGTCCCAATAACTCGAAAGAACCACTATAAGATACAGGGACGTTACGAGGATCGGCACTGTAAATAATTTTGTGTATATTTGCTAAAATCACAGAAATACCAAAAGTGGCTAGCAGTGTTGCTAAACTAGGGCGTTCTAACAGTCGGTTAAGCAGAAATTTCTGCATTATAAAGCCAACAATAAACATTATGGGCATAATTAATAGGAGCGAAGCAAAAGGATCGATGCTAAAACTGGTAAAAAGCAGCCAAGCTAAATATGCTCCAGTCATGAGAAACTCACCGTGGGCTAAATTGATGACTCCCATAACACCCCAGAAAACCGAAAAACCTAAGACCATCACTGCATAGAAACCACCCAGGAGCAGACCATTAATTAGAGTTTGAAGCAACTGAGTCATTATCTTCTCTTTCTTTCCAACCAGGCACAGGATAATTTACTTGAGCTAAAGATATTTCTTCAGGTACTACTACTTGGATTTGGTTATCCAGAATTTGAATAGTACCCATAGGCTTATCGATATTTTTACCAGTTTCGTCGAAGTTAATTGGACCGAAAAAGGTTTCTTCATCTAGTTCTTTCATGGCTTGACGGACTGCTTCAGTATCGAGGGAGTCAGCCTTGTCAATAGCTATGTGTAAAGCGAGGGCTGCTGCTGTTGCCCCTGCTGCTTGATAAGTAGGAGTTTCTCCCCATTTTTCCTGGTATTTTTGAGCATATTCAGCAGAAGTACCAAAGTATTGCCCTTGATAGTTCATAGTGCTTTCCCATTGGGTAGGACCAAAGATATATGCCGAATCTTCTCCCATTTCTTCAACAAATTTGGGGTTTGAAGCACCTACAGTGAGAACCATTGCTCTAGGATTAAAATTTTGTTCTTTAGCAGCACGCACAAATAAAAGGGCATCGTTAAAATGACCTCCCCCTATAAAAACATCGGGATCGAGGGATTTAAATTTACTGGTAATCGCACTAAGATCGGCTGTGTCTTTAGGATAGGTTTCTACTGCTAATACTTCCATCCCATATTTTTCTGCCCATTTCTCAGTTCCTTCAGCTACATTAGTAGGGAATTCTGTATCTTCATAGGCAACAACAATAGTCTTTGCTCCTTTTGTGCTGAGTGCCTTTAAGATTGATTCGGTATAGTATTGGGCTGGAGTAAAGACACTAAATAGATTTTTGAAGCCACGAGTAAAGAGAGAATCAGAAGAAGCACCCCCAGAAGCCATAATTTTGTCATACTTCTCAGCGATCGCGCTAGCACTTTTAGTTAATCCAGAACTATAAGGAGCTAGTAAAAAGTCGACTTTATCTTCGGTAATCAGCTTTTCCACTAAGCGTGCTGTTGTATCAGGACTTCCCTCATCGTCATAATAAATTATTTCTACCTTATAATTGCGATCGCCTACTTCGATACCGCCACCCTCATTATTTACCCAATCTTGCCAAAGATCGTATCCTTGACGAGTATCTTTTCCTTCACGAGCATACTTCCCTGTGTCACTTACTGCTGCACCAATTGTAATAGTGTCAGTTGACTTATCTGAGATTTCGGAGCTTTTTGAACTACAAGCTGCCGTTACCGAGAATAAACCCAGCAATAAAGGCATGATAAGCCAATTCTTCATATTTTTGATAAACATTAAATTCCCTAGAGTATCAAATTGCGCTGGTCGATCAAGGCTGCTGCCTTTTATTTGCAATTACTATACACAATTTTTACTTTTTGATCGGTTTATTTAACAACAAAAAAAGAATGAATATAATTGAAAGATTTAACCTCTACTCAAATTGCTTATGTTTTTGGTAGAAGTCAATGCTTTTGAACTCTATTGCAATCTGCCAATATTTATGTAGCAATATATATTTAATATTCAATGATAACTAACAATAAATAACCGATAACTTTTTCATAACCAGCCTCGAAGACGATATACAACTAGACCAATATATTCTTTAATTACGCTAGTAGTATTATCCAGACTAGCTGTATTGGGTAGAAAACTAATCACTTTTGCTTCAAGGCTGTGATTATATTCTTGTAATTTTTGTTCGCTGATCAAAAAGTCTGTTGGTGCAGGAATAATATCAATTCCCTGACGACGAAAAATTAAAACAGATCTGGGCATATGAAAAGCTGAGGTGACTAGAATTACTTGTTTTATCCCTTTCTCCTCTAAAATCTTTTTGGTATACAAAGCGTTTTGATAAGTGTTGAGAGATGATGGTTCTTCAATAATCGCTTCTTCTGGTATACCCATAATTTGAAGAATGTCTGCCATATCTGCTGCTTCCGATTCTTCAGCCCCAAACCACTGAATACGCCCTCCAGAGAGAATAATTAGAGGTGCTTTACCTTCCTGATACAATTTAGCTGCATAAAGAAGTCGATCGCCCCGTTCATTCATATCCGCCATGACTCTGGGAGGAGAAACACTTCTGGTTGCGCCTCCTAAAATAACAATGGCATCAGTGTTAGGCATCTCAGAAGGTGGTAAATATTGCCATTCAAGAGATTTAACCAAGCGATCGCTCAAGAAAGGATTACTAGCAGTTAAAAGTATAATTAAAGCCAAAAAAATTGGTAAAGGTGTCCACCGAGCAAGTTTTTGTTTGAGACTCAAAAGCAAAGCCACAATTAATAAGATACTGGCTAGCCCTAAAGGGTAGATAAATAGAGGTATTAGTTTAGAAAGAAAGAGAAAATTCATAGTGTTAGTTGTTAGTTGTTAGTTGTTAGTTATTAGTAATTAGTAACTTAAAAAGTAGCGATTGTCTTGAATGTCAAGTACCTTAAAAAGTAGGGTGGGCAAACTAACTTCTAACTCGACAGAGCATTTGAAAACTAATGTTGCCCACCTGACAAGGTGTAAGCTTTCTCTTAGAGATTTTTAAAAAAATAGCCAATCAAATATAACGAACCACACAAAACAACCAAAGATTCAGAATCCTGTCTATTTTTCACTATTTCTAAAGCAATAAACAAATCTGTATAAGTTTTACACTGACTAAGTTGAGGACAAACTTGCTGTCCCAAGTCAGCCAACTCTTGGGGATCGGCAGTACTATGATCGGGGACGGGTACTAAATGTAATTGATCTTTAGGTCTTAGTAGGGCAGTAAAAATATCCTGATGATCTTTAGTAGATAACATTCCCATTACCCAGATTACTGATTTTGCTTGAGTATCGATATAATTGCGTAAAGCAGTAGCAGCAGCAGGATTATGCGCCCCATCTATTAGTAAAGGCAGATTTTTCCACTCCATCCATTGTAGTCTTCCCAGCCAACTAGTCTTTTTCATACCTGCTTGAATAGCTGCTGTAGAAATCTGCCATCCTTTTTGTTGTAGAATTTGGATTGCAGCCATGGCTAAAGCAGAATTGCTCAGTTGTACTTCCCCCAATAAAGGAAGAGGATATTCAATTCCCTGATATTGAGCATAACCAGAATTGTGACTAGAAACTTCAGCAGGTTCAACCCAGGTAACAAGACAATTTAGTTCTTTAATTTTTCCAGTAAATACTTCTGTTGCTTCTGGGGGGAGTTTACCAATTACAACAGGACAATTTGCTTTGAGAATACCAGCTTTTTCTCTGGCAATATGTGCCACTGTAGGACCAAGACGTTGCCAATGTTCTCTGCTAATAGAAGTAATAACACTTACTAAAGGGCGATCGCAGACGTTCGTAGCATCCAGTCTCCCTCCTAAACCTACTTCTACTATCGCTATGTCTACTTGTGATTGAGCAAAGTACAACCAAGCAGCAGCCGTAATCACTTCAAACTGGGTAGGACTTTCTTGGTTGGGATCGATTTTATCTTTGATGTGTTGTAATATTTCAGCTAAAATCTGCGGTTCGATTGGTTGTTCATTAAGACAAATTCTTTCCGTCCAGTCTACTAAATGGGGAGAAGTATAACGCCCAACTCGATAGCCAGCCTCTGTTAATACGGAAGAAAGATAAGCACACACTGAACCTTTACCATTTGTTCCTCCCACATGAATAATCGGAACTTGATGATGAGGATTATCTAAATCAGTTAATAGTTTTTCTATTCTTTTTAAGCCTAAGTGGACTCCAAAGCGTTGAAATGGTTGTAGTAATGAGTCTAAGTTAGGTTTTTCTGTCATAGTTGGTAACTAGTAAAATAATTATAGTCCGTAGATACACGCAGATGAACAGCGATGCAGCGCGGTCTTGCGAGACAGTCCGTTGGGCGGTTTCACCTTTTAAGTTATCTTTATTGGATTAGGGAGATAGTCGATCGAGGAATGAGTGATAAGTATTTACCTTCTGGTTATATTTTGCGTCGTGCTACGGTTAAGGATATTGGCACAATTCGGAAATTAGTTTTTTCTGCTAAACTCGATTTTACTCAATTACGTTGGCAACAGTTTTGGCTGATCGAAAAGGAAGGAGTAGCGATCGCTTGTGGACAGTTACGTGATTTTACTGATGCCCAAGAATTAGGTAGTTTAGTTGTTGCACCTCCTTGGCGCGGACAAGGTATAGGTAGTTATCTTACTCTTAATTTAATTAAACAAGCTAATAAACCTTTATATCTTGAATGTTTAGGGGCAAGATTACCTTATTTTTACTCTCGTTATGGGTTTAAGACTGTAACTTGGCAAGAATTACCGCGATCGCTTAAATTTAAGTTTGGTATGTCTCAAATAGCTAAAACCATTATTCGTCTACCCGTAACTTTTATGTATTGTCCATAGTTGATAGCAATTCTTAGATTAATTAATTCCATAACAATCAATCATTAGCCATTCATAATATCCATTATGCAAAAAAAAGACCTGGGATTAGACCAACAGCTTTATGAATATCTCCTGTCTGTCTCTGTAAAAGAAACAGAGGTTTTACAAAAATTGCGAGAGGAAACAGCTAATCATCCTGGGGCGATCATGCAGATTGCCCCCGAACAAGGACAGTTTATGGCATTATTAGTCCAGTTATTAGGCGCAAAAAAAACTTTAGAGATAGGAGTCTTTACTGGTTATAGTTCCCTTGTTGTAGCTTTAGCTTTGCCAGCAGAAGGAAAAATAATTGCTTGTGATATTGATGAAGAATCAACAGCGATCGCTCGTCGTTATTGGCAACAAGCAGGAGTAACTGACAAAATAGATCTGCGTATTGCCCCCGCGTTGGAAACCTTAGATCAACTCATAGAGGAAGGACAAACCAATACTTTCGATTTTGCTTTTATTGATGCAGATAAGAGAAACTATGAGAACTATTATGAAAAAGCCCTACAATTAATCCGCCCAGGAGGTTTAATTGCGGTGGATAATGTTCTCTGGTTTGGCAGAGTTGCCGATCCTCAAGATGAGGATAAAAGAACCATAGCGATCAGGGCTTTTAATCAAAAGTTGGCTCAAGATCAGCGAGTAAAAATTAGTTTAGTACCTATTGCCGATGGCTTAACTTTGGCACTTAAATTATAAGTAGGGAGTAGCGAGTAGAGTAGTAAGTAGCAAGTAGATAGTTTTAATGATTAGTAAGGTGATGGCTGTCTGTATTATTCTTTTTGTCTTTCAAATTACAAGTTCTTATTTAGAATAGACGAAAAAATCTGCTATATTACCTAAATCATCATCAACTGTAGTCTTCATCAGGATAACAACGATGTTTCTAGAGATATCTACAGAACTCGATTGTTCAGCAGAAAGGGCTTGGCGGGAAGTTCAAACCACTCGTCTGTTGGAATATGTAACTCGACCTTTGTTTGTCTTTGAGCCTATTGAACCGCCAGTATTACCAAAAACATGGCAAGAAGATAAATATCTCGTCCGAATGAAGTTTTTAGGGATTGTGCCTTTTGGGAAACAATGGATTGACATTAGTATTTTAGATACTTCAGCAGAGAAACAAGTATATCAAATCCGCGATAATGGACACGGCGATCTAGTAAATAAGTGGGATCATCTGATTGTGATTGAAGGAAACTCTGCAGGAAAAACCAAATACACCGATCGACTGGAGATTGATGCAGGTATACTAACTCCCCTCGTATGGCTATATGCGAATATCTTTTATCGACATCGACAGAAAAGATGGCAAAAGCTGGTCAAGAATGACTTTGATTACAGCAATTCATAGTTCAAGCGACATCACGGGGAGTAGAAGAACTTGTTAAAATGAGTGCAAATTGGAACTGCGACATAACTCCAATACCTGCTAAAACTAAATTAGCAATATTTGATATTGATGGAACACTAACTGATTCTGTTTTTGTTCATCAAAAGGCTTTTCATTCTGCTTTACGAAATGCTCAGTTGACACCTTATGATGATGATTTTT
>JASJDI010000209.1 GCA_030065155.1 Xenococcaceae cyanobacterium MO_188.B29
ATTTTGCGGTTCATTCCCTCAAAGATTTACCGACGAACTTACCAGAAGGACTAATGCTTGGTTGTGTCAGTAAAAGAGTCGATCCTGCTGGCAAAGTTTCTAGTTGTTTATCTTGATTTTTTTCGTTAACGACTAAAGCATCAGCAGGATCGACTCTTTTACTGACACAACCAAGCATTAGTCCTTCTGGTAAGTTCGTCGGTAAATCTTTGAGGGAATGAACCGCAAAATCAGTCTGGTTATTAAGCATTCCCACTTCTAATTCTTTAGTGAATAAACCTTTATCACCAATTTTCGCCAGGGCTACATCTAGAATTTTATCTCCCTGAGTACTCATGGTTTCCACTTCAAATTGAATATTAGGGAAGTGTTTTTCTAATTCTTCCTTTACCCAATAAGTTTGTACTAAAGCTAATTGACTTTTACGCGAGCCGATACGAATAGTACGCTGAGAGATATTAACAGATGTCATAAGTGGTCTATCTAAAACAAATTTTAAGCACTTGATCTAGGTTATCGCAGTACTAGACCCCGATTGATTAATTTTTGTTGGGTTGTTTTGTGTAGTTGTTATTTGTTAGTCTTTTTGTGCGATGTGGTAAGACACCGAATTTACCAATCTTTGTACAATTTTTCGGCATAAAACATAATTTCTTCGTTGGGTAATTTTATTTTGGCTTTCTGCCTTGGATATAAGCTTTCTACCGTTGTGTTATCTTGCTTGACTATATCTTCTATCCCTTTCAACAACAATTTTTTAAGCAATTGTATGACGATCGCGTTAGCTTGAGCAAATACCAGGACAAAAGTCTTAGTTTGCTTTTCCGTCTCTGGGTAAATTACGTGAATCTGTAGAGTTTTACCCAGGGGAAAAGTACCTATTATTGAATTCAATGAAGGAAAAGAATATTCAAATTGATTAAGGTAAGTTTTAGGTAATATAGCAACAACGGGATTTTTCAACACGTCTTGTAAGGAATTTTTACCCCTAATAATTTTTGTGGTTAGTTTGAGTTGATAACCTTGTTCTTCATAATCACTAATTTCTATAGCTTCAATATTAAATAACTCTCGATGAGTTCCTTTAATATGATTGTAATCATAATTTATCAGAAGATTGCTTAAAAAATCTCCTTGAATACTTTCTTGCCCCGTTACTCCCACAAATTGAAATCCCTGTGCTCTTCTCTCAATCAAATCGGGAATTGGTAATTTTGGTTTCGCTCCTCCATAAGTCCAAATATAATCATCAACACATTCAATTTTTAAAGGAGAGGCAATAGGGGTTTTTTGTTGATAAAGTCGTCCTTTGCCATCGAATTCTAAGGCATGAAACGGACAAGTAATGGTATCTCGCTCCCGACAAATCCATCCCTTAGAAAGAGGAGCTTGCATATGAGGACAGACATTATCTAGGGCAAAAACTTCTCCGTGGACATTTTGCCACAAAACATAATCTTGTCCGTTAAGGGTAATTTTGTTGGGTCGATTTATCCCTAACATAGATTTATGAGCAATCAACCAAGGCACACCTGGTAAAATGAGCTTCATCTTTGTTGGCAACTAGTAAACGCCAGAGTTCTTAATTATTATTACAGGTATCAGTGGGCGATCGATATCTAGTAAATTATTTAACTATGACTTTAAAAAATACTTGGCACTACAGCTTGTTCTAATATTTGTTGAAAGTTACTAACTTGCTCAAAATTAGTCAAAACATCTTTAGCTCCTGCTTGAAATAACTTTTTTTGTGTTTGTACTTGAGAAATTCCTACAAATCCAAGATCTAATTTAGCTGCTGTTTTGACATCCCAAATTCCATCACCAATAGACACTATTTTGCTGAAATTTTCTATGTTGTATTCTTGTTTAGCTTTGAGAATAGATAAATTAACAATATCGTCTCTGGTTAAACCATCATTAGCTGAAGCAAGGGGAATATTACCTATGTCAAAAGTAGCTGTTTTTAACTTAAATAAAGCTGAAGTATACCAGCCACCAGTTGCAATGGCAATTCTCCAGTTAGAGTCTAATTTGAGTCGATCAAACATAACTAATGCTCCAGAAATAGGAGTAAATAAACCTTGATTTTTTTGTTCAGCTTTAGCTAATAAATCAACAAAACGATTTTCTAATCTTAATAACTCATTTTTAGATGGATTGCGCTGCAATTTGGTTTGAAAAATTTGTTGACTAATTGCCGAATCAGTTACAGCAGAATATTCTGACCAATTAGAATTAACATCTGATATGCCAAATTCTTGAGTAAAAGCATCGAGGAAACAGATCGTATCAATTTCATTAGTATTGACTAATGTACCATCAATATCAAAGATTGCTAATTTCATAAATTCATTACATATCGCCAGTAGCGCAGTCCAAATCTAGAAGGTAGTTCCTTGTCTTGCTGAAAACCCATTTTTGGATACATTTTTCTAGCTATAGTCATTAATTCGCTAGTATGAATTCCAATTGCAGGTGCATTATCTTTTTTGGCACGTTGAATACATTCCTGGACTAGTAATTGACCTATTCCTTTACCTCGGTAAGCGGGAGAAACTGCGAGTAAACGGATAGATGCCCATTCAACAGGAAAAATCTTGAGACTAGATTTACCAGGAGCATAATAGGCGATCGAACCAAAGATATGATTATTCTCTTCGGCTACGATTAGACTAGCTAGATTAGCGGTGTTGGCTACATTGGCTAAATTTGCTGCCATTTTGCTCCAATTTTCGGGTGTTAAGGCTTCCGCATATTGTCGATAAGCTTCAACTGAAATTTGAGCAATCTGCTTAAAATCTTGTTGCACAGCATCACGAGTAATGATCTGATTCATGCTAATTCAACCAAAGAGCGATCGACATCGGTTAAGTTATTTATTAGTTATGTCTTAGCTTAAGTATCATAATAGTCAATAAAATAAGAATATCTAGAATACTTAAAGTTATTATGCAATTAAAAATTAATTTACCAGATAATTTAACACCAGAAAAAACATCTCAGTTGATAAAAAATATTGAAAAGCTGCTTCAAAAAGAAAGTGTAGCTTTAGAAATTGAAAACAATTTAGAATCAGACATTGATGCCTGGGATGAGTTTAATTTTGAGAATATTGCTGTAGATACGGGAATAGAAGATTTTGCAGTGAACCATGATCGTTATTTATACAAAACTTCTCATGAATAATGAAGCCTATATTTGTTGATACTTCTGTCCTAATTGCTTTAGGAAATAAAAAAGATTTATTCCATCAACAAGCTATTCAGATTAGAAATCAATTAAAAGCTCAGAACAGAAAATTCATTACTACAAATGCTGTTCTTTTAGAATTTGGTAATGCTTTTAGTCGTATTGCTTTTAAACCAGTGGCTATTTCTGTCATAAAAGCTATCAAAGTTTCTCAAAAGTGGGAATGTGTTGCAATCGACGAATTGCTTTTTGAGCAAGCATTGAATCTCTATCAAAAGATGAATGATAAAGAATGGGGTTTAGTTGACTGTAGCAGTATTATTATTTCTAGTGAAAGAGAACTAGCGGAAGTTTTTACTACGGATCGTCATTTTAAACAGGCTGATTTTACCATTCTTTTAGAGTGAATTTATAATTTCAGTTTTATTCAATTCGATCGACATCTGGTAAGTTATTTAACATCTCGTCCCAAGTTTGATAAGTTTGCAAGGCTTCTACTATTACGGGTAAAGGTTCAGAGAAAATCTTTTGACAATCTATTTCTTCTGAAAAATTGAGACTAAACGCTAATTGCTCTTTAGGAGGAGTAAATTGAGCGTTAACTCCTTCTTTATTTCCTCTCGCATCAATACGATACCAACCATATTCAGGTAAATGCACTGCATTGAAGCCATGTAAGCTATAGGGTGCGCCATCATCAAAAATACTCAGACGTTGATAACAGAAACCTGCGGGAATAGAATTAGCCCTAAGTAGTGCAGCAAGTAAATGACTTTTAGCATAACAGTAACCAGTTTTATATTTGAGTACATCAGAAGCTTTGCAAGTAACAGGGTTCATTTTATAGTCAACGCTATGAAATATATTATCTCTTACCCACTCAAAACAATTTTTAGCAGTTGATTCTATATTTGTGTCTGATAGTTTTTCTGCTATTTGTAAAATTTCTGGATTTTGCCAATCGATAACATCATCAGTTGCCAAATATTGTTTCATAATCGCCAATCCCCATAACAAATGAAATCTCTCTTCACTAATGATAAACAAACAGATAACTATTACCAGGAAGATACCTAAAATGCCAGAATATGACTTTACTTTGAAATTTAAGCTTCCAGATTCTAATATTGCTCCTGAGATTTATGTTGAAAAGTTGAGGGAAATAGCATAAGCGATCGCATTAATCCTTTGACACTTTCTAAAACTTACTGCTATTATCAGAATACTCATTCTGATTTAAAATTTACTCAGTTTATTAATGCCTCGCAATAAAGAATTTGAACCAGAGGAAGCACTGGATAAAGCGATGGGTGTATTTTGGCGTAAGGGCTATTTTGATACTTCTGTTGACGATCTGGTGCAGCAGGTAGGAGTAAGTCGCTATGGCTTTTATGCCACTTTTGGTAACAAGCATGAGTTGTTTTTAGCTAGTTTAGATCGCTATCGCGATACTGTCGTAGCTCAGTTAATAGCAGATTTAGAGACTCCTAACGCTTCCTTGGCAGAAATTCAGGGTTTTTTTGGGGCTTTTGTTGAATTAAGTCAAACCGAGCGAGGTAAATTAGGTTGCTTTATGTGCAATACTGCCACAGAATTAGCTTTACATGACGATCTCGTTGCTGCCAAGATAGATAGTCATATTCAACGTCTGACTAAGGCATTTCATCAGGCTTTGGGCAATGCTCGACAGGGTCAGGAAATTAAGTCAGATATCAACATAGATGATTTTGCTAAATATCTTACTGGAGTAACGTTAGGTTTATGTGTCTATGCGCGATCGCAAGTTGACCCAAAAACTATAGCCAGTTATGTAAGAGTAGCATTGAAAACACTAATAAGCTAAATTTTTTTACTTAAATCAGAATGTTTATTCTGAATACAACATTATCTTTGGAGATTAAAATAATGCCCTATTTACCACAGCAAAACTTAATGGAAGTTTTCAGCCAAAACCCCAAACGTTATTCTCCTCTAACCCAATTCTCACAGAATGTAATGCGAGGGGAATCTGCTTTTACTGCGGGAGAGCGAGAATTAATTGCTGCTTATGTATCGAGTTTAAATGCTTGTAACTATTGTTTTGGTTCTCATAAAGCGATCGCTGCTGATTTAAATGTCGATCCCCAATTACTCGAAGCCATTATCAATGATATAAGTACTGCACCAATTGAAGAGCGTTTTCGCCCCGTGTTTGCCTTAGTACAAAAACTTACTCAAACTCCGAGTAAAACGACTCAAGCTGATATAGATGCTGTCTTAGCAGCAGGTTGGGATCAACAAGCCGTAGAAGATGCGATCGCTGTTTGTTCGTTGTTTAATTTTATGAATCGTTTAGTTGATGGTTTTGGTTTTGAATCTCCAGGTCAAGAACAACTAATGGGTATGGCGAAGATGATTAATACTCAAGGTTATCAAGCTGTTATCCAGTCGGCTAGGTAAACAGCAAAACCCTATTTTTTTTTGACTTAAATCAGAACAATTTTAAGTCAATTAATTAGGAATATAAAACAATGAATCAAAAATTAGAACTATTTTGGATTAGTGGTAGTCCCTTCGCTTGGCGGGTACAACTTGCCTTAGCAATTCATCATGTTGATTATGTTTCCCACTTGCTAGATGCTGCTAAAGGTGAACTCAAACAGGCTGAATATCTAGCTTTGAATCCTCGCGGAAAAGTACCGCTATTAAAACACGGAGAACTTTTAATACGGGAATCAGTAGCAATTTTAGTTTATTTAGATTCTCTCAATCCAAAGTGGCAAATATTTGGTGCAACCAGTCAAGACAAAGCAATAATTTGGCAACAAATTTGTGAAGTAGAGAATATAATTGTGCCTTATTTACGTCAGTTTGTTCGCCCGATTTTCTTTGGTGGTTTAGAAGATAAAAAGCTTGAAGTTATTGAGGCTGCTAGACAGTTAAATGATGAATTTACTTTACTCAATGGTTTTCTAGCCGATCGAAGTTGGCTGGCTGGAGATCAATTATCAGCAGCAGATATTGTAACCTATCCACTATTGAAATTTGTCGAACGTGCAGCTAATAAGGAACAAGCAAAGGAATTAAATCTGGATTTGTTACCTTTTGCCGAAAAATATCCCAACCTGGAGAAATGGTTGCAAAAGATTGAAGAAATTCCTGGTGTTCGAGACACATACCCTCCTTATTGGCGATAGTTATAGATAATTACTCGTCTCAGAAGAAAAGACATGGCTTAACTTATCAGGATTTCTGACAAAATAAATTGCTTGAATGCGATCGCGTGGAAGGCGAGGCACTGTGTGAGACTTTCGGTAGTCGCTGTCGCGATCGCTGGTAAATTCAAAAGTTGCTATAGTTTGAACTACTCCATCTAGAGAGTATAAAATCCCAATTTGACCGTTAGCTATTACTAACTCCAAGTCGTATTGAGGAATTAACTTGCTGCGACCTAAAGCAATTAAAAAACGAGCCACTTTATTTACACCCTGAATTGGTTTGAGTAGTGCTTTAACTTTTCCACCACCATCGGAAAAGAGAGTAATATCTGCTGCTAGTAGTTCAATTAATTCTGTTAAGTTTCCGCGATCGCAAGCTGCGATAAATTTGTGGGTTAGTTGTTCTTGTTGATCGAGGGAGACTTGAAACCGAGAGCGATCGCTTTTAAATTACTTTTTTTAGTAAAGAGATAACTTTACGAACAGGAATTGTAGTATATTCCCAACAAAACAAAGAATAGCCATAATCTAATTGTTCGACTAGATTTATTTGTTTTTCGAGTTCATTCAAAGATGTAAGTTTGGCATTACCACCAGCAAAAAGCCCTACAGCAATAGGAATATACTTACTTGCTTCGTGTATACCAGAATGTGTAACTGATTTAGCAACATCAGCACTATTTTGCCGATAAATTTGCACGACTACTTCATCAAATAATCCTTCTTTCACCCAATTTAACCAATCTAGAGAATATTTTCGGAGAGAAAATTGATAGGAGTTAGGAGATATAGAAACAAGCAAATTTGGTCTAACTTGCTTGACTGACTTAATCACCTGACGAGTTAAATCGCTCATCGCTTGTACTTTATTGCCAAACTGAATCGGAATTCCCCAATGATCGTCTACTTGAATGCCATCGAGGTTGGGATAATTGGTAGCTGCTTCCGTAAATAAATTGATGAAATATTGTATTACCTCTGGATGTTCGGGGTTTAGCCAAAGATGATGATCGATAAATTGCTTTCCGTTTGCTGTCGTTAAAAGCCAATCGGGATGTTGCTTGGCGATTTCTCCATTAGGAAAAACCATCATACCGTGTTCATACCAACCATATATTTTTAATCCCTGGCGTTTGCCTTCTTTTATGGCTGATTGCAAAGGATCGGTAAGAGGAAACGATATCAAGTTGTTTCTAGGTGCATACTTACTAGGATAGGTAGTACCGCCATTATAAACATCGACATATACCCGATTAAAATTTTGAAGAGATAATCGATGAAAGACATTATCATTTAAGCCCGAATAAGTAAGGAAAGAATTTCCAACATGAGTTAGCCAAACACCTTTGATTTTATCTGATGATTGTGGTGTATGCTGTGGCGCAGTAGTAAAAATATTGAATAAAATAATTGCGATCGCGATTATAAAAGTTAGTTTGATCGATCGCTTTATTTTTTTGAAATTCATTAATTTTGTAACTTTTTTACTATAATGCAACTGTTTGATTAGCTATACTGGCAAGCTGAAAAGCTTTTCTGTTTTCTAAATTTTCGGTATAAGCTATAAATTTTTCAGGTATCTCAAGCGGAAACTGATGAGCAAGTCGATAAGCTGACATGAGACAGGTACAAAAAAGAATATCGGCAACTGTAAATACTTCGCCCATAATATAGTCATTAGGATTTTTTAACCATCTTTCAGCAACCAAAATTTGTTTGTTAAACTCAGAAACTGCTACTTCCACTGCTGCATCAGAGCGTTTATAGTATTTGACTAGACTACCACCATGTTTAGCAATTATGTAGAGAGTGTGGGCATCAAGTTCAGTCATGGCATAAAAACAAATCTGGAAAAACCTTGCTCTTTTGTTAATGTCTGTGATGGGTATAAGTTTCCCGTTTCCATACTTTTCTGCTAAATAAATACAAATTGCTGCACTTTCAGAGATACCTAATTTTCCATCTTGTAAGTAGGGTATCTTTTGCCCTAAATGTATTTTGGTGTAGTCAGATGTGGAGGTTTGTCCAGTCCTCGACTCAATTGGCTCAATAACATAGGGAATATTCAATTCATGCAGTGTCCAATGTACTCTTAGAGAGCGGAAACTTTTAATTCCGTAAAGTATCATAGTACCCGTATTGAAATCTCCATAAATTCTTGTTCGTAACTTTAGATATTGAAAAATTAGGAGTCAACAATTTTGAAGTTTAAAAGTGGTATTTTTCTACTAACTATTATCTGTATTGTTGCCACAGGATTAGGTGTTTTTCTCCTGGGAGGAATCGATCGAGAACAGTTACAAATCTGGTTAGAAGAAATGGGTATTTGGGCTCCTATAATTTATGTTCTACTCTATACCATAGGAACATTATTAATTTTGCCCTCTACTCCTCTTAATCTTACAGGTGGAGCAATCTTTGGTATTGGATGGGGTACATTGTGGACAACTGTAGCAGCCATAATAGCAGCCATAACCGCTTTTGCTTTTACTCGTACAGTAGGAAGGGAATTAATTGCCCAAAAGCTAGCAGGACGGTGGGAAGCAATAGATGCAGAAATGCGGGAGGGTGGTTTATTTTATATGTTTGCCATCCGTCTTTTGCCTATTATTCCTTATGGATTAGTTAATTTTGCTGCTGGTTTAACTTCCATCCGTTTCCGAGATTATTTAACTGGTACTGTCTTGGGTACATTGCCAGGAGTATTACCTTTTGTCATGATGGGTTCTGGATTACAAGCACTTTCTGAAGGTAATATTTTACCTTTAATGTTTGCTTTTACCTTAACAGCAATTTTGGTGGGTGGAGCTACTTGGTATCGTCGCCGTCGTCAAAATCCAGCAACTGCTTTGCAAAAAATTGAGCAAAAACGTCGTAAGTAGTTAGTAGTTAGTAGTTCGTTATTGGGATAATTCCTGATTGCTATAACTTTAGATCTATCTGCTAGAATTCACAGGATTTTGACCATAAAAAGGTACTACCTCTTGCCAAGTAGTTAACTTTCCTGTTTGCCATTGTTGATAAGCTAACTCCAAAACACAGGGAACAGTATTAGCTAAATTATTAGGAGCTTCGATTAGTTGGTACGATCTATCTAAATTAGCTAAAGTTTTTTGCCATTCTTCTAAGGTCATTATTGTATCAGCAATATAGGTTTGTAGACTATTGTCTTTAGACACAAACTGATAAATAGCTACATATAATTGTTCCTGTCTTGCTTTCATTTGTACGGCTAAAAGACGGTTATTTAAATTATTACTTTCTGATGATATTTCTCTATTTGTTTTTACATAATCCAAAGCTACAGCAGCTAAACTAGAAATACCAAATAAAGGTATATTTACCTGTTGTGATAGAGTACGGGCAGCAACCACACCAATCCTTGTTCCTGTAAAACCACCAGGACCTTTAGCAACAGCAATAAATTGTAAATCTTGCCAAGTTTGTGGCTGAAGAATTTCTCCGAGACTTTTATGTAAATAAACCGATAAATCTCTTCCCAAATCCCATACTTGACTACGATTATTATCAACAAAATTACTCAGACATATTCCCAGTTGAGGAGTAGTTGTATGGAAAGCAAGACCATACTTATTGAGATTAAAAGTTTGCATATTTAGAATAGGTATTAGGTATTAGGTATTAGGTATTAGGTATTAGGTATTAGGTATTAGGTATTAGGTATTAGGTATTAGGAACTAAAACTCAATTAAGATCTAGAATTGTTAATTAATTAACCTGAGTTCGGATAAGCTAAAACACTAATTATTTCTTTGCCATATAAACACTTGAAATACTCGTTATCCATTGTCCATTGTCCATTACCCATTGCCCATTTTAATTATTTATTTCTGGTAGTGGCTGTTGAAGTATTTCACTGGCTTTTTGAAAGTCTCCCATTGCTCCATCAAAGTCTTGTAGTTGGAGACGAATATTACCTCGATTGTAGTAGGCATCAATTAAATTAGGACTAATTTTTAAGGCTTGAGTATAATCATCGATCGCACCTTGATAGTCTTGCAAATGTACCTTGACATTCGCTCTGTGGTAATAGGCATCAGCATTATTAGGCTTAATTTGAACAACTTTAGTATAATCAGTTATTGCACCTTGATAGTCTTTACTCTGCAAACGAATATTAGCTCTACCTAAATAAATCTCTACATTGTTTGGTTGTACCTGCAAGGCACGATTATAGTCAGCGATCGCTTTAGAATAGTCTTTTAAGTAAGCATAGGTTAAACCCCGATTGAGATAAGCCTGAGTCCATTTGGGGTTAATTCGCAAAACATTATTGTAGTCAGCGATCGCCTTTTCATAATCACCTAGTTGAGTATAAGCTAATCCTCGGTGATAATAAATAGAAGCAGAGGAAGATTTTTTTTGAGGATTCAGGCGTAAAGCTTCGGTAAAATCATCAACTGCTCCCACAAAATTTTCTAGACGATTATGGATGAGTCCACGCTGGGAATAGACCTCTGAGTATTTAGGATTAATTGCTAGAGCTTGATTATAATCACTAAAAGCACCTTGGTAATCTTCTACTTGGGTACGGGTAATTCCTCGGCTCAAATAAGCTTGAGCTAAATCTGGTTTAATTTCTATGGATCGATCGAAATCTTTCAGTGCTTCTTGATATTTTTTCAGACGAGCAAAGGCTAAACCGCGATTTAAATAGGCTTCTGCGGAGCGAGGATTTTGCTGTAAGACTTTGGTAAAATCATCGATCGCTCCTTGGTAATTTCTAGATTGAATCCGCTTAATTCCCCTAGAAAAATAGAACTCAGAATCTTGATTCGATTGGGCAATAATTATCTGATTTGTTGCAGCTACAGCTTGTTCTATCTGAGAATTTGCTCCTGTCATTAGCACCGACACAAGCACAGTTATTGTTAGCGAAAAGCTACTAATTCTCTTACGTTTCATAAAACCCTGACTCCTATCAAGGATAAACATTCAATCAATGCCATATTAATTTAGAAAATTTAGAAAGCTGTGAGCTTCTTAGCTGAAAGTTGTTTATAGAAATGAGGATTGAATAGATTTAAATTATACCAACTGAAAATTTGGGCAATTGAATAAGTAATTAGATATAATTCTAATTAGATACTTGTCTAATTAGAATTATGATTTCTACTGACTTTAACACTCTGCTCAATTTTTTTAAAGTGCTAGCTAATGAGAATCGTCTCAAGCTAGTAGGTATTTTGTCTCAAAGAGAATATAGCGTCGAAGAATTAGCTGCACAGCTACAGTTAAAAGAGCCTACGGTTTCTCATCATCTTAATAAACTTAAAGAACTAGATTTAGTTTCCATGCATCCAGAGGGCAATACTCATCTTTACAGCCTCAATAGTGATACCTTATCTCAACTGAATAAATCTGTATTTACTACCGAACAAATGGCTACCTGGACAAAAGATATAACTACAGAAGCTTGGGAGGAAAAAGTACTTAAAAACTATGTAGAAAACGATCGCCTTATCAAAATTCCTGCTTCTCGAAAAAAACGCTTGGTTATACTTCAGTGGTTAGTTAACAAATTTGAGATGGATGTAGATTATACAGAACGCAAGATCAATGAGATTATCGGGCGTTACCATTCCGACTATGCCACTCTCAGGAGGGAATTTATCGGTTATCAGATGATGGAACGAGATAAGGGTATCTATAAGCGTTTACCCGCAAATCTTTGGAAATCCGAAGCTGAAATTATGAAACATAGAGCTTAACTTTAGCGATGAGCTTTCTTAGGTAAAATCTGGGCGAGATCGTGCCAATATTTTAAATTTGAGTTCAATTGATAACTAAACTGCTCATTGCTTGAACTTATTCAACTATCTTTCCATTTATAAGTCTAATCCACCATTTCATAAGGTTTCTTATTTTGAAAATAAATATCGTTTGCCAAAGAAAAAGGTAAGTGTTGCTCCACCAATGGAAGCGACAATATCTAAAGGATCGAATACTCCCAATGTATCGAACCATTGCCCAAGCTCATACATTGTTCCTATCGATGCAGAAACAATACAAAAGGTTTTAAATTGCTTAAAAGACGATGAACGCTCTACAAGCAAAGAAACAAAGGGTAAACCAAAGCAAAAAAAGAAATTCGGTAATGAACCAGTAATTCCAAAGTCTCTGATGTTGTAATGAGAAAAATATGGGCGTATAAATGACTTTAAAAGGATTACAGCTAAAAATGAGCCAAACAAGCAACAAATGATAATAATAAGTCTTTTAGAGGAACACATGAGATAGGCTTTGTTGCATGAATAATCCCTGATTGGACACCATTCTCCCTTGGAGGTAAGATTTTTAGGAGTCTAAGGCATAGCTATCTGGCATGCCTAAGTGCGTCATGCGATTGAGG
>JASJDI010000210.1 GCA_030065155.1 Xenococcaceae cyanobacterium MO_188.B29
TTACTCGATTACCTAATCGAGAGACAAATTCCCTTAACAGTTTGTCCGTTATCAAATGTTAAGCTCAAAGTCTTTGAGTCGATGGAGCAACACAATCTCAAAAAATTGCTGAATTTAGGGCTTTGCGTGACGGTCAATTCTGACGATCCTGCCTATTTTGGCGGTTATATTGCCGAAAATTATCAAGCAGTAACTGATGCTTTAAAGTTGAGTCAGCAGGAAATTTATCAACTTGCGAAAAATTCCTTTCGAGCCTCATTTCTTGCTCCTGAAGCTCAAGATGCTTTGATTGCTCAGTTGGATAATTTTGTGAGACGTTAAGCTGTTGCCCATCTCAGAGTCGGTCAATTTTAAGATGGATTAGGACAAGCAGAGGGAGAGTATTCCTCAAATCGATCTTGACGAAGTACTAATTTGCCCATGAATTCAGCTTTGTTACAAGTTAGGAACATAGATACTTATTATGGGGATAGTCATATCCTCCAAGGAGTTAGTTTAGAAGTTAATCTAGGGGAAATTGTTGTTCTTGTGGGTAGACATGGTGCGGGTAAGACTACTACTCTACTAAGTATTATGGGGATTCAACCTCCGTCGCAGGGTAGTATTCTCTTCCAAAATCAAGAACTTGCTGGATTACCCTGTTGGACGATTGCTCATCGAGGAATGGGCTTAGTTCCAGAAAATCGCCGACTATTTCCCGAACTAACAGTGCAAGAAAATTTGGAGGTAGCTAGTAAAGCAACCCAAAAAGGATACAACTTAGAGACAGCCTATGCAGATTTTCCCGAATTGATTGACTTGCGCCACCGTCAAGCGCGTCATCTCTCTGGCGGACAGCAACAAATGCTCACTATTGCTCGTACTCTTATGGGTAATCCCCGAATGCTGCTAATGGATGAACCCACTGAAGGATTAGCTCCAATTCTCGTACAACGCACTGCTGAAATCTTGCAGAGATTGGTTAGTCGCGGATATACTCTCTTGATTACAGGTCAAAATATTGCTTTTGCTATAGAATTAGCCCACCGAGTTTACATTATCGACGTAGGAAAGATTAAGTGGAGTGGCACAATTGAACAGTTGCGCTCTAATTCAGAAATTCTATTACGATATCTTGCTATTTCCCAACAAGATTAAACAATCGCGAACACTACCAAAAAAAAAGGCGGTAGAAAATCAATTTTTCCACTGCCTTCTGATTTTTTAGCAATTACTTAACAATTGTTGCTAAAGTAGAAATCTATTTATCAAAAAAAACCCAAAAATCACCTTCTCTCTCTTGAAATCCTCTCTTATCAGAAAGAGTTAATTGTTCGGAAGTCAATTTTTGAATCTATCTACGGGGAGTTTTAGCTTGACGAGCCATGTCTTTAAATTTATTTAAACTAGGCCCTGGGCGACGACGAGATGAGGAAGGAGTAGGAAGCAAATAGTCTGTAGCAAAAGTTTTTTCTCCTGCTTCAACTTTGCCATTACTACTGCCGTTGTTGTTGTACATAGCTTTGACCCAGAAGGGAGGATCCCAAGAAGATGCACCATTAGAAGATACAGAAGCTGGAGCGGGAGTAGGCTCAGTAGTTTCTGCTGCTTTTTTCTTTTTGCTTTTAATTGAAGTTTTTTTGCTTTTGCTGGCTGGTTTTACGTTAATAACTTCCATAACTTCTGGCTGCTTGTCTTCTGCCTGAGTTACAGCAGCAGGCGCAGGCTGTGTTTCTTCTGCTTTGGTTTCTGTTGAACTATTATTTCCAGCTTCATCAAGTTCTAAGAAAAACTCTTTTGATTTGCCACCAAATAGTTTTTTAATCATTTTTATGCTTAACTCCTGAGATCGCGATTAAAAGAAATGAAATTAATTAAGATCGACTTGCTGCTATTTTTAGCTAATTCTTGAGAACGAATAGTCTTGAATATAGTGATAGACAACAAAGGCTATAGATAATTTTTCTATCCAAATAGTTGAGCTAATAATGATAGATAATCATATTTGCTCCTAATTTTAGTTATGGATAGAAACTACAATTTTTCCCCTTAAGTAGAAGGGAGGGAAAAATGTAACAAACTATTATGCTATTTTAATAAAGCCAGAAAAATCAACTTTTGGCAATTGTAGTTAACAAAGCTTAACTATAAATACTCTATCTAAATTCAGTTCTCAGAACAATTATTAAGATAATTAAAGTATTACTCATTTAATTGATAGCAGATAGTTTACCAATCAACACGCAATCTCAAGTGTTGTGTGGGATGTTTTGAACTTTTTTAATGGATTTCGTCCTTGAAGGCGGAGGGCAGAAGTGGATTGAAACCTTCTGCTTGGGAACGACCTGGAATTCAATTCCAGGTCGCAAGCCCAAGCGCATTTCGCGCCTCCTACCCTCTACCTTTTGTTAAGCCTTATAGAAAACTCTTTCTAAGGTGACGGAAACCAGAAGCAACAATGATATAAAGTATGGGGACGATAAATAGACTCAGAACAGTAGCAACTACCATACCACCGAATACTGCTGTACCCAGAGATTGACGACTAGCTGAACCTGCTCCTGTGGCTACAACTAAAGGGAAAATTCCTAGTAGTGTAGAAATTGCCGTCATAATAATTGGTCGCAATCTTTGCTGTGCTGCTTCTAGGGCAGCTTTAGCAATGGGAAGACCTTGCTCTCTGAGTTGGTTAGCAAATTCCACAATCAGGATGGAATTTTTACTCGCTAAACCAATCAACATTACTAAACCCACCTGACCGTAAACATCATTGGGAAAACCTCTGAGAGAAGAAGCTGCTAGTGCGCCTAAAATCGCTAAAGGTACTGCTAGCAAAATAATCAAAGGATCGACAAAGTTTTCATATTGAGCAGCTAAAACTAAGAAGACAAAAAATACTCCTAACCCAAAGATAATGGGAGCTTGACCACCAGATTCTATTTCTTCTAGGGAAATTCCTGACCATTCATAACTCATATTCTTGGGTAAAACTTCATTAGCAATCCGTTCCATAGCAGCGATCGCCTGACCAGAACTATAACCAGGCGCAGCAGCACCATTGATTTCAATGGAGCGCAGCAAATTATAATGATTAATAATTTGGGGGCCAGTTACAGGAGTCACCCGAAGTAAATTGCTTAGGGGAATCATTTGGTCTTGAGCAGAACGGACATAAAGTTTACCGATATCTTCTGGATTAGAACGAAACTCCTTATCTGCTTGGATATATACTCGATAAGTTCTACCAAACTCATTAAAGTCATTGACATAACGAGAACCAAGGAAAATCTGGAGAGTATTGAGAATCTCATCGATTTCTACTTCTACAGCTTTGGCTTTATTTCGATCGATCTCTAATAGTAGTTGGGGAGAATTAGCAGTATAAGTAGTAAAGACATTCTGTAGTTCGGGAGTTTCATTAGCTTTTGCCATAATCTGACCAGCATATTGCAAGAAAGTCTGAAGATCATTATTACTTCGGTCTTGAAGCTGAAAGACAAAGCCACCATAGTTACCTAATCCCTGAATTGTGGGAGGATTAATCGCGAATACTCGACCATCAGTAATTGCCATTAGTTTGCCGATCACCTGACCCAGAATCCCTTGAGCGGACTGTTCAAACTTTAGGCGATCGCTCCAGGGTATAAGGGGGACGAAAGTAGTGCCGACATTAGCAACATTACCAGTAAAACCAAAGCCTCCGATGGAAAACGTTCCTGCCACTTCAGGGATATCCTCGAAATAGCTATCGGATCGATCGACTACTTGCTCAGTATAGGCTAGAGAAGTTCCTTCTGGTGCCTGAACTAGTTTAATTACATAACCTTGGTCTTCTTCTGGTAGAAAGGCTGTTGGTACGGTTTGATACATCCAGACTGTCATCATCAATAAGACGATAAATATCCCCACCACAAAAGGTTTAATCCGATTCAAAGGTTCTAAGATACTGCGATATCCTCGGCGCATTCCTTCTATAGCTCGGTTAAATATCGCAAAAATTCGTCCTAACCAGCCCCCAGGTTGTTGTCCTTGCCGTAATAATAAGGCAGACAGCGAAGGAGTCAAACTGAGCGCATTAAAGGTAGAAATAACAATGGAAAAAGCAATAGTCAGAGCAAACTGTTTGTAAAGCTGCCCCGTAGTTCCAGGGAAAAAAGCAACAGGCACAAAAACTGCTAAAAGTACTAAAGAAGTAGCGATGACAGCACTTGAAAGTTCTCGCATTGCTTCCATTGCTGCTATATGGGGTTTCATGCCTTTTTCCTGTACTTTACCCGCAATATCTTCTACCACAACGATCGCATCATCAACCACCATCCCCGTGGCTAAGGTCAATCCAAACAGAGTCAAACTATTAATAGAAAACCCAAATAATTTGATAAAAGCAAAAGTTCCAATCAAGGAAATGGGAATTACAATCGCGGGAACTAGGGTAGCTCGCCAGTTCTGTAAAAAGATAAACAGCACTAAAACTACGAGCATTACTGCTTGAATCAGAGTTCTGACTACTTCTCTTCCCGACTCTACTACAAATAAACTTGGGTCATAGGGTATTTCATAGCTAATTCCTGGAGGAAAGTCCTCAGCCATTTCTGCTACTTTAGCTTTTACTGCATTGGCAACTTCTAAAGCATTACTGCCAGGAGCTTGTTGAATCCCATAACCGACTGCATCCCGACCACTATACTTAGTAAAAGTTTCATAGTTTTCGGCTCCTAATTCTACTCGACCAACGTCTTTAATTTTAATGAGTGTGCCATCACTTCCCGATTTCAGGATCATCTCCTCAAATTGCGACACTTCTTTCAGCCTACCCACAGCCTTGAGGGTCAGTTGATAAAGTTGACCTTCTGTTGTCGGTGGTTGCCCAATCCTTCCTGCTCCAACTTCTAGGTTTTGTTCATTGATGGCATCAACTACATCTTGAGCGGTAATACTACGACTAGCTAATCTTTGGGGGTCTAACCAAAGGCGCATAGCATAACGGCGTTCTCCGAAGGGGACAATATTAGCAACACCTCTGATTCTTCTGATTTCATCTAAGAGGTAAAGATCCGCATAGTTACTGATAAAAGTATTGTCATATTTGCCTTCTTCTTCACTAAAAATTGCCATTCCCAAGAGAAAATTACTGGATTGCTTATTAACTGAAACCCCTGTTTGTCTTACCAAGTCTGGCAGTTGCGGTTCAGCTAAAGATACTCGATTGAGGACATCAACGGCTGCAATGTCTATGTTATAGCCCTGATCGAAAGTGACGGTAATCTGGCTAGTACCATCCTCAGAGCTAATCGAATTAATGTACTTCATACCATCAACACCGTTAATCTGTCTTTCTAAAACGGTGGTAACGGTTTTTTCTACTACTTCCGCACTAGCTCCAATGTAGTTAGCAGTAACTACTACTTGTACAGGGCTAATATCGGGGTACTGTTCGACAGGTAAAGTGGGAATACTAATTAATCCCACCAACAAGACAATAATCGAACAGACAATCGTAAAAACTGGTCGTTTGATAAAAGTCTCAACAAACATATATCTAGATTTGGCAACTAATGAGATGCACTAAAAAAGAGTTGAATCTTGCTTCACTGAGAGGTTTCTGTTGAGGGAGTTGCCGATTCTAGCGTGATGGCAGCACCATCATATAAATTCAGCAAACCAGAAGTAACTAGAGTTTCTCCTTGTTCTACCCCATCAAGAACGTGATAGTAATTGCCTTCAATTGAACCTAATTGGACAGGACGTTGCTCAACTATTTGTTGTGCTTCTCCTGATTCAGTATTAGATGAGTTTTGGGCGACAAATACAAATGCCTGATTTCCCAAACGAGTAATCGCCGAAGCAGGAACTAAAACTCCTGAAACCTCTTCCCAAATAATTCTGGCTCTTACAAATTGTCGATCTCGTAGTTTTCCTTGCGGATTAGGAAAGCTGGCTTTTGCCAACACAACCTGAGATGCGGAATCTACTCTGGGAGAAATAAAACTAATCTTACCCAGTACTAAAGGATCGCCTCCTGGAGATGTCCTTAGTTCTACTGGTAGTCCCATACGTAATTTAGGAGTCTGTTCGATGGGGACAGCAAGACGTAATTCTAAAGTCTGGTTTTGAGTAATTGTGGTTAGAGTGTCACTAGTTTCGACATAATCGCCAATTTTGACAGGAATATCGCCTATTATTCCATTAACAGGAGCAACCACTTCTGTATCTCTTAAATTTTCCCGTTCCAAATCCGCGTCCGCTTCTGCTTGCCTAAGATCGGCATTAGCAACATCGATAGCTGCTTCGGCAGCTTTAATTCGCTTTTCGGCAGCTTTTAGGGTGGCAAGAGCAGATTGTCGATCGCGCTTAACTCGATCGAGAGCTTGGGTTGATTGCGCTCCTTCACTGACAAGAAAACTAGTTCGCTTAAACTCTTCTTCCTGTAACTCCAGTTCTGCTATCTCTCTAGATTTTTCGGCTTCGGCAGTTCTTAGTTCCGACTCAGCTTGGTTGAGGGCAGCTTGTAAAGAATTTATTCTCGCGATCGCACTATTTAGCTGCGCTCTATTTTTATCAGGACGAAGACGTACTAAGGGTTGTCCTGGGTTAACTCGATCGCCAGAACTCACTAAAATTTCAACAATCCGTCCCTCCGTTTCTGGTTGTAAACTAACTCTTTGTTGGGCTTCAAGAACACCGACAAACTCAGAGCTATTCCTAACGGTGCTAACTTCTAGCTGTTGTAGTCTTACGGGAAAAACAGGCGCAGATTGATTTTCTGTTGCCATAGGGGCATTATTTTGTTTAAGCCATAGCCAGCCTACACTACCTCCACCAAATATTGCCAGAATTAAAAACAACCAAAACCATTTCAACTTAGGTTGTTTTGTGGATGGAGATTGAATTTTCTCCTCATTTTCTTGGATAGAATTAGCCAATTGAGAATATTTCATCTTTCACAAGGATCTAGTTCAGATCGCAGATAATTCCTAGAAAATATTCAATAAGTTTGCCAAATATTAACTAGACTATATAAAAAATCGTTTGTACACTCTTGCCTGTTCTTATGATGGATATTCTATTCTTGCGATAGATATCTAGCTTAGAAGCAAATCGAGAAGAAAAAGAGACAAATTGGCAAAAAAAACCACATCAAAATAGTTTGATATTACTTACTAATTGCTGGGACAATGTATACCAGAAAGCATCTTCTCGATCGAGATATAGAAATGGATTAGGTCTAATCAGATTAAGCCAAATATCCTAAGCGATCGGGCGAAGCCTGGCACTGCGTGGTCTGCGAAGCAGGCGCTGCGCGATCGCTTTTCCTGGATCACAGTCCTAAATAATAACCACTAGAACACCAATTTATTAATCCCAAAAGTTATGGAAAAAAGGGACAAGGAGGACACGGTAGACAAGGAAGAAATTACCTTGCTTCTCCCTTTTCTTACCCTTCCCTTGAATTTATAGATACCGAATCGGTGTTTTAGGCACTGAATCTTAGTAACTACAATCTATTATCAATAAGCTAGACAAAGCATAGCAAACTCCCTGAATTCGTGAAGTAATAACGCGCAGATCTTATCCACGCTAACGGTCACAGAAAGAGCAATATCCATACGCAAGCGTATGGAGGCATGATAACCGACTAGCATTAAGTTTGTCAATGCACAGTTATATTAAAAAATCAACATCACAATTTTTGATTTGTGCCAAAAGTTTATTAAACTGTTGTTTGAAGTAATCGCTATATAATTCAAGAAGTGGCGTTAAATCTATCTGCTTTTCAAATTTGTTGTCTCTCTAAATGATTAAACAAAAAAATTCTCCAAAACTTGGTAGACAAGATTGGATTGATACAGGGCTAGAAGTCCTGGCTAAAAATGGTGTTAAAAGTATTCGAGTAGAACTACTTGCTAAATTAATGAATGTGACCAAAGGTAGTTTTTATTGGCATTTCAAGAATCGAGAAGAATTATTAGACGCGCTCTTACAGGAATGGAGCGATCGCGATACTGACAAAATTATTGAACAAATCGAAGCAATAGATGGCGATGCTAGTAGTAAACTACTATATTTATTTGAACTTTGTTGTGAAGATGATGGTGAATTAGAAAAAGCAGTTCGAGCTTGGGCAACAAACGATCCAAAAGCTGCCACTATCTTAGCTCAAGTTGACCAACGTCGCTTAGAATATACAAGAGATTTATTCCTACAACTTGGTTTTACTCCGTTTGAAGCAATGGTACGCGCTCGCATGTCCTATTATGCAGCGATCGGCGAATGTACTTTAAATACTCAAATCAATCAAGAAGAACGTTTGGCTGAAGTAAGACTTCAACATGCTATTCTCACTTATAGACCATGAAAAAGATCTTAAAATAAGTAGTCGTGCAAAACGGACATCTCACGCTGACGAGCAAAGCTCGCCAGTCGTGTCCTCATTAATTGGATAGTTGAGATTGGGATTAGGTGTTAGGGGTTAGGGAAAAATGGAATGTACAAATAATTTTGCTTAAGTACTTATATTTATATTTAGGTGATTTCTAAGAAAGTTTATACCTTGTAAGGTGGGCAAACTAACTGTAAACTCAGCAGGGAACTTGAAACTTAATTTTGCCCACCCTACTTTTTTGGGTACTTTCTGTTCTGGAAATATCCTTATTTATCCTGGAAACTGACTGATTAGAGCTTAAAGCTTAGAGCTTACAACTTTTTTATTTGATCCAAACAGTTTTGATATTGACAAATTCATGGATACCCTGAATACTCAATTCTCTACCATAGCCAGAACGTTTGATCCCACCAAAAGGCAAACGAGGGTCAGATTTAACTAAACCATTGATAAATACTGCTCCTGCTTCAATGTCTTTAATTAGTCGATCGCGCTCTTGGGGATTAGTTGTCCAAGCACTTGCTCCTAGTCCAAAAGGAATATCATTAGCAAGTTCAATGGCTTCATCTATATTTTTAACTCGAAATACCAAAGCAACAGGACCAAAAAATTCTTCTTTAGCGGTAGGAGAATCAAGAGGAATATCGGTCAAAATTGTAGGAGGGTAGAAATTACCAGGGCGATCTAAGGGTTTTCCCCCGATCGGTACTTTGGCTCCTGCTTTAAGGCTATTTTGTACCTGTTGGTCTAATTCTGTCAAAATCACCGAAGTTGCTAGAGGTCCAATATCGGTATCCTCTACCATAGGATCGCCTACTTTGAGAGCTTGAAATTTAGTTATTAATTTCTCTGTAAACTCATCAGCGATCGCTTCAGCTAAGATAAATCTTTTGGCAGCTATACAAGATTGACCATTATTTAGCATTCTAGCAGTAACAGCCGTTGCTACCGCAGAATCTAGATCGGCACTCTCTAAAACGATAAAAGGATCGCTACCACCTAATTCTAAAACGGTTTTTTTAATTTGTTTTCCTGCTGCTGAAGCTAAACTTGCTCCTGCGGGTTCACTTCCTGTTAGGGTAGCAGCTTTAACGCGATCGTCTTCAATAATTTCTTTGACTCGATCGGCACCAATTAGTAAGGTTTGAAATGCGCCTGGGGGAAAACCTGCTTGACTGAGAATATCTTCTATGGCTAAAGCAGATTGGGGAACATTAGAAGCGTGCTTAAGTATCCCTACATTCCCTGCCATTAAAGCTGGTGCAGCAAAGCGAAAGACTTGCCAAAAAGGGAAATTCCAAGGCATTACTGCCAAAATTACCCCCAAAGGATCATAGGAGACAAAACTTTGACTAGCATCAGTAGAAACTGGAACATCCGCTAAAAATTCTGCTGCTTTTTCTGCATAGTAGCGACAAACTAGGGCGCATTTTTCTACTTCAGCGATCGCGCTTTTAATCGGTTTGCCCATCTCCGTAGTCATTATACGGGCATACTCAACTTTATTTTTTTCTAAAATCTTTGCAGCTTGGTTGAGCCACTCACTTCTTTGACTCAAAGACGTTTGGCGATATTGTGTAAAAGTTGAAGCTGCTAAAGCTAGCTTTTTATCAATTTCTGCGCTAGTCAACGGCGTAAAAACTTTTAACTTCTCTGCTGTTGTAGGGTTAATTGTTGAGATTGCCATATTTACTCCTACCCCTATTTATTGTTTAAGGCTAGTAACTATATTTCTAGGCTAATCCCTACCTCAGTTTGAACAAATTTTTATTAGAGAAATCTTAACAAATAAGATTTTTATTCTCACTTGATATCAACTTAAATTGATGTCAATTTATATTAAGTTTAAAGGTAAAGAGACAAATTAGCGATACCTTCATTATCATCCGCGCTCATGTAAGCTTCAAGTTGAGCTAATTTCATTTTTTCTCTATCATCAGGAGTATTTACTACTTTTTTTTCTACTTTTTCATTTCTGTGAGGAGTGTTTGCCATTCCTAGAAAAGTTAATAAGATACCCATGTCTTTATCCTCAATTTGTTTTCTATATAAATATCTTGACTTTGATCACTTACAAAAACCAGAGAGAAAATACAGATTTTTTTCAATTAAGATATTCTAAACATTGCTGATATTTTATTAAGTAGTGATGAGGCTAGCAATATTTGATCCCCAACAAATAAACTTGATTTTTTTGCTTCAGTATTTACTCTGGATTTTGACTGAATATGACGGAAAAGATAACTACAGATATTTTAGTTGTTGGTGGTAGTACTGGTGGTACAACTGCTGCTATTCAAGCTGCTCGTTGCGGAGTGAAAACAGTTTTAGTTACAGAATTTCCTTGGCTAGGAGGAATGCTAACTACAGCAGGAGTATCTGCTCCCGATGGGAATGAATTAGCAGCTTGGCAAACAGGAATCTGGGGACAATATTGGCGATCGCTACAACAAAAACAACCTGAAGGATTAGATCATGCTTGGGTCAGTATCTTGACTTATGATCCTCGTATTGGGTCAAAAATATTAGCTGATTGGGTCAAGGAATTAGAAAGCTTAAACTGGATAGTAGACTATGTTCCTGTAGAAGTATATAGACAAAAAAATAGCATTGTAGGAGTTAGATTCTTCAATCGAGTTACCTTGAGTGATTTGATAGTAGAAGCCAAGATTACTATTGATGGGACAGAATTAGGAGATTTATTGGCTTTAGGTGAAGTACCTTATCGTTGGGGATGGGAAATGCAAGCAGAATTCAATGAACCGACTGCTCCCATTATTGCTAATAAATTAACTAACAAATATCCAATTCAAGCACCAACATGGGTTTTTATTCTTCAAGAATATGCTGATGATCTAGCGGAAACTATTACTATATCTCCCAATGCCTCTCTATCTATTTTTAATCATGCTTGGGATAATTATGGTGCTGAAAATTTTTTAAATTATGGAAGATTACCAAATAATCGCTATATGATTAATTGGCCTATTTGTGGCAATGATTATGGAGAAAATTTAAATCGTTTAATAGAGTTAGAAACATCACAACAAGAGTTCTTAGAGGAAGCTTATCACCATAGTCTTAATTTTGCTTATTTTATTCAATCTCAGTTAGGAAGACGTTATGGTTTAGCTCAAAATATATTTCCCCATCACCAAGTTAAATCTAATAATTCCTTCATAACTAATAGTGCTTTTGCTTTACATCCCTATTACCGAGAAAGCAGAAGATTAAAAGGTCAAGTAACTATAACTGAAAATGATATTTTGCCAGCAAAGAATGGCTGTGTGGCTAAATTACCTACTAATACCACAGAAGAAGTTAGTTCGATCGCGATCGGTAATTACCCTAACGATCATCATTATCCTGGTATCGAATTTACTTTACAATCTAAATCCATTCGTTGGGGTGGACGTTGGACTGGCACACCTTTTACTATTCCCTATAATGCTTTATGGTCAGAAACTATAGAAAATTTTTTAGTCTGTGAGAAAAACATTTCTGTTTCCCATATTGCTAATGGTAGTACTCGTTTGCAACCAATAGTAATGAATATTGGACAAGCTGCGGGAATGGCTGCTGCTTTATGTATTGAATCTAGGTGTCAACCAATAGAATTGCCTGTGAGGAAATTACAAGAAGCTTTATTAACCGATAAGTTTGCTCCTGCTGCGGTTATTCCTTTATTTAATTTACCGCCAGAACATCCAGAATGGTTGAAGTGGCAAAGATATTATCTAGATTATCCCGAAGAGTATCCAGAAAATGGAAATTGTCCTGGTAAAGCTTTTAAATATAATGAATTTTCTTCCTTAACAACAAATAATAAATATTATCAAGGAATTTTTTATAGACGTGAAGAACAAAAATACGAAATCATCTTAACAGAACCAATAACAAAAAAAGGACAAACCTGGCAACTAATTACATTACAGCCAGAAGTGAATCAATTTTGGCTAGATTGCCCAGATAAATCTTTAATATCTGTAGTTGGACGCTGTAATTATTCTGGTGGATGGCTATTAGTAGAGAAAATACTTAAAAAGCGATCAAAGATTATCCTTTGCCAAAAAAGAAGTCAGAACGCATTGCCTATGGGGAACAAATAGGAGAGGAGGGGATGGAACTTCTGGAGCGACTTTGGCAATCAGAAACTTCAGCTAGTTTAGGAAATCTAGAGGCGGTAGAAAGACTAAGGTAACATTGGGTCTTTGATTAAGTCCGTCTATATTTGACTATAAAGTTAATGAAGTTTTAACATAAGCTTAGACGCACCTAGTTATCCTATAATCAGGGAGAAAAAAAAAGAGCGATCACGCAGTGCCAGGCTTCGCCTGATCGGGAAATGCCCACTAAGAATTTTCTTTCCCCAGAAGAAAAAAACTACTTACAACAGGCT
>JASJDI010000211.1 GCA_030065155.1 Xenococcaceae cyanobacterium MO_188.B29
GTTTCCTCCGCTAAGGAACGCGCGAGTTCTGACCAAGGTATTAATTCTGCCATAATTACCCATCGGTTTTCTGATGACAACTTGCCTTCAAACGGTAATTCAAATTTTTCTGGAGTAATGGTCGACCGGTCAGATTTACGGTACATTTGTTCTGGCTAGATTCTGGCTAGATGGGATGCAAAGTGCAAGGGCCTTTTACCGATTTTAAGGCTTTTTGGCTATTTTCTCCTCACTTTTTTCTGCCCCAAAAATCCTTGTAACCTTCTTTGGCTCAACTATTCAAACTCATTCAGCCAACCCTAATTAGCTCTCAGTCTTTTCCTAATGTCGCGATCGCCTTGAATCAGCTTTTGTTGTTTTGATCGGGTTAAATCAGGCAATAATTCTCATACTCAAATCTAACCAAGACGATCGCGTGATTGGCGCACTACTGGAAATATAATCAACTCCTGTTTCTGCTACTGCGCGAATTCTCTCTAAGGTAATATTCCCTGATGCTTCTATCTTGACTCTTTTGTCTTGGTTGCGAATTACTTCCACAGCTTGAGTCATCTTTTCCAGAGACATATTATCTAACATGATTATGTCTGCACCCGCAGTTAAAGCTTCTTCTACTTCTGCTAAATTACTTGTTTCTACTTCAATAGTTAGAGGATAGGGCATATTACTTCTAATTAGAGATACTGCCTTACCAATTCCCCCTGCTGCTTGGATGTGATTATCTTTAATCATTACTGCATCATCTAACCCCATCCGATGATTAACTGCCCCTCCTACTTGAGTAGCATATTTTTCTAAAATTCTTAAACCTGGAGTAGTTTTACGAGTGTCTACTAATTGGGTTGGCAAATCGGCAATTTTCTCCACATACTTTCTTGTTTCAGTAGCAATACCACTTAAACTCATGGCTAAATTCAAGGCTACTCTCTCCCCAGTTAGTAAAGCTTCCTTACTTCCTTCGATGGTGGCAATTTTCTCTCCGACTTCACACCATTCCCCTTCTGTAACCGTGGGTAGAAAAGTAAGCCTGTGATCTAATAACTGAAATACCTTAGCTGCGATCGCTACTCCTGCTACTACTCCTGCTTCTTTAATAATCCATTCTGCTTTACCCAGACTATCTGAATGTAAACCCAATCCTTGTGTAGTGCGATCGCCTCGACCAATATCTTCTAATAACCATTGACGTAGCATAGGTTCTAAAACCAATGGAGACGGCATAATTGTGGTTATGTTCATCATAGATAAAGAAGTAGAGAATTATAATCAATCATATTCTTTACTATTGATATATAGCAATGTTTTGGATTTAGCTTCGCTATGGTTACAGCAACTTTTGTGTGCTAGTTCAAATACATTTGTCAAACATGGTTGCCAAAATAATACTATTTTTATGTCTAAAAACTTTAATTGACATTAATATAAGGAAAGTCTTGTTTTTCGGTTAAACTAACCAGAAATAATCCATAAAAATTATTTAGCAGTATATTTTAGCCAAAATTATGCCCAAAATAGTACATAAATGCCAATATGCCCCAAAATTTTCGTAATCACAATTGGAGACAAGCACCACGGGTCAATAAGTTTTTTGAATTTAAATCTTGATGATGGAGCAAATGGATAGCAATTTTCCTAAACTTCCTCTCCGCTTTGTCTTAATTGTTCCTTTTATTATTCAAGTTACTATAACTGTAGCCTTGACTGGATATTTTTCCTGGCGCAATGGACAAAAAACTGTTCAGTCTTTGGCAATGCAATTAAGTAGAGAAGTTACTTCTCATATTGAGGAACACGTATATCAATATACACATATACACAGTCTTTTTCTGAAAATCAATCAAGCCAATGTCAAAGCAGGGAATTTAAATTTAGAGAGTCTTGTCAATTTAGAACGTAATTTTTGGCTGCAAACTCAATTAAATGAACGAGTTACTACTCTTTATTTTGGTAGTGAAGAGGGAGAGTTCGTTCAAGTAAACATGAAAGAAGAACCTAAACTTGCCATTCGTAGTGACTTTACCGCACCTCTTTGGAAAATTTATCAATTGAATGAACAAGGTAATAAAACTAATCTAATTAAAGCAGAAAAGTACGATCCCCGCTTAAGACCTTGGTATCAGGCTGCTGTTGAAGAAGGAGGATTAGTTTGGTCGCCTATCTATTTATTTGCTGACCCTCCTGTGTTAGGAATTACGCCAGCAATCCCTATTTATGAACAACAGACAAGAAAATTGAAGGGGGTAATGGCGATCAATTTAACCTTAGTACAAATTAGTAACTTTTTGCGTAGTTTAAATATCAGTCCTTCTGGCAGGGCTTTTATTATAGAAAGGTCGGGAAAAATTGTGGCTACTTCTACAGAAGAACCTCCTGTAATTTTAACCAATACAGTAAGTACAAGACTACATGCCAAAAATAGCCAAGATATCTTTGTTCGCTCCGCAGCACATTATTTAGAAGAACAATTTCAAGATCTTAGTCAAGTTAAAGATACTCAACAATTTATCAATCAATTGAGCGATCGACGTCAATTTATCCAGGTAACGCCTCTAAATCATTATCCTGGTCTTGATTGGTTAATGGTAGTAGCAATTCCCGAAGCAGATTTTATGGAGCATATTCATGCGAATACTCGTACTACTATCATTGTGTGCCTAACTTCTCTAATTTTGGCTATTACTCTGGGTATCTTTATTAACCAATGGATTTCCCTGTCTATTTTTCGTCTTAGTGATGCTGCTAGTGCCCTAGCATCAGGAGAATTAGATCGGAAGGTAGAAACTCAAAGGATACAAGAGTTAGAGATTTTGGCGCAATCGTTCAACTCGATGACCCAAAGAATACAAGCTTTATTTCATAATCTGGAAAAAGCTAATATTGATCTAGAAAAGAGAGTCGAACAAAGAACTAGACAACTGCAACAGGCAAATGAACAATTGCAACGCCTAGTTAATATTGATAGTCTGACGCAAATTTTCAATCGTCATTGTTTTGATGTTAGCCTAGACCAACAATGGAGAATCTGCCTAAGAGAACAAAAACCAATTGCTCTTATTCTCTGTGATGTGGACTATTTTAAAGCTTACAACGATTTTTATGGACATCCCACAGGAGATCGTTGTTTACAACAGATAGCTCAAGCTATTAGTAAAACCATTCAGCGTCCTAACGATTTGGTGGCTCGTTATGGGGGAGAAGAATTTGCCGTAATTTTGCCAAATACCGATCTCGATGGAGCTATCTACGTAGCTGAAAAAATAAAATCTCAGGTAAAAGAATTAAAAATTCGTCATATCGGCTCCCAGATAAATCAGTACGTAACTATTAGTTGTGGTGCTACCAGTCAAATTCCTTCGCCAACATTATCTTCAGAATGGTTAATTGCTTTAGCCGATCGCGCTTTATATGAAGCCAAAGAGCAGGGACGCGATCGATTAGTCGCTAAAGCTGGTTTTTAATTATTAGTTGTTTCCAAGATATAGTCGAGCAACTCCAGAAACATTTTGATTACCATATCCAGCTTTTTGAGCTTGTTGGTATATCTCCATAATTTTTTTGATAGTTGGAATTTCTACCTTGAGCGATCGCGCTAGTTGTTCTACATAGCTAAAATCTTTCTCAACTAAATTGAGGGGAAATAGAGGTTGATGATTTCTCGCAGCAATAAGTAAACCAATGCCTTTCAAAGCAGGGCTAGTAGTAGGTATTTGGTTCAATAAGTTGACTGATGATTCAGTTGAAAGTCCTGCTTTTTGTAGTAAACCCAAAATTTCACTCAGAGCAACTACTTGAGTGCCAAAAAGAGCGTTTACAGCCAATTTCATGGTCATACCTGCCCCTAATTCACCAATATGATGAATAGATATTGAATTAACCTCAAGGAGAGTGCTAACAGTTGCTACAATTTTTTTCTCTCCCCCCACCAAATGTATTAATTGGCAAGTTTCTGCTTGAGGCAAAGAGCCAATTACAGGAGCATCAATAAATTCAGAGCCCTGTTCGTTAATTTTGGTAGCTAATTCTCGACACCAACCAGGAGTCAAAGTACTATATTCGATCGCCACACTATTTGATTTGAGTCCATGTATAGCACCAGTTTCTCGATCGAGCCAAACCTTACGAGATGCAAGATCATCTGAAACCATGGCAATAACTATATTTGCTGTTTGTGCAGCTTCTTTTGGTGAAGGAGCTAAAATAGCACCTTTTTCGACTAGAGGAATACATCTTTGGGTAGTGCGGTTCCAAACTCGTAAATTATAGCCAGCATTGAGTAAATTATGAGCTAAACGACTACCCATAGCACCTATACCGAGAAAAGCTACTGTATTCATAGGAATATCTCTAATTTAATAGTTCATCTTTAAGTTACTCTTGTTGGATCGAACAATAAAGATTAAAAATAACATTAGACTATTGCCTATAATGCACGAATGGAGCTTACTACTCTTAAATTATTTATAGAAGTTATGCAGCAATCTAGCTTCGCCAAAGTTGCTCGAAGACATAACATCGATCCTTCATCAGTATCTCGATCGATCGCGAAATTAGAAGAGGAATTGGGTATACGCTTGTTTCAACGCAATACCCGCAAACTAAAACCTACTGAAGCAGGAGCAATTTACTTTGAACGTATTTTCCCCATAATTGATGAATTGGAATTAGCTAGACAAGTAGCAACCGATTTAAGTACAGAACCTCAAGGTACATTAAGAGTTACTGCTTCTGCCGTGTTTGCTGAGAAGCAAATTATACCTTTACTACCCAAACTAAGCCATATATATCCTTCCCTATCTTTTGAATTTATTCTGACTGATTCTTATATCGATCTAATTAAAGAAAGAATTGATGTTGCGATCAGACTGGGAACTCTCCAAGATTCATCATATATTGTCAGACATCTACGCAAGATGAACTTTCATATTTGTGCTAGTCCAGATTATATCGAGCAACATGGAAAACCTCAAACTCCCCAACAGATCGAGAATCATAACTGTTTGCTATTTCCCAGAGAAAGATACAATTTAAACTGGTTATTTAGAGATAGTAAGGGAAAAGTTACTGAGATTGAAATTAGTGGCAAATATTTGCTAACCAATTCTCTAGCGATCGAAAGATGTGCTATTTACGGGATGGGATTAGCTTTGTTACCAGACTGGCTTGTCGATCGTGATATTCAATCTGGCAAACTAGTTAGACTGTTGGCAGAATATGATATTACTGCCACCAATTTTGAGAGTTCGGTGTGGCTTTTATATCCTTCAAAAGAATATATTCCCCTCAAGACAAAGCTATTTATTGATTATTTGGTCAAGAATCTAGCTAGTAATAACAAACTCGATCGAATGCAAGTTTGAGTTATAGCAGTGTTAAATCACTTCACTGTTATAAATCTTTTGATTAAGGGAACTCTATATCTGTACCAATCGTATTTAAATAGCTCCTTTATTTTATGTATTCTGCTGCTGATTTATCAACTGAACCTACCCCAGTCAAGCCAACACCAGTAATACAAACTTGGAATCTAGGAAAAGTTTATCGTACTGGTTTTTGGTTAAATCAAAAGATCAAATCACTGCATAACTTTTCTTTAACTGTCTATCAAGGAGAAACTTTTGGTTTACTAGGTCCTAACGGTGCGGGAAAAACAACTTTACTCAAAACATTACTGGGTATAGTGCGTCCTACTTCAGGCAAAGCTGAGTTACTCGGACATCCCATCGGCGATCGCCGTGTTAAACAAAGAATTGGCTATTTGCCAGAAAATGCTTATCTTTACGATTATCTCACTGCCTGGGAATTTTTAGAATTTACGGCGGGATTATTTCAAATTCCTGGTGCTAAAAGAAAGCAAAAAATCAATCAATTGTTGGATTTAGTTGGTTTAGCTAAGTCTACTGCTCGTAAGAAGAAATTAAAACAATATTCTAAGGGAATGTTGCAAAGAGTCGGAATGGCTCAAGCTTTGATTAACGATCCCGAAATAGTCTTTCTGGATGAACCGATGTCTGGGTTAGATCCGATGGGACGTTATCGTATGCGGGAGATTATTCTTTCTTTGAAGCAACAGGGAAAGACAATTTTTTTTAATTCTCATATCCTAGCTGATGTCGAACAAATATGCGATCGCATTGCGGTTCTAGCTTTGGGTGAATTAATTTGTGAAGGCTCTCTTTTCCAACTTCTAGGGGACGATCATGACTATCAGGTAATTGTCAAAGGAGGCGACTCTCAAACCCTCAATCCCTGGATCGCTCACTTAACTTGGGATCATAATTGCTGGCACGGACAATTAAAAGGAGAACCAGAAAAATTTTTAGCTCATTTAAGAGAAATTGATGCTCGACTAATCAGCATACATTTGGCTCGTCCTTCTCTAGAAGAATTTTTTATGCAGCAACTGAGGGAAAGAGGGATTGAGTTTAGTCGCTAGCCATACTTAAAATACATAAAAATACAAGTTTTTACTTAACAATCAAGTAATTACGAGGGGGCAAAGTTATTTCCAAATGATTTTTTTCTGCCTCAGTTTGCCAAGCAAATCTGCCACTACCAAGCAAAACTTGATTAGGTTGAGATGCCAATTTAGTTATAGGGAAATTAACTGTAGCAGATTCAATCCCAGTATTAACAGCAACAATAATTTCTTCTTGGTCTAAAACACGAGCAAATACATAAACTGATTCTTGAGCATATAAAATTTCATAACTTCCTGTACAAAGGGCAGGATATTGATGGCGTAAAGCAATCATATCTTTATGATACTTAAGCACAGAAATATCCCAGTTTTCTGTGGCAGGAAAGCCTCTACGACTATCAGGGTCTTTTCCACCTACTAACCCTACTTCATCTCCATAGTATATACTAGGCGCACCAGGAAAAGTTAAGAGTAAAACTGTAGCCAATTCCATACTGGCTCTATCTTCTCCTACAGTAGTAATTAATCTAGGGGTATCGTGACTATTAAGTAAGTTGAGTTGGGCGAGTTTAATTTCTTCTGGATATAAACTAAGTAAGTCTTTAATTCTATTGGCATATTCTTGAGCCGAGATAGCAGGATAGGGACTGTAGTAGGGTTGGGCGTATTCTTTATTAAATCGATCGCCTGCGGTAAAAGCAATAGTCGGTACGGTAAATAAATAGTTCATTACCCCATCAAATTGCTCTCCATCTAGCCACTTACTAGCATCTGACCAAATTTCCCCGACAATATAAGCATCTGGATTAACGGCTTTAACTCGATCGCGAAATTCCGACCAAAAACCAGTAGTTTCTATTTCATTGGGAACATCCAACCGCCAGCCATCTATGCCTTTATTGAGCCAATATTCAGCAACTTGCATAATATATTCTTTTACTTGCGGATTATCATGATTAAACTGGGGTAATGCCCGATTATCAACCCAAGAAACATAATTAGCGGGTTTGCTACCATCATAAGCAGACAGAGGCCAATCCAAAATTTTAAACCAGTCTAACCAAGGAGAATGGGGGCCATTTTCTAAAATATCGTTAAAAAAGAAAAAGCCTCGACTAGCATGATTAAATACTCCATCTAACACTACTTTAATCTTTCTTCTGTGTGCTGCTTCAATTAGACTTTCAAAAGCGACGTTGCCTCCCAAAAGAGGATCGACTAAATAATAATCATGAGTATGATAACGATGATTGGATGCCGACTGAAAAATAGGCGTAAAGTAAATAGCATTAATACCCAAATCTTGAAGATAATCTAGCTTATCGATTACACCCCACAAATTTCCGCCTTTATATCCTTGCATAGTAGGGGTAGCATCCCAACCTTCCAGACTAGAAGCTTGCCATTGTCCTTTAATAGTTGGTTGACTACGAGCAAATCTATCAGGGAAAATCTGGTAAAAAACCGCGTTTTTGACCCAATCTGGTGTTTTCATTATTATGACTATTTTAAATTCACTTACTTATTTATAGCGTCTATCTGATTATTATCCTTCATCCAATAGTACGAGCTTTTTGAGGTGTACTTACAATAGTTTGAATATTTTTTGGCACCGATAAAGTGATTCTCTTGTAACTGTAGTTACAAGGCGATTGGGCGAAGACTGGCACTGCGCGACCACGAAGTAGCAACAAAGTGATCGCTTTGTTGATTTCTTGCCAAGAATAATCTTCAACTCAATCTATAATGTAAAGTAAAAAAAGAATTACCTCAATGAAAGTGACCGTTCAAGCTATTTGGGATGCAGATGCTAGAGTTTGGGTAGCCACCAGCAAAAATGTTCCAGGATTAGCAACTGAAGCAGATACCATCGAAGCTTTAACTGCTAAATTGCGAAATATGATTCCTGAGTTGATGATAATCAATAACTTAATCTCAGAGGATTATTCAGGCTCGATTAGCTTTGAATTGAGCACTTTACGCCAAGAATTAATTCAAGTTGGATAATAAACTAAGTGGCAAAATCCTTAACTCCTCGTTTAAAAAAGTTGTTGACAGAGGCAAGGTGTTGTTTTGAAAGACAGGGTAAAGGAGATCATGAAATTTGGTTTAGTCCAATCACCAAACGTAGGTTTGTTGTTGATAATGCTATCAAATCAAGGCATACTGCCAATGCAGTTTTGAAACAAGCGGGATTACCTAAAGCTTTTTAAATGGATGATTCCGAACTGAAACGAAGGGATTCCCCTGTATTCTCGGCAAAAAGATGAATTTTATTCAGATCGATCGCCAGATGTAAAGATTCTCCCCTAGCAATAGCTTTATCCCCTGGAATTTTAACTTGTAAAGTAGTGTTTTTCTCTTCAGCTAAATGGACAGAAAGATAAGTTTCATTACCCAAGGCTTCAACTAAATTTACTACTACTGCTAGGTTTTGTTCACTAACAGTACTCAGACTAAAATGTTCGGGGCGAATTCCCAGTAATAATTGTTTTTCCTTATATCCTTGTAATGGTTCAATCCAAGTTTCTGGAAGAGTAAGACAAAATTGAGGATGAATTAGAGTCAAAGGTGCAACATAAGTTACAGGGATAAAATTCATTGGTGGTGAACCAATAAATTCGGCTACAAAACGATTAACTGGGTGATGGTAAATTTCTAAAGGTGGGGCAATTTGTTGAATTTTTCCTTCATTCATCACCGCAATACGATCGCCCATAGTCATAGCTTCAATTTGATCGTGGGTAACATAAATAGTTGTTGTTCCTAGTTGTCTTTGTAATTGGACTATTTGGGCGCGAGTACTAGTTCTTAATTTTGCATCCAAATTTGATAAAGGTTCATCCATTAAAAACACTTGGGGATTACGAGCGATCGCTCTACCTAATGCTACCCTCTGTTTTTGTCCTCCAGATAGTTCTTTCGGTAATCTAGTTAATAAAGATTCTATTTGCAATAAACTCGCAACGTATTTTACTCGTTTGGCAATCTCCTTTTCCTTAGCAGAATGATAACGTAAACCTTTAGGTAAAGAGCGAGTTAATCCTGTTAATATGTCTTCTATTGAATTAGATTTTAATGACTGATTTACGGTTCTACGTAAACCAAAAGCAATATTGTCATAAACATTCAGATGGGGATAGAGAGCATAATTTTGAAACACCATAGCGATGTCTCTTGCTTTAGGAGGTAACGAGTTAATTAAGCGATCGCCCACATAAATATTACCCCCAGTCAATTCTTCTAAACCCGCCAGCATCCGTAATAGGGTGCTTTTCCCACACCCAGAAGGACCTACTAGCACCATAAATTCTCCGTCTTCTACCGTAAAATCGATATTTCGGAGAACACTAACGCTATGATTGCTAGATTTTTGCTTGGGATGATTTTGATTCCCCTCAATCTTCGGAATTCTAATATCTGAGGCAACCGATACATCCTCTGCCCTACTTCTTGGGTAACTTTTGTAAACGTTCTCGAAGACAACCTTTGCCACAATGAGAATCTAACTCGCTCTAATATTTTTTTTGTCATACTATCATTTAGTTATAGTTATTAGCCATTAGCTATATATCCTTGATTGTTAATGGATTATCAGATTGTGAAGAAATTAGCAAAATTCACTTATAGTCAAAAGTATTTTGCGACACTATAGTTTGAGTAATCAGGGTATAAATTCAACAAAGTCTCAAATTTTAGCTCAATGAAACTAGCAGGAAGAGTCAGTCAAGTATCCCCTTCACTAACTTTAGCGATCGCCGCTAAAGCTAAAGCTATGAAAGCGGAAGGAATTGATGTTTGTAGCTTTAGTGCAGGGGAACCAGATTTCCCTACTCCAGAGCATATTTGTGCTGCTGCTAAACAAGCTCTTGATGAAGGTAAAACTAGATATGGCCCTGCTGCGGGTGAACCTCAATTAAGAAAAGCGATCGCGAAAAAGTTACAAATTCACAATAATTTGGACTATCAAGCCGAAAATATCATCGTTACGAATGGTGGTAAGTATTCTTTATATAATTTTATCCAGGCATTTATTGAAACTGGAGATGAAGTGATCATTCCTGCCCCCTACTGGCTTAGCTATCCTGAAATGGTTAAGTTAGCTGATGGGAAACCAGTTATTGTTAATACTTGGGCGGAGAATAATTATCGAATTACTCCAGAGCAATTAAAACAAGCAATTACACCTCAAACCAAACTCTTTATTCTTAATTCTCCTTCTAATCCCACAGGTACAGTTTATACTCCAGAAGAAATACGCACCCTTGCCAAAATAATTATAGATCATGATTTATGGGTTGTTTCTGATGAGATTTACGAAAATATTCTCTACGATGATATGAAACATCTCAGTATTGGTGCAGTTTCTCCAGAAATATTTGAGCGGACTGTTACTTGTAATGGTTTTGCTAAAAGTTATTCTATGACTGGTTGGAGAATTGGTTATGCTGCTGCACCTGTAGAAATAATTAAAGCTATGACTAAAATACAGGGTCATAGTACTTCTAATGTCTGTACTTTTGCTCAATATGGGGCAATTGCTGCGTTAGAAAGTTCTCAAGCTTGTGTTAAAGAGATGCTAGCTGCTTTTGCGCAAAGAAGAGAAGTAATTTACCAGGGAATTCAAGGTATTCCTAAACTTAATTGTCCTAAACCCGATGGTGCCTTTTATGTGTTTGTAGATATAAGTGCTACAGGTCTAAAATCTCTAGAATTTTGCGATCGCTTGTTAGAATCTCAGCAAGTGGCTGCCATTCCTGGTATTGCTTTCGGTGCAGACAATTGTATTCGTCTATCTTATGCTACAGATATGCAGACTATTAAAAAAGGATTAGAACGTTTAGACAAATTTGTCAATTATCTTAGTTAATAATTTCAAGTCCGTTTAATTAGTGGAAATAAAAAATCTCCGTGTCAACCTTATTTATAACTATTCAAGCGGATTTAATCTAATTTCTCCGTCTTCTCCCAAAGAAGGATAAACTTCCCCTCGCTGACGATGTAGAGCAGCAATTTTAGGATAACCCCATTCAAAAATTGTTTGTTGATACGTCACTCTATCGATCCTGACTCGATCATATAAACCCGCTTCTAGTCTTTGTCGTTGTGCTTCAAATAAAATAACAGCAGCAGCAACCGATACATTTAGCGACTCTACCATTCCCAACATCGGAATAATAATGTGTCCATCTACTAGTTTGGCTGCTTCTGGGCTAACTCCCCATTTTTCTGCTCCTAAGAGAATGGCGGTAGGTTGAGTATAATCAATCTGGCGATAGTCTACTGCTTCTTCACTTAAATGAGCAGCATAAATTTTGTAACCTTCCTGGTGTAGTTGCTTAATAGCTGTCGTAATATCGGGATGAGTGTGGAGATAAACCCATTTTTCACTACCTTGGGCAACTTGACTGTAGGTAGGTACTTCCTGACTATGACTATTTACAGCATGAATAGAAAATACCCCTACCGCATCACAAGTACGCATAATTGCTGAAAGATTATGGGGTTTATGAACGTCTTCAGTTAAAACGGTTAAATCTGGTTGTCTTCG